>JAOPZA010000040.1 GCA_025964325.1 Conexibacter sp.
GCCGCCCGCGCCGGCCTCGCGGCGCTCGCGAAGCGGCTGGGCGCCCAGGCGGCGGCCGCCGCCGCCGCACCCCCGACCGACCGCTCAGCCGAGACCGACCCCGCGCCCGACCCCGCTCGCGCGACCGACCCCGCGCCCGTCCCCGCCGCCCCCACGGCGCGCCCGGCCAGCCTCGAGCCGGTCCCCGAGCCCGCCTCCGCCTTCGATCGCGACGAGGGGGCCGCCGCCGCCGCGGTCGCCTCGCTCGCGGCCGGCGAGCAGGACCGCCTGGTCGCCTTCGTCGGCAAGCTGATCGTCTCGAAGGGGATCGACCTGCTGATCGCGGCCTGGCCGCTCGTGCTGATGGCGGAGCCGCGGGCGCGGCTCGCGGTCGTCGGCTTCGGCGCCTACCGCGGGGGCGTCGAACGCCTGATCGACGCCCTCGCGGACGGCGACCTCCCTGCGGTCGCCGCGCTCGCGGCCGAGGGCCGCGCGGCCGAGGGCGAGGTCGGCGGGAGCGGCTCGCTGCACCATCTCCAGTCGTTCCTCGACGACCTCGAGCGGGACGAGCACGGCGACGCGGCGCGCTACCTGGCGGCCGCCCGCGACATGCGCGAGCGCACGGTCCTGACCGGGCGCCTCGAGCACGACGAGCTGACCGACCTGCTGCCCGCCTGCGAGGCGCAGGTCGTGCCGAGCACCTTCCCGGAGGCGTTCGGGATGGTCGCGGCGGAGGCCGCCGCCTGCGGGACGCTGCCGCTCTGCGCCGACCACTCGGGCCTCGCCGAGGTCTCCGCCGCGCTCGCTGCGGCGGTGCCCGCGCCGGCTCGCCCGCTGCTCTCGTTTCCGGTCGGTCCGGGCGCCGTCCGCCTGATCGCCGAGCGGCTGGTCGCCTGGCTCCAGGCGCCCGAGGAGCTGCGCGAGGCGACGCGCACGGCGCTCGTGGCGACCGCGCGCGAGCTGTGGTCGTGGGAGGGCGTCGCGCGTGGCGTCCTGGCGGCAGCCGAGGGGCGGCTGGACGAGCTGCCGAGACCGGAAGCGCGCGACACGGCCCGCGAAGCGCACGGCTTCGCCTAGGACTAGCGTTCCGGCCACCTGCTCGGATAGGCTCGCACCGAGGATGATGCTCGGCAGCGTTCGGAGAAGAGGCGGGATCGCCGTTGTGGCCGTGGCCCCGGTGCTGCTGCTCGCGCTCGCCGGGTGCGGCGGCGCCGTCAAGGGCGACAACGCCGACGTCGTCCACGGCAAGCAGGCGTTCGTCGCGAGATGCGGCTCCTGCCACACGCTCGCGCGCGCCGACACGAGAGGCACGGTCGGCCCGAACCTCGACCAGGCCTTCGCCCAGTCGCGCAGAGACGGCCTGCGCTCGAGCACGATCCGCGGCGTCGTGAAGGAGCAGATCCTCTACCCGAACATCCGGGGCGTGATGCCGGCGAAGCTGGTCGACGGACAGCGCGCCGTCGACGTCGCCGCCTACGTCGCGCGCGTCGCGGCCACGAGCGGCAGAGACACCGGCGCGCTCGCGACGGCGGTCCCGACGGCGTCGAAGAGAACGGCGACCGCGCAGGGCGGCAGACTCGAGATCGACGCCAACCCGACCGGCCAGCTCGCCTACGAGGTCTCGAACGCGACCGCGCCCGCGGGCGCGCTGACGATCGACTCGAGAAACGCCTCCAGCACCCCGCACGACATCGCGATCCAGCAGGGCGCGAACGGCCCCGTGCTGCAGACCGGCAAGACGGTCTCCGGCGGCGGCGTCTCGACCGTCTCGGTCGACCTCAGAGCCGGCAGATACACGTTCTACTGCACGCTGCCCGGCCATCGCCAGGCCGGCATGGTCGGCACGATCACCGTCGGCTGACGGCGGTCCGCCGGACCGCGTCCCGCGCGGCGCCATCCGGCGGCGGGTCGGCAGATGCCGCGGGGCCGGCAGATGCCGCGGGGCCGCCATCCGCCGTCGGGCCGCCACTCGCCGCCGGAGCTGCATCCGCCGCCGCCTGGTCGCGGTCGGCCTGCGCGGAGGCCTGCCAGAAGAACCAGCAGACGGCGAAGAGCATCACGACGATGTCGAGCGACATCATCATGCCGCCGGCGGTCTGCTGGTCGCTCAGCGGCGAGATCCCCTCGCGCGGCCCGCGCCCGTACGCGCTGGCGTAGAGGATCCCGCGCGAGAAGACGAAGATCATGCCGAGGAACATGGTCGACATCCGCGCGGCGAAGATGTAGCCGATCTTCCAGAGGTCGCCGGGCATGCGGCGGTGGTTCGGCTCGAGCACCGGCCACCACAGCAGCAGGTTCGCGGCGATGAAGCACTCGTGCTGCAGCGCGTGGAGGAGCGGATGGTGCAGCGCCCCCACGAACAGCGCGTCGAGGTGCCAGCCATAGACGACGCCGACGTAGAGCGGCAGCGCGACGAGCGGTCTGCGCAGGACCCGGAACGCCCGACGCAGCCAGCGCTGGCGGGCAAGCGTCACGAGCGCAGGCCGAGGCAGGTAGAAGAGCAGCAGCGGCGCGCGCAGCCCGGCCAGCAGGAAGGGCGCGGCGATGTCGCCGATCAGCTGGTGCTGGGCCATGTGCATGCTCAGCAGCCGGTCGTCGTAGGCGTCGAGCGGCCCGTTGAGGCCGATCAGCAGCAGCGCGATCCCGATCCACCAGCAGACCTGCTGCCCGACCGGCACGTGCAGGCGGCGGCGCGCGAGGATCCGCAGCGCCCGCACGTAGAGCGCGGCCGCGAGTGCGATCAGAGCGATGACGACGGGATCGAAGGCGAGCCGCACGGCGCTCAGACGATCAGGCGAGCGCGCGCACGACCAGCACGACGACGACGATCGCGATGACCGCCCCGGCCGTGTACAGCAGTGCGCGGAACGCCTCTTCCTCGGATCGCAGCGGGTTCAGCATCGGCGCGGACCCGTGCCTAGAGGAGGTAGACGCTGCAGTAGACGATGACCCACATCACGTCGACGAAGTGCCAGTAGATCCCGGGGATCTCGACGCCGCGATGCGCCTCCGGGCTGAAGTGCCCGCGGAACGCGCGCACCGTCACCATCAGCAGCAGCACGAGGCCGATGAAGACGTGGGCTCCGTGCAGGCCGGTGAGTCCGTAGAAGACCGACGCCTGCGCGCTGTCGTGCGGCGCGAAGCCGATGTGCACGTACTCGTTGATCTGCACGAAGAGGAACGTGAGCCCGAGCAGGAAGGTCGTCAGCATGCCGGCTCTCAAGCCCCAGCGGTTGCCGTTCTTGACGGACGTCAGCGCCCAGTGGAGCGTCACCGAGGAGGACAGCAGGATCGCCGTGTTGAACCCGGCGACGAGCTTCGGCAGCTCGGTCCCGGCGGCCGGCCAGGGGTTCGCCTGCACGACCCGGATGAAGAAGTAGGCCGTGAAGAAGGCGCCGAAGACCATGATCTCGGAGATGATGAACAGCAGCATCCCGAGCATCTGCGGATCGACGCGCGAGCTGCGATGCGCCGCCGGCGGACCGTGATGCTCGGCCTCGCCGGCGTGCAGCGATGCGGAGGCGGCTTCCATCAGCCGGCCGCCGCTCCGGTCCGGGCCCGCTCTCTGGCGCCGGCGCCCTCGATGTCGACGACGACGTGCTCGACCGGCGCCTGCGTCACGCGGCTGACGCGGTCCACCAGATCGGCGCGCATCCAGCGCGAGCGCATCTTCGGCAGCGTCGATATGACGATGTCGTCGACGGGGAAGAACTGCAGCGCGTTGACGACCGCGGTGTACGGGTCGGGGTCGCCGATCCCGCCGGTCGCCGGGATCCCGTCGTCGCGCAGCCGCGTGAGCAGGGCGGTCAGCCGCGCCTTCGCCTCGTCGGCGTGGTGTCCCTGGCCGCCGTCCTGCGGCACGACGACGGTGAAGCGGTGGGGCGACTCGGTCGCCCGCCGCTTCAGCACCTCGAAGAGCGGCTGGCCGCCGACCGTCTGGTTCGCGATCACGAGCGTGTGCGTCGTGTCGTCGCGCTCCGCGTCGACGTCGACCACGACGTGCTGCACCGGCAGCCCGGTCCCCTCCTGCACCCGCTCGATCAGGTCGCGCCGCAGCCAGCCGGAGCGCTGCTCGGGATGCGTCGAGATGATGATCTCGCTGATGCGGTACTCCCGCACGGCGTCGAGCGTCGCGGTGTACGGATCCGGGTCCATCACGTCGCCGCGGGCCGGGATCCCGGCCTCGCGCAGCTTCGACAGCGTCGCCTCGACCTGGTTGCGGGCGTGGTCGCGCACCGACTCGTCGTAGATGACGTAGCCGGCGTGGGGACGGGTCTGCGGAGCGATGACGACGAAATCGGCGCCGCCCTTCTCGTACCGGGCGCGGATCGCCTCGATCAAGGGGCGTCCACCGTGGGTGTCGTTCGCCACTACGAGCACGTGTGCCATGCGCTCACCTCACTCTCTCGTCGGTGATGTCGCGATTGTGCCGGCTGTCGGTCTCGCCTCGGCCGGGGACTGGAAGATGCCGTGCACGGCGCCGGGCACGCCGTACTCGTACGGGCCCCCGACGACCGTCGGGACCGCGTCGAAGTTGAAGATCGGCGGGGGCGAGGAGACCTGCCACTCGAGCGTGAGGGCGCGCCACGGGTTCGCCACCGCGTGCGGTCCGCCGCGCCAGCTCACGACCATGTTGTAGAGGAAGACGAGCATGCTGAGGCCGAGGAGGAAGCTGACGATCGAGATCGCGAGGTTCAGCGGTGCGTACTGCTGCGCGTAGTCGGCCACGCGGCGGGGCATCCCCTCGATCCCGAGCACGTGCATGGGGCCGAAGGTGAGGTTGAAGAAGACGAACGTGCACCAGAAGTGGATCTTGCCCAGCCGCTCGTCGTACATCCGCCCGGTGATCTTCGGGAACCAGTAGTAGATCCCGGCGAAGATCGTGAACAGCGAGCCGCCGAACAGCACGTAGTGGATGTGGGCGACGATGAAGTACGTATCCGACACGTGGATGTCGAACGGGATCATCGCCAGCATCACGCCGCTGATGCCGCCGAGCGTGAACGTCGTCAGGAATCCGAGCGCGAACAGCATCGGCGTGTCGAGGTGGAGCACCCCTCGCCACAGCGTCGCGAGCCAGGAGAAGATCTTGATCCCCGTCGGCACGGCGATGATCGCGGTCGTGATCATCATCGGGATCCGGATCCAGCCCTGCATGCCGGAGACGAACATGTGGTGCGCCCAGACGGTGAAGCCGAGCACGACGATCGCGAGCAGCGAGAAGGCCATCATGCGGTAGCCGAAGATCGGCTTGCGCGACTTGACCGAGATGATCTCGCTGATGATGCCGAAGCCGGGCAACATCATGATGTAGACGGCCGGGTGCGAGTAGAACCAGAAGACGTGCTGGTACATCAGCACGTAACCGTCCTTGCCGACCCCCAGCCCGGTGTCGAAGAAGTGGAAGCCGAGCGCGCGGTCGAGCAGCACGAAGAACTGCGACGCGGCGATGAACGGCGTCGCGATCACGACCAGCAGCGAGGTCGAGAAGTTCGCCCACACGAGCAGCGGCATCCGGAAGAAGCTCATCCCGGGCGCCCGCATCGTGATGATCGTGACGAGGAAGTTGAGCGCCGTCGCGATCGACGAGGCGCCGGCGAGCTGCACCCCCACGGTGAAGAACATCTGCCCGAGCGGCATGTCGGTCGAGAGCGGGGCGTAGGCGGTCCAGCCCGTCGCGAAGGCGCCGCCCGGAGCGAGGAAGCTCAGCACCATCATCGTGCCGGCGAGCGGCAGCATCCAGTACGACAGCGCGTTCAGCCGCGGGAAGGCCATGTCCGGCGCGCCGATCATCAGCGGGATGACGTAGTTCGCGATGCCGGCGAAGACCGGGATCACGAACAGGAAGATCAGCAGCGCCGCGTGGACCGAGAAGAGCCCGTTGAAGGTCGAGCTGTCGACGAACTGCATCCCCGGCTGGGCCAGCTCGGCGCGCATCAACATCGCGATCAGCCCGCCGACGAAGAGGAAGAAGACGGAGGTGCAGATGTACTGGACCCCGATCACCTTGTGGTCGGTGTTGACGCGGAAGTAGTCGCGCCAGCTGTGCGCGCCGTGGGACGAGTGGTCCTCGGGGCGGGTCGGGCGGCCCGAGGCCCACGCGAACCAGTAGTCGAAGCAGCCGATGCCCACGAGGAAGAAGAGCGGGGCCGCGATCAGCGAGACGGTCGTGATCGCCTGGCCGTCGTGCCACGGCGTGTGCTCGTGCATCAGCGTGCGGACGACGCCGACGAGGACGTACGCGAAGGCGACGCCGAGCAGCAGGAACAGGGCCGCGCGATACCAACCGGGAGCACGGAGCTTTGCGGTCATCGCAGGCTCTCCTTCACTTCGTGACCGTTGAGAGATAGGCGACGAGACCGTCGATCTGGGCGGACGACAGCGTCTGCCCGAAGGTCTGCGGCATCACGCCGGGTCTGTAGCCCTGCGCGATCGCGGCGTTCGGTCTGACGATCGAGGTGCGGATCTGGTCGGCCGTCTGCCCTCTGAGGACTCTGTCGAGGTCGGGGCCGACGGTGCCGCTCGCGCCCGCGTCGGCGAGCGTGTGGCAGGCCGCGCAGCCGCCGGCGCCCGTGAAGGTCGCTCTGCCGAGCGCGGCATCGCCGGCGCCGCCGGCGGCGGGGCTCGTGCTCGTCCCGCCTGCGGG
>JAOPZA010000053.1 GCA_025964325.1 Conexibacter sp.
CTGACGCTGGCGAGCACGCTCGTGACGCTGCCGCTCGCCGCCGCGGGGCGCCGCCGTGCGCTGCGCGCCGGGCTCGCGACGCAGTCGTGGCGCGGCTGGGCCGCCGACATCGTTCGCGCGAACGCGATCGGTGCGACGTTCGCGGCCGCCGGCGGCGCGCTCGCGACGGAGCTGCGCGCGCGGCTGCCGGAGCGCTGGTGGATCGCCGCCGCGGGCGGTGGCGTGGCCCTCAGCGCCGGCGCGGCCTTCGCCGCTCCGGTCCTGCTCGAGCCGCTCTTCAACCGCTTCACGCCGCTGCCGGAGGGTCAGGTGCGCGACGACGTCCTGGCGTTGGCGCGGGATGCGGGGGTCGACGTCGGCGAGGTCTTCGAGGTCGACGCGAGTCGCCGTACGACGGCCGCGAACGCCTACGTCACCGGGCTCGGCGCGACGAAGCGCGTCGTCCTGTTCGACACGCTGCTGCGCGACTACGAGCGCGACGAGCTGCGGCTCGTGGTCGCCCACGAGCTCGCGCACGTGCGCCATAGCGACGTCGTGCGCGGCCTCGCGCAGCTCGCGATCGTCGCGCCGTTCGCGTCGCGCGCGGTCGAGCGACTGGCCGCGCGCATGGGGGTGAGGGCGAGCACGCCGCCGGCGATCGCGCTGCCGCGGCTGATGCTCGCGCTCGCGCTCGCCGGCCTGCCGCTCGGGCTCGCCTCGGCGCGCCTCTCGCGGGCGATCGAGCGGCGCGCGGACGCGTTCGCGCTGCGGCTGACGGACGCGCCGGCGGCGATGATCGCCTTCCAGCGCCGGATCGCGGTGCAGAACCGCGCCGACCTCGAGCCGCCGCGCCGGCTCACGCGGGTCCTGGCGAGCCATCCGCCCACGATCGAGCGGATCGGAGCGGCGGTCGCGTTCGCGGACGGCGGCTGAGCCGCCCGTCGGGGCGCGCTACTCGGAGCGGCGCTGCTGGTCGTCGGGTCGGTCGAACTCGGGGAGGTTCTTGATCCCCTCGGTCGTGTGCCACTTGGAGTAGTTGTCCTCCATCGCGTCGATCAGCTCGCGCATGAACTTCGCCGACAGGTTCACCCGGGAGACGACCACCCCGGGGATCTCGTCGTCGTCGACCTCGTGGTCGACGCGCGCGAACGTGATCGTGAACTCGTACTCGGAGTGACTCACGTTCGCGAAGTTGGAGTACACGCCCGCCATGATGTCGGGCGAGAAGTGGATGTTGATGTGGCGTTCGGTCTCTTCGTCGTCGTCCATGAAGCTAGTATCGCAGTCGTGAGGATCATCGTCTTGGCCGTGGGCCGGTTGCGGCCGCCCTTCGCCGACGACGTCCAGCACTACCAGAAGCTGCTCACCCGTCACGCCCGCGTCGAGCTGCTGGAGGTGCGCGAGGACGAGCAGGTCGCGAAGCGGATTCCGGAGCGCGCCTACGTCTCGCTGCTCGACGCCGGCGGCAGCGAATACGACTCGATGGCGTTCAGCCGCTTTCTGGAGGAACGCCGCCAGGGCGGACGTGACGTCTGCTTCGTCGTCGGCGGCCCCTATGGCCTCGACCTCGAGGCGGTCGACCATCGCCTCTCGCTCGGACGCATGACGCTGCCCCACCAGCTCGCGCGCGTCGTGCTGCTGGAGCAGCTCTACCGCGGGCACAAGATCCTCGCGGGCGAGCCCTACCACTACTGAGCGTCGCTCGGCCACCGCCTGTGCCGCGACGCGGTGTCGCGACGCGAGGGCCGATACCCTCACGACCCGTGACTCCCCTGCGCGATCTGCGAACCGCTGTCGAGGACGCGTCCGCCGCCCTCCGCAGCGACGAGGCGAAGCAGCCGGGCGCGAAGCCGTCGGTCGAGCGGCCGAAGCGCGACGGCTTCGGCGACTACTCGACGAACGCCGCGATGCTGCTGGCGCCGAGCGTCGGCAAGCCGCCGCGGGAGATCGCCGAGCGGCTGGGGGAGGAGCTGAGAGCCCGCCTCGGCGACCGGCTCGAGCGCTACGAGGTCGCGGGCCCCGGCTTTCTCAACCTCTTCCTCGCCGACGACTGGCACACGACCGCGCTGTCGGACGTGCTGGCGGCCGGCGACGCGTTCGGCGCTGGTGGCGCGGAGCGACCTGAGCGGATCCTCGTCGAGTTCGTCAGCGCCAACCCGACCGGTCCGCTCGTCGCCGCGAGCGGCCGCCACGCGGCGTACGGCGACGCGCTCGCGCGGATCCTCGCCTACCACGGGCACGAGGTCGGGCGCGAGTACTACTTCAACGACGCCGGCACGCAGGTGCGCCTGCTCGGCGAGTCGGTGCGCGCTCGTGCCCGCGGCGAGGAGGTCCCGGAGGGCGGCTACGAGGGCGAGTACGTGGTCGACCTCGCGCGCGAGATCCCGAACGCCGCCGAGGGCGACCCGGACGAGCTGGCGGCCGCCGCGGTCGCGATCCTGTTCGCGCGCATCAAGGCGACGCTCGATCGCTTCGGCGTCCGCTTCGACCAGTTCTTCAGCGAGCGCGTGCTCTACGAGGGCGATCCGACGCCGGTCCAGCGGGCGTACGCCGAGCTCGAGCGCCACGGGCACGTCTACCGCTCCGACGGCGCGCTGTGGCTGCGGACGTCGGCCTTCGGCGACGACAAGGACCGCGTGCTCGAGCGCTCGAGCGGCGACCCGACCTACTTCTCCTCGGACGTCGCGTATCTCGAGAACAAGCGCGACCGCGGCTTCGAGCGCCAGATCGACGTCTTCGGCGCCGATCACCACGGCTACGTCGCGCGGCTGAAGGCGGCGATGCAGGCGCTCGGCGGCGATCCGGAGGCGCTCGAGATCCTGATCATGCAGTTCGTCCACCTCGTCGAGCGCGGCGAGCGGGCGGCGATGTCGAAGCGCAGAGGGATCTTCAACACGCTCGATGAGCTGATCGACGACATCGGCGTCGACGCGGCGCGCTTCTTCATGCTCCAGCGCTCGCACGACACGACCGTCGACCTCGACCTCGACCTCGCCCGCGAGCAGTCGAACGAGAACCCCGTCTACTACGTGCAGTACGCCCACGCGCGGATCTCGTCGGTGCTCGCGAAGGCGGGCAAGGCCCGCGTCGCGGAGGCGCTCGCGGCCGTCGCTGCGGTCACGGCCGGCGGCGACGCGGCCGCGCTCGAGCCGGCCGAGCGCGCGCTGATCAAGAAGCTGATCGCCTTCCCCGACGAGGTCGCCGAGGCGGCCGAGCGGCGCGCGCCGCACCGCATCGCCGCCTACGCGCTCGAGCTCGCGCAGGACTTCACCGCCTTCTACCGCGACTGCCGCGTCGTCGGCGCAGAGCCGGCGAGCGTCGAGTCGTTCCGGATCGCGCTGTCGATCGCCGCCCAGCGGACGATCGCGCAGGCGCTCGCGCTGCTCGGCGTGACCGCCCCCACATCCATGTAGCTACCGCTCCGCCCACTTGAATCGGCGCCAGCCGATTCACCGCCTACCGCTCCGGCCGCAATGCAATCGGCATCAGCCAATTGCATTGTCAGCCGAGTGCACCGTCAGCGGTCGTAGCGGGCGAGGTCCTCGTCGAGCCGGCGCGCGTCGTCGTCGCTGAGCTCCGGGCCGAGCGAGCCCGCCGGCTGCGCGGCCTTCGCGCGGGCCGAGCGACGCCAGCGCGGCAGCGCGACCAGCAGCAGGGCGACCATCAGCACGACGACGCCGATCGGCACGAAGTAGACGGCGAGGTTGAAGCCCTTGTCCTTCGGCAGCGCGAGCACGCGGTCGCCGTACTGGCTCACGAGCGCGTCCTTGATCTGCTGCTCGTCTCTGCCCTGGGCGATCAGGTTTCTGATCGTCTGCCGCTCGCTGTCGGCCTGCGGTCCGTTCGCGACGGAGAGCGACGTTCTGCAGACGACGCACATCACCGTGTCCTGGAAGTCGTAGAAGTTGACCTTCGGCTGCGCGGCCGCGGCGGGCCCGGCGATCGCGACCAGCGTGAGCGCCGTCAGCAGCGTGAGCAGGGCCATGAGTCGTCTCATTGCGGTGCCGAGAGCAGCGGCTCGATCTGCGACTTGACGAATCTCTCGTCCATCACGCCGCGGCTGAGCGCGACGATGCGGCCGCGCTTGTCGATCACGAACGACTCGGGCATGCCCTTGACGCCGTAGGCCTTGGCGTAGGAGCCGGTGACGTCGCGGATCGCGGGGTAGATGAGCCCGTGCTGGCGCAGGAAGGCGGACGAGTCCTGCTCGGTGTCGTTCCAGGAGACACCGAGGAAGGTCGCCCCGCTCTTCCTCAGCAGTCTCTGGGTGCGCTCGATCAGCGGCGCCTCGTCGGCGCAGGGCGCGCACCAGCTGGCGAAGAAGTTGAGCACCACGACCTTGCCGCGGTAGTCGGCGAGGCTGTTCGTGCCGGTCGCGCCGAGCCGCGGCAGCGTGGCGTCGATCGCGACCGGCTTCTCGCCCTTGCCGAGCGCGGTGGCGAGCTTGTCGCCCTCGCCCTGCTGGGTGACGCCGTAGATCAGGAGCGCGAGGAGGGCGACGCAGACGACCGTGACGACCCCGGGGACGGCATACCGACGCATGGCTCCTAGGGTAGTCGGCGCGTGCCCGCGAGGGCGTGCCGGGTGCGCGCGCCCTACGCGGCGGGGTGGTCCTGCTGCCGACGCGACGGCGAGCCGGACCAGTCGAGCGGTGCGTGGACGAGCTCGCGATCGCCGAGCGGGCGCCGGAGCCGCGCGCTCGCGCCGGCCTCGATCTCGTCCGCCAGGCGGCCGCCGGACGGCGCCTCGGCGCGCATCAGGACGGTCACGAAGACCTGCGTGTCGGTCTCCTGGACGTCGACGCGGTCGAGTTCCATCTGCGCGGTCGCGTGGTAGCGGATCAGCAGCTCGGCGCCGTCGCCGGGGGCGCCGAGCGCGACCCAGGGGACCGAGACGAAGTGCGAGGGCGCGGCGTCGTGGGCGGGCGCCGGCGCATCGTGCGCAGCCTCGTTCACGACTTCGCCGGCGGCCGGTCGGCTCGCTCGGCCATCGCCGACGCGGGCTTCGCTGCCCGCTGACGCGGAGACGGCCGGCGCGTGCGCCGCGCGCCGCCGCCGCGCGCTCACCACGAGCGCGACCGCGACCACGAGGCCCAGGGCAAGAACGCGCCGCATCGCACAAGCCTAATCCCTTCGCTGCGCTTCGCCGAGCCGGCCGCTGCGGCGTCGACGACGGCCCTCGTGCCACCCGCTTGGCCAGCTCTCTAGAATGCCGTCTCAGCGCGGACGTAGCTCAGTTGGTAGAGCGCAAGCTTCCCAAGCTTGAGGTCGCGGGTTCGAGGCCCGTCGTCCGCTTCCGAGCCGGAGGGCCGCCCGAGGATCGTTCGCCCGCCATCCTCGGAAGGTGGCTGCTCGCGAGGCGCCGGGGAACTAACCTGCGGGCATGGCGTACACGAACGCGGAAGCACGGCAGGACCTGCTCGACACCCTCGCGGGGATCGTCGACGAGATCGGGGTCGCGCTCGCGACGCTCGGCGAGACCTACGAGCAGCTCGACGAGTACGCCGGCGATCGGCTCGAGGAGCGGCTCTTCCGGCCGGTCCAGGCCGCCTACGGCCGGGCGCAGCGGACGCACGCGGAGTTCGCGGGTCGCTACGGCCTGCCGACCCGGTCCTTCACGCCGCAGACGCCCGACGTGGCGCCGAACGACCCGCGGGGTGGGATCGAGCACGCCTCGACGGCGGTCGGCCGGGCCGACGAGGACCTCGCCGCGCTGCAGGACTCGATGCTGCCGGTCGAGGTCGGCGACCGCGAGCTGCGGACCGAGCTGGCCGAGGTGCGGGAGCTGTTGACCGGTCTCCCGAACCGCGCCGACGAGCTGCTGCGCTCGCTCGGGCGCTGACGAAAGCCTCGCGCTGCGCGAGACTGCCGGCGCGCTCGGCTGCGCGCCAGTGCCGCGGGTTTCGCCCCCAGGGCGCATACCCGCACGCGAAAACGAGCGCTTGGCGCGAGGCTTTCGCCAGGGTGTCAAACTCTCGAGCGTGCGACGGTCGCGCTCCGTCATCGCCCTGCTCGCCTCGGCCACGGTCCTTGCCGCGGGCGGCGTCGCGGGCTGTGGTGGCAGCGGCGGCGGTGCGAGCAACGCGAGCGTCGTCACGCCGCAGCAGTACACGCAGCAGCTGAACGGCTCGCCGGCGCCGCTCGCCGACCTGCACCGGCGCGGCGGCGACGTGACCGGCTCCAAGAGCGACCTCGACGCGCAGATCCGCGCGCTGCGCGGCTATCCGATCGTGATCAACGCGTGGGCGCACTGGTGCGAGCCGTGCAAGGCGGAGCTGCCGTTCTTCCAGAAGGCGTCGCTGAGATACGGCACGAAGGTCGCGTTCCTGGGCCTCAACGTCGACGACTCGACCGGCTCGGCGCGCAGCTTCATCGCCGAGTACCCGCTGCCGTACCCCAACTTCGAGGATCCGAAGAGCGCGGTCTTCCGCTCGCTGGGCGGCAGCGCCGGCCTGCCGACGACCTTCTTCCTTGACCGCACGGGCAAGGTCGTCTTCCCGCATCAGGGCCAGTTCCGCAACGAGGACGACCTGCTCGCGGCGATCCGTCGCTACTCGCTTTGACCTGCTCAGGACGCTAGACTTATCCCAAGGCCGGATCAGAGGGATCCGGTATGTCGTGCCCGCGCTCGTAGTCGTTGCACCAGCACCCTCCGCGTTCGCAGCACACAAGACCAGTACCACGGAGGACACATCACCATGGCCACAGGAACCGTCAAGTGGTTCAGTGACGACAAGGGCTTCGGCTTCATCACTCCCGATGACCAGAGCAAGGACCTGTTCGTCCATCACACCGGCATCATCGGCGACGGCTACCGTTCGCTCGCCGAGGGCGCGAAGGTGTCGTTCGACTCGGAGCCCGGTCCGAAGGGCCCGAGAGCGATCAACGTCCAGGCGCTCTAGCCACAACGGACTTCACACCATCTGAAGGGCCCGCTCCAAGCGGGCCCTTCGCCGTAGCGGGGCGATCGGCGGCGCCGCGGGTCCGGCTACGCCGCCGGGCCCTCGAGCACCGCGACCCGGGCGCCGAGGCCGCGCAGCACGAGCTCGACGACGCCGTCGAACGAGGCCTCGATCCCGGCATCGCCCCAGTCGCCCGCGTGCACGGGGTTGTGGAAGCGATCGGTCGCCGTCCACGCGGCACCGGCCGCAGCGTGCGCGTCGGTCGCGTCGAAGTCGCCCGAGGCGATCCCGTCGGCGACGATCCGCTCGAGCTGCCCGACCATCCCGGCCACGTGCTCGGCGACCACGTCGCTCGCCTCGCTCGCGAGCGTGCAGTAGGTCGCGAACAGCTCCGGGTCGTCGAGCGCCTTCCTCCGCTTGGCCGCGAACAGCGTCGCGAGCCAGTTGCGCAGCCGCTCCGGCGGTCGCTCATCGCCGGCGGCGAGCTCGGCGAGCCCCGCATGCGAGCGCTCGAGCCAACGCTCGGTCACGGCCGCGCGCAGCGACGCCTTGCTCGAGAAGTGGCGGTACACGCTGCCGTGGCTGACGCCGAGCGCGCGCGCGACGTCGACGACCGTCGCCTTGCCGGGGCCGAAGCGGCGAAGGGCATCCTCCGCCGCTTCGATGATCTGATCGGACGTGAGCACGCGCGTCCGTTATAGCGGCTGCGCCGCTCAGCGTTCGCTGTCGAGCGCGGCCATCGCGGCGTCGGGGTAGCGCGCGCCGGCGGCCGCGCCCGCCGGGACGGCCTGCTCGATGCGGGTCAGATCCTCGTCCGTCAGCTCGACGTCGAGCGCGCCGAGCGCCTCGCTCAGCCGCTCGCGTCTGCGCGCGCCGACGAGCGGCACGATCTCCTCGCCGCGTGAGAGCACCCAGGCGATCGCGATCTGCGCGACGGTCACGCCCTTCGCCTCGGCGATCGCTCGCAGCGCGTCGACGAGCGCCAGGTTGCGCTCCAGGTTCTCGCCGCTGAAGCGGGGCCCGTGGGCGCGGAAGTCGTTGGCGGCGAGCTGGCGGTCTCTCGTCCAGTGCCCGCTCAGCAGGCCGCGCGTCAGCACGCCGTACGCCGTCACGCCGATCCCGAGCTCGCGCGTCGCGGGCAAGATCGTCGCTTCGATCCCGCGCGCCAGCAGCGAGTACTCGATCTGCAGATCAGAGATCGGATGGACGGCGGCGGCGCGGCGGAGCGTCTCGGCGCCCACCTCGGAGAGGCCGACGTAGCGGACGTAGCCGGCCTCGACCAGCTCCGCGATCGCCCCGACCGTCTCCTCGATCGGCACCTGAGGGTCCACGCGCGCCGGACGGTAGATGTCGACGTAGTCGGTGCCGAGGCGGTTGAGCGTGTAGGCGAGGGCGGTCTTGACCGCGTTCGGGCTGGCGTCGTAGCCGAGCCAGGCGCCGCCGGGATCGCGTTGCGCGCCGAACTTCACGCTGATCGTGACCGCGCTGCGGTCGCGGCCCGCGAGCGCCTTGCTCAAGAGCAGCTCGTTGCTCCCCATCCCGTAGAAGTCGCCGGTGTCGAGAAGGGTGACGCCGGCGTCGAGCGCGGCGTGGATCGTCGCGATGCTCTCGGCCTCGTCGGCCGGTCCGTAGAGGTCGGACATGCCCATCAGTCCGAGGCCGAGCGCGGAGACGCGGGGGCCGGTGGTGCCAAGGGTTCGGGTTCTCACGGCAAGCTCCGTTCGTAGGTCGGAGCCGTGTCAATATATGTCAGTCATCTCATTCAACTGCCCGGCTCACGCCATCTCCCCTCTGGTTGCCGGCGCGCCGGAGGGCCCCGGACGAAGGGTGCCGCCGGGGGGCGTGGGCGGATCGCTCGGCCCGGTTCCTGTGCTGACGAAGGGTAGTTGCACGTGCATTCAAGTGCTAATCTGAGTGAGCAAGACTGAGATTTGAACAACGGAGAACTTAGGAACCACATGGCAGATCACGAGCACAACAACGGCCCCACGCCGTGCGTGGCGTGCGGCCGTCGGCCCGGAACCGTCCAGGTCGTCTGGTCGGCTGAGGGCGACCGTGTCACCGGTGCGCTGTGCGACGTCTGCGCGCAGCGACTGCTGGCGAGCGGCGCCGCCGCCGCCCAGGGCCCGTTCGGTCCCGGCGCCTCCGGCGCCGAGGGAGTGCCGGGCAGCAATCCGAATCAGAACCAGAACCCCACCAGCGGGTCGAAGACCCCTGCGCTCGACGAGTTCGGGCGCGACATCACCGACGACGCGCGCGACGGGCGCATCGACCCCGTCATCGGCCGCGACGAGGAGATCGAGCAGACCGTCGAGATCCTTGCCCGTCGGCGCAAGAACAACGCCGTCCTGATCGGTGAGGCGGGCGTCGGCAAGACCGCGATCGTCGAAGGCCTCGCGCTGCGCATCACGCAGGGCGACGTGCCCGAGTCGCTGCGCGAGAGCCGCCTCGTTTCGCTGGACCTCGGCGGCATGGTCGCGGGCAGTCAGTTCCGCGGCCAGTTCGAGAAGCGCCTGAAGACCGCGCTCGCAGAGGTGATCGCCGCGGAGGGCAAGATCCTGCTCTTCGTCGACGAGCTCCACACGATCGTCGGCGCCGGTGGCGCCGAGGGCGCGATCGACGCCGCGAACCTGCTGAAGCCGCTGCTCGCCCGCGGTGAGCTGCGGATGGTCGGCGCGACGACGCTGTCGGAGTACCGCAAGATCGAGAAGGACGGCGCGCTCGCGCGGCGCTTCTCGCCGGTGATGGTCGAGGAGCCGTCGGTCGAGGAGACCGTCGCGATCCTGCGCGGCCTGCGCGGCGCCTACGAGCAGCACCACGGCGTCGCCATCGCGGATGACGCGCTCGAGGCGGCGGCCCGGCTGTCGGACCGCTACGTCACCGAGTACCACCTGCCGGACAAGGCGATCGACCTCGTCGACCAGGCCGCCGCGCGTGTGAAGCTGCACGGCGAGCGTCCCGAGCTGGCGAAGCTCCGTGCGGAGCTGACCCACCTCGAGGCGGAGAAGCAGGCCGCCGTCGACGCGGAGGCGTACGAGGACGCGGGCGAGCTGAAGGTGCGGATCGCACGACTGCAGGAGCAGATCGCGCAGGAGGCGCCCGAAGGCTCCGGCGCGAGCGGTGAGCCGGCGGTCGGAGAGACCGAGGTCGCCGCGGTCGTCGCGGCCAAGACCGGCATTCCCGTCGGCGAGCTGGTCGAAGCGGACCTGCAGCGGCTCCAGGCGCTGGAGCAGGACCTGCACACCCGCGTGATCGGTCAGGACGACGCCGTCGAGGTCGTCGCCGACACGATCCGGCGCTCGCGCGTCGGGCTGTCGGAGGGCGATCGCCCGCTCGGCACGTTCCTGTTCCTGGGCCCCACCGGCGTCGGCAAGACGGAGCTGGTGAAGGCGCTGTCGGAGCAGCTGTTCGGCACCGAGAAGGCGCTCGTGCGGATCGACATGTCCGAGTACCGCGAGCCGCACACGGTCGCGCGGCTGATCGGCTCGCCCCCCGGCTATGTCGGGTACGGCGACGGCGGCCAGCTGACCGAGCCGGTGCGACGCCGTCCGTACTCGGTGATCCTGCTCGACGAGATCGAGAAGGCCCACCCCGAGGTCTGGAACATCCTGCTCCAGGTGATGGACGACGGACGCCTGACCGACGGCGAGGGTCGCACGATCGACTTCGCCAACACGGTCCTGGTGATGACGTCGAACCTCGGCGCGGGACAGGCGAAGAAGCACGCGGTCGGCTTCACCGGCGACTCCGCCGGCGAGGACGACGGCGAGCGGATGGTCGCCGCCGCGAAGCGGGCCTTCCTGCCGGAGTTCGTCAACCGCATCGACGAGCTGGTCGTGTTCGACGCGCTCACGCCCGAGCAGGTCGAGCGGATCGCGACGCTGATCGTCGACCGGGTCGCCAACCGGCTCTACGACGAGCGCGGGATCGAGCTCGCGGTCGACCCGGAGCTGGTCGCGCGCCTGGCGCGTGAGGGCTTCGACGAGGCCTACGGCGCCCGGCCGCTGCAGCGGCACATCCGCCGCACGCTCGAGAAGGAGCTGACGAAGGCGATCGTCGCCGGCCGGCTCGCGGAGGGCGACCGCGTGAGCGCACGCGGCGCCGATGACGGTGGGATCGTGCTCGCGATCGCGCCCACGGCCCTGCCGGTGCAGGCGCTCGCCGCGTAGGCACCACCCGAACCACCACGCAACCGACCCACGAGGCCGGCGGCCGCCACCGAGCGGCCGCCGGCCTCTGTCCTTCCCGGTCGGCCGCGGCTCAAGCCCAACGGCTCGACTGCCGATCCGATCTCGATGGCTGACGTTCGTGCGCGAGGCGGTGGGCACGCCCCTCGCTGGAACATGATGCGCTTGCGGCTGGGCGGATTCGACCTGCCGCCGGAGATCTGGACGCTCGCCGTCCTGGCGCTGGTCGGCGGCTCGTCCACGCTGCTCGGGTCGTTCTTCCCGCTCAGCGACCGCGCGCCGGTCGTGCTCGACCGCGTGCTGGGAGGCGTCGGCTTGTCGCTCGCGGTGGCGCTGTTCCTCGGCGGGACGCGCGTGTCGCGTGCGCTGCTCCACGCCGCCGTCGGCGTGCTGATCGTCGCGGTCAGCGTGCTGATCAGCCAGTGCGCGACCAACGGCGGGCTGATGATGACCGCGTTCATCTACCAGTGGATCGCCGTCTACGTCGCGCTCTTCTGCTCGCGCCGCGCGATCAGCCTCCACGCGCTGGCGATCACGCTCTGCTTCGGCGGCGGCGTGCTCGTGGCCGACCTGCCCGGCACGGCGATCGAGTGGGTGATCGTGTCGTCCACCGTCTGGGCCGCCGCGCTCGTGCTCGGCACGCTCAACGAGCGACTGCGGACGCAGGCCGACACCGACCACCTGACCGGCGTCCTGAACCGCAACGGCTTCGAGAAGGCGGCGACGCGGGAGCTGGCGATCGCGGGTCGCACCGGCAATCCGCTCGCGCTCGTCGTGGTCGACCTCGACGATTTCAAGGACGTCAACGACGCGCACGGCCACGCCGCCGGCGACGTCCTGCTGGTCGAGCTCGCGTCCGCCTGGTCGCTGGCGCTGCGGCCGGGAGACCTGCTCGCGCGCTTCGGCGGCGACGAGTTCGTGCTGATGCTGCCCGCGACCGCCGCAGCGGACGCGGGCGGCGCGATCGAGCGGTTGCGCGACGTCCATCCGGCTTCCTGGTCGGCGGGCATCGCCGTCTGGCGTCGGGCTGAGCCGCTGTCCGACTGCTTCGCGCGCGCCGACGCCGAGCTCTACAGCGCGAAGGCGACGGCGCGCCGGCGCTCACCGGCCGAGGCGATCACGTCTGGCTGAGGCGTGTCAGCGCGCCGCGACGGTGCCCGCCGCCGCGTCGTGCTTCGACGGCCGGTTGCGCGTCAGGTCGGCGAGCTTGTCGAGCGACTGCCGCAGCAGGCGCGAGATCTGCATCTGCGAGACCCCGATCTCGGCCGCGATCTCGCTCTGCGTCAAGTCGTCGACGAAGCGCATCCGCAGGATCCTCTGCTCGCGCGGGGGCAGGCAGCGGAGCGCGGGTCCGAGGAGCGCACGCGCCTCCGCCTGCTCGTAGCCGTCCTCCTCGTCGCCGAGCGTGTCGGCGAGCGTCGCGTCGCCGTCGTCCTCGTGGCCGGCCGGCGTCGCGAGCGACAGCGCGGCGCGGTTCTGCAACGCGCCGAGCGCCTCCACGACGGCCTCGAGGTCGGCTCCGACGCGCTCCGCGAGCTGACGCGGGGTGGCGGAGACGCCGGTCTCGGTCTCGATCGCCTCGGCGGCCGAGCGGACCTTCAGCGCCAGCTCCTGGGTTCCGCGCGCGACGTGGACGCCCCAGCCGGTGTCGCGGAAGTGACGCAGCAGCTCGCCGACGATCGTCGGCTGCGCGAACGTCGAGAAGCTGTGGCCGCGGTCGGGATCGAAGCGGTCGACGGCCTTGATCAGGCCGACCGACGCGACCTGGATCAGGTCGTCGAGGCTCTCGCTCCCGCGGCGGTAGCGGCGAGCGAGCGCGCGGGCGAGCGGAAGGTGCTCGGCGATCAGCGCCTCGCGGGCCTGGCCGTCGCCCTTGCGAGCGCGTACGGCGAGCATGCGGGTGCGGAGGGTGGCGCCGCCCTTGCGTGTCGAAGCGGACGAGCCGGTGCTGGTGTGTGCGCCCAGGGGCGCTGCTGTGAGTGCCGGTGCCATCGTGGTCCGAGTCGTACCCCCGGGCTGGGGAACTTAGTCACGACGGGACCGACGAGGGCCGAGATCGCCCGTGCTCAGGGCGATCCCGGCGAGCGGGCGAGTCAGGCGCCGGCGGTCGCGCCGCGCTTCTCCCGCAGTCCCTCGAGCAGCTCGTCGAACGCGGTCGCGAACTTCTCGACTCCCTCGCGCTCGAGCGTGTCGGTGAGGTCGTCGTAGTCGATCCCGGCCGCCTCGAGCTCGTGCAGCACGCGGCGGGCGCGGTCGAGCTCGAGCTCGAGCCGCGGCGTCGGCTTGCCGTGGTCCTGGAACGCCCGGATCGTCTCCTCCGGCATCGTGTTGACGGTGTCCGGGCCGATCAGCTCCTCGACGTACATCGTGTCGGGGTAGGCGGGGTTCTTGACCGAGGTCGAGGCCCACAGCACGCGCTGCGGCTTGGCGCCCTTGTTCGTCAGGTACTCCCAGCGCTCGCCGGTGAAGGCGCGCTTGTAGTGCTGGTAGGCGAGCCGCGCGTTCGCGACGGCGAGCTTGCCCTTCAGCTGGTCGTGGCCGCCGAGCTCGTCGAGCCGGCGGTCGGCCTCGGTGTCGATCCGCGAGACGAAGAAGCTCGCGACCGACGAGACCGGCCGCGGATCGCCGCCGCCGGCGATCAGCCGCTCGAGTCCGCGCTGGTAGGACTCGACGACCTCCGCGTAGCGGCCCAGCGAGAAGATCAGCGTGACGTTGATCGAGATCCCCTTCGCGATCGAGTCCTCGATCGCGGCGAGCCCCGGCTTCGTCGCCGGGATCTTCACCATCAGGTTGGGCCGGTCGACATCGGCGTGGATCCGCCGCGCCTCCCGGACCGTCTCGAGCGTGTCGTACGCGAGGCCGGGGTCGACCTCGAGCGAGACGTAGCCGTCACGTCCCGTGCCGGCGTCGAAGACGGGGCGGAAGAGGTCGCAGGCGTCGCGCACGTCACGCGTCGCGAGGGCCCAGAAGACCTCCTTCGGGTCGCCTTCGCCCTCGAGCTCCCGCAGCTGCTCGTCGTAGGCCTCGCCCTCGGAGAAGGCCTTCTGGAAGATCGACGGGTTCGACGTCGCGCCGACGACGGCGTCGTTGTCGATCAGGCTCGCGAGATGGCCGCCGTGGATCGACTCCCGCGAGAGGTGATCGATCCAGACGCTCTGGCCGAGCGCCGAGAGGCGGTGGAGCGGGGTGGAGTTCATCGAAGGTCCTTTCGTGCTTCGGCTCAGGTCGCGCGCTGGAGCAGGGCAGCGGCGCGGGCGGCGATGTTCTCCGGCGTGAAGCCGAACTCCTCGAGCACGCGGGTGCCGGGTGCCGAGGCGCCGAAGTGGTCGACGCCGAGCGAGTCGCCGCGGTCGCCCACCCACTTCGCCCAGCCGAGCGTGACGCCGGGCTCGACCGACAGCCGGGCAGCCACCTCGCGCGGCAGGACCGACTCGCGGTACTCGTCCGTCTGCGCCTCGAACAGCTCCCAGCACGGCATCGAGACGACGCGCGTGCGGGTGCCGTCGGCGGCGATGCTTCTGCCGGCCTCGAGCGTCATCGGCACCTCGGCGCCGGTCGCGATCAGGATCAGGTCGGGGCTGCCGTCGTCGCCGCCCGAGTCCCACAGCGTGTAGGCGCCGCGCTCGAGCCCGTCGGCGGCGGCGACCTCGGTACGATCGAGCGTCAGGATGTTCTGACGCGAGAGCGCCAGCAGGACCGGGCCGTCCTTGCGCTCCAGCGCGACGCGCCAGGCGACCACGGTCTCGTTCGCATCTCCGGGACGGATCACCCAGATGTTCGGCATCGCGCGCAGCGCGGCGAAGTGCTCGACCGGCTGGTGCGTCGGGCCGTCCTCGCCGAGGCCGACGGAGTCGTGCGTGAAGACCCAGACGACCGGCAGCTGCGAGAGCGCCGAGAGGCGGATGCTGGCCCGCATGTAGTCCGAGAAGATGAAGAAGGTCGAGCCGTACGGCTTGACGATCCCGCCGTGTGCGCCGGCGCCGTTGACGATCGCGCCCATCCCGTGCTCGCGGATCCCGAAGGGGACGTTGCGGCCGGCGTGGACGCGCGAGTACTCGCCCGCGCCCTCGAACACCGTCCGCGTCGACTCGACGAGGTCGGCGGCGCCGCCGAGCATCGTCGGCGAGTACGGCGCGAAGGCCTGCATGACCTTGTTGCCGGCCGCGCGGGAGGCGATCTTCTCACCCGCCTCGAAGACCGGCAGCGCCTCGCGCCAGCCGTCCTCCAGCTCGCCCGACCAGGCCCGGTCCCACTCGGCGCGGAGGTCGGGATGCTCCGCGCTCCACGCGTCGAACGTCTCGCGCCAGGCGGCCTGCGCCTCCGCGCCGCGCGCGTGCAGGTCCATGTGCGTGTAGACCTCGGGGTCGACGTGGAAGTGCTCGTCCGGGTCGAAGCCCATCACCTCCTTCGTCGCGCGCACCTCGTCCTCGCCGAGCGCCGCGCCGTGGCTCTTGGCCGTGTCGACCGCGTGCGGGGCGGGATAGGCGATGTGCGAGCGGACCTTGATGAAGGTCGGCCGCTCGGTCTCGTCGCGCCCGGCCGCGATCGCCGCCGTCAGCTCCTCGACGTCCTCGGAGTCGTCGACGCGCAGCGTGTGCCAGCCGAGCGCCTCGAAGCGCTTGAGGTGGTCCTCGCCGTTGAACGAGATCTCGGTCGTGCCGTCGATCGTGATGCGGTTGTCGTCGTAGCAGAGGACGAGCTTGCCGAGGCCGAGCTGGCCGGCGATGCCGGCGGCCTCCTGCGAGAGGCCCTCCATCAGGTCGCCGTCGGAGCAGATCGCGTAGACGTGGTGGTCGACCGGCGCGTATCCGCCCGGCCGGTTGTAGCGCTCGGCCAGGTAGCGCTCCGCCAGCACCATGCCGACGGCATTGCCGAGGCCCTGCCCCAGCGGGCCGGTCGTGACCTCGACCCCGGGCGTGTGGTGGCGCTCGGGGTGGCCGGGCGTGCGCGAGCCCCATTGGCGGAAGGCTCTGAGATCGTCGAGCTGGAGGTCGTAGCCGGTCAGGTGGAGCAGCGAGTACTGCAGGATCACCGCGTGGCCCGAGGACAGCACGAAACGGTCGCGGTCGGGCCATTCGGGATCGGCGGGGTTGGCCCGCAGGAAGCGCGTGAAGAGCGTGTAGGCCAACGGCGCGAGCGCCATCGCCGTGCCCGGATGCCCCGAGTTGGCCTTCTGCACGCTGTCCATCGCGAGGGCTCGGATCGTGTCGATCGAGCGGCGTGTGACGTCGTCGTTGTTCATCGTCATGCGGTTGCCCGTCCGGCGCCGACCTCAACCGGCTCGCGCGCGGGGCTGGACCGATCGGGCAGGCGCCAGCCGCGCGGGCCCGGCAGGTCCCTGGCAGCTTCCGGCCCCCACGAGCCCTCCTCGTAGAGCTGCAGCGGGGGCGGGGTCCGCAGCACCGGGTCGCAGACCTCCCACAGGCGCTCGATCTCGTCGGCGCGCGTGAAGAGCGTGTGGTCGCCGCGCATGACGTCGTGGATCAGCCGCTCGTACGCCTCGAGTCCGTGCAGCTCGCCGTAGGCGTCGGCGAAGTCGAGCTTGAGCGAGGCCTCGCCGACGTCGAGCGACGGGCCGGGCAGCTTGGTGCGCAGGTCGACGCTTATCTGCGGGGTGTCGGACAGCTCGAAGACGAGCTCGTTCGGCCGCTGGCAGCTGGGGAAGCCGTCGGCCGTGCCGAACATCCGCAGCGGCGGCTCCTTGAAGCCGATCGTGATCGTCCGCCGGCTCTCCGCCAGCGCCTTGCCGGTCCGCAGGTAGAACGGGACGCCCGACCAGCGCCAGGTGTCGACCCAGACCTCGAGGGCGGCGAACGTCTCGGTGCGCGAGTCGTCCGCGACGCCCTCCTCGTCGAGGTAGCCGTCGTACTGGCCGAACACGACGCGCGAGGAGTCGAGCGGCCGCACCGCCTCGAACACCTTCGCCTTCTCGTCGTGGAGCGCGCGCGCGTCGAGCCGCACGGGCGGCTCGAGCGCGACGAAGCCGAGCAGCTGGAAGAGGTGCGTGACGACCATGTCGCGGAAGGCGCCGGTCTGCTCGTAGAACCCGACCCGGCCGGCGACCGTCAACGTCTCCGGCACGTCGATCTGCACGTAGGCGATGTGGTCGCGGTTCCAGGCCGGCTCGAAGAGGCCGTTGGCGAAGCGGAAGGCGAGGATGTTCTGCGCCGCCTCCTTGCCGAGGAAGTGGTCGATCCGGAAGACCTGGTCCTCGCCGACGACCTCGTGCAGGGCGCGGTCGAGCTCGCGCGCGGTGCGCAGATTCGTGCCGAACGGCTTCTCCATGATCAGCCGCGCGTCCTCGGCGAGGCCGGTGGCGCCGAGCATCTCGACCATCGGGCGCATCGCCGACGGCGGCACCGAGAGGTAGATCAGGCGGCGCACGTCGCCGCCGATCTCGGCCTCGGCCCGTCGCACGGCCGCGGCCAGCGCGCTCCCGTCCTCGGCTGTCGAGGCGACGAACGAGAGGCGGGCGGCGAACGTCTCCCACAGGCGGTCGTCGATCGGGCCGCCGCCGAACTCGTCGAGCGACGCGCGCACGTGCGCGCGAAAGGCGTCGTCGTCGACCGCGTGGCGGCCGGATCCGATGATGCGGAACTCGTCGGGCATCAGCCCGGCGTTCGCGAGATGGAAGAGGCCCGGGAAGAGCTTGCGCTTGGCAAGGTCGCCGGTTGCGCCGAAGATCACCACGACGTGATCGTCGGGACGAAGCGTCGTGCGGGACCTACCCGCGCCGTTGGAGTCGTTCATGGGTCCTCGATCGCTGAGATGCAGGCAACCACGGTGTAGCACGCGGCTCGTGCGCGCGTGTTACGCCGTCATATCCGCGGGAGGCTCGCCGGCCGGCGCGTCACCCAGGCGCTCGCCGCGCTCGCTCAGGTCGAACGTGACGTGCACGCGCGTGTGGGTGCCGTCGTGGTCGATCTGGAGGCTCGTGGCGACGGCCGCCATCAGCGCGAGTCCCATCCCGAGGCCGGGGCTGTCGGTGCGCGGCTCCAGCCCGCCGCCGGCGTCGGTCACGACGATCTCCAGCAGCGCCTCGCGCAGTTGCGCCTCGAGCGTCAGCGTGCCGGCGTCGGCGCGGTCGCGGTAGGCGTGAAGGACGACGTTGGTAGCGGCCTCGCTGACGGCCAGCGCGACATCCGCGAGCGCGCGCTCGGACGCGCCGGCCGCGCGCGCGAACGCGACGGCGGCGCTGCGGGCCTCCGGAACGCTGTCGGCGACCGCGGGCAGCTCCAGCCGCAGTGGCGCGGCCTCTTGGGCGGCAGTCACCAGGCCCCGCCGGGTGCGCTGTGGTGCTCGTCGATCGCCATCGGCAGCAGCTTCGCGGCAAGCCTAGCGAGCCCCGCGCGCGCGAGGCGCGGTCGAACGCCGCGGTCGAGCTCCCGTGCGGGGGAGACGTGGTCGCGTCGCATTCGGCGACGAACCGCGCGCGCCTGCGCCAAAACCGCCCTTTTCGGCACGTTCCCGACACGTTCGCGCAGGTTCGGGAGGTTCCGCGCACGCGGTCCGGGAAGGTGCTCCAGGGAGCCGCTGCGCCCGATTCGTCGCCCGCGCGGCTCGCGGCAGCGCGCCGTCGAGCGCGCACGACCACCGTCCGCGCACTCCGGATACTGGTAAGACTCTCACGATGACGCCGCCTCGCAGCCAAGCCGTCGCTCCGATGGAGTCGCAGCACGATGGCCGGCGTCGGCGCCTGCCGGCCGCCGAGCGGCGCGAGGTGATCCTCGACGCCGCCATCGGCCTGTTCGCCTCCCGCGGGTACCACGCCGCCGCGATGGAGGAGATCGCGAGCGCCGCCGGCATCTCGAAGGCTGTCGTCTACGACCACTTCGTCTCCAAGCAGGAGCTCTACACGCAGCTGCTGGAGCGGATCCGCGGCGACCTCGACGCGGTCGTCGAGGCGTCGCTGGCGCCGGTCGAGGCGGAGGGCGAGCCGCGCGTGCGGGCCGCGATCGACGCGTTCTTCGGCTACGTCGAGGAGCACGCGGACGCCTCGCGCCTGCTGTTCCTCGAGCTGCAGGGGACGGCGGAGGCGGCCGAGATCGTGCGCGCGCTGGAGCTGCGGGTGACCGAGGGGCTGACGGCGACGCTGGGCGAGAACGCGCTCCTGTTCGAGGGCCACGTCGAGCGCGAGCGCCAGCTGCGGATCCTGGCAGAGCTGCTGAAGTCGGCGATCCACGGCCTCGCGAGCTGGTGGTACCGCTATCCCGAGGTGCCGCGCGTGGATCTCGTCGACCGCACGGTCGCCCTCGTCTGGCCGGCGATCGAGCGCGCCGGCGGTGGGGCGGTCACCCACACCTGAGGCGCGCGGCGGGGCCGCGGCGTCGCGCGGCGCGGGATCCGGCGGTTGCGGCTCGGCTACCAGGCCTGCGCGCCGCCGCAGTGCGGACAGGCGACGGAGGCGGACACGGCGGCGTCGAAGACGAAGCCGCAGTGGCAGTGGTAGCGCGCGGTGTCCTCGGGGCCTCCGGCGCGTCGCTCGCGCTGCTGCGCCACCGGGCGGCCCGACGCCGTGGGGACGTCGTCACCTGCCTCGGGCTGCGGCTGCGCCTGCGACTCGCGGGTGACCCGGGCGACCCCGCGGGCGAGACGGGAACGGGCGGTGATGCGTTGTCGAGTGTGCACGGTCATACCTGTTAACGGTGAAGTCGGCTGATGGTTTCGCCTTCGTGAGCCGAAGTCCTCGCGATGACACATCCGTCGAGGCGCCAACGATCCGGAACACGCCTTCCGGAGCCCGACTGAGCTATCGTCTGCCGCGATGGACCCCAGTCGCAAGCGGAGGATTCGCCTGATCATGGCCGCGACGGCCGCTGTCTTCCTTGCCAGCGCGCTCATCTACACGAGCTTCAGCGCCGGCAGCGACGAGAAGACCGCCGGGCAGCTCCACGACAACGCGATCGTCGGCAAGCAGTACACGCTCGCCGGCACGGTCGCCGCGCACTCGGTCCAGCATGGCGCGGACGGCGTCCTCTGGTTCAGCGTCGTCGACCCGCACCGCCCGGTTTCGGTCCGCGTGCGCTACAAGGGGATCATCCCCGACCCGTTCCGCGAAGGCCGTGGCGTGCTCGTCAAGGTGACGAAGGAGGGCACGACGTTCGTCGGCGAGAAGGACTCGCTGACGACGAAGTGCCCGTCGAAGTTCCAGGTCGCGCCGCCGAGAGGCCCGGCGAAGTCGGGCTCGGGCATGTCGTCGAAGCAGACCTGATGGCACGCGGCTGATGGCAACGTTCGGTCGCGCCCTCCTGATCGTCGCGTTCGCGCTGACGCTCTACGGCATCGGCGCCTCGCTCTACGGCGCGATCGCGCACAGACGCGCGTGGGTCGACTCGGGCCGCCGCGCCGTCTACTCGCTCGCGGGCGTGCTGACGGTCGCGTTCGTCGTGCTGGAGGCCGCATTCCTGCGCAACGACTTCTCCTTCAGCGTCGTCGCGACCCACTCGAGCACGACCACGCCGACCGGCTACAAGATGGCCGCCGCCTGGTCCTCCCAGGAGGGCTCGCTGCTGCTGTGGGTCTGGCTGCTGTCGCTCTGGTCGAGCCTCGTGCTCTACCTCACGCGCCGCCGCGTGCGCGAGATCGCGCCCTACGCGACGGCCGTGCTGCTGGGCTTCGGCGCCTTCTTCCTGATGCTCGTGATCTTCTTCGCGAGCCCGTTCAAGACGCTGGCGAACCCGCCGCTCCAGGGCACCGGCCTCGACGCGCTGCTGCTGCACCCGGCGATGATGATCCATCCGCCGATGCTCTACTCGGGCTACACGCTGTGCGCGGTGCCGTTCGCGTTCGCGATCGGTGCGCTGATCACGCGCCAGGTCAACGTCGAGTGGGTCCAGATCACGCGGCGCTTCGCGCTCGGCGCCTGGCTCTTCCTCGGGATCGGGATCATCCTCGGCGCCCGCTGGTCCTATACCGAGCTGGGCTGGGGCGGCTACTGGGGCTGGGACGCGGTCGAGAACGCGTCGCTGCTGCCGTGGCTGACGATGACCGCGTACATCCACTCGATCATGATCCAAGAGAAGCGCGGCATGCTGAAGGTCTGGAACGCCACGCTCGTGCTGGCGACCGGCACGCTCGCGATCCTCGGCACCTTCCTCGTCCGCTCCGGGATCCTCGACTCGATCCACGCCTTCGGCGCCTCGACCCTCGGCGTCCCGTTCCTGATCCTGATCGGCGTGATGATCGTCGGCTCGATCGGGCTCGTCGTCGGGCGTCGCGGCATCCTCAGATCCGAGCACTCGCTCGACTCGTTCTTCTCGCGCGAGGCGATCTTCATCGTGCAGAACATCGTGCTCGTCGGGATGGCGTTCGTCGTCTTCTGGGGCACCTTCTTCCCGCTCATCTCGGAGGCCGTGACCGGCACGAAGACGTCGGTCGGGCCGCCCTGGTTCGATCGCTACACGGTGCCGCTCGCACTCGTGCTGGTCGTGCTGACGGGCGTCGGGCCGCTGATCGCCTGGCGCCGCGCGACGCTCGCGAACCTGCGCCGCAACTTCGTCGTCCCGCTCCTCGTCGCGCTCGTCGCGCTCGTCGCGCTGCTGGCGATCGGCGCCGGCGACCAGCCGAAGGCGCTGCTGATGTTCGTCGCGGCCGCGTTCGTGATCGGCTGCGTGGGCCAGGAGCTGTTCCGCGGCACCCGCGCGCGCCAGACGATGTCGAAGGAGGCGGCCCCCGTCGCGTTGGTCTCGCTCGTACGCCGCAACCGCCGTCGCTACGGCGGCTACATCGCGCACGTCGGCTTCGCCGTGCTGCTGCTCGCCGTCGCGGCCTCCTCCTCCTTCCAGCACGCGAAGGACATCTCGTTGACGCCGGGTCAGAGCACGCGGATCGACGGCTACACCGTGAGATACACGCAGGCGACGGCGGCCGCGACCGCGCAGAAGATCTCGCTCGGGGCGCGGGTCGACATCTCGAAGGCCGGCAAGCACGTCACGACGCTCCGCACCACGCGCAACTTCTATCCGTCGCAGGACACGAGCCTCGGCATCGTGGGGCGCTTCTTCAACGGCGACTCCGACAGCGTCGTCGGTCTGCGCGCGGGCGTCGGTCGTGATCTCTGGACCGTGATCAACCCCGACCTCAAGCCGCTGCAGCCGATCATCAACCAGGGCGACGCGACGTTCCGGACCGCGATGACGACGCTCGTCAGAAACGGTGGCTCGAGCGCGTCGGTCAACAAGCTCTACCAACTGCGCGACACCGCGATCGCCGGCATCACGCAGCGCTTCATCACGCATCCGTGGGCCGCCGACTTCCGCATCCTCGTGTCGCCGCTCGCGTCGTGGATCTGGATCGGCGCGATCATCATCGCGCTCGGCGGCCTGATCGCGATCTGGCCGATGCCGCACGGTGCCGCCCGGCGCGTCCGGGCCGGCTATGCGGCACGCGTCGCGCGCGATCTGGCGCGCTCGTAGCCCGAGATGGAGTTCGTCGCCGTCCTCGCGATCGTCGCGCTCGTCGCGCTCGTGGTGATCGCACCGCTGCGGCGCGGCCGCGTCGAGCAGGTCGAGCAGCGCGAGAGCAGCGAGGTGGCGGAGCTCGAGGCCGAGAAGGATTCGAGATACGCCGAGATCCGGGACGCCGAGATGGACTTCCGGACCGGCAAGCTGTCGGAGGCCGACTACCGCCAGCTCGATCGGACGCTGCGCGGCGAGGCGGTCGCGATCCTGCGCCAGCTCGACCGCGCGGGCGCGGGGGAGCCGCCGGAGGAGGCCGCCCAGCGGCGCGCGGAGGAGTACGCCGAGGAGCGCGCGCCGGAGCCGCAAGCCGACGAGCGCCCGCCGGAGCACGCGGAAGAGCGCTCCCAGCAGCGCTCCGCGTAGTAGGATTCCTGGACGATGTACACGCTTCTCTCGATCGTCCAGGTCTTCGTCGCCGTCGTCCTGATCTTCCTGATCCTGATGCACTCGGGCAGAGACGCCGGCCTCTCGGGCGCCTTCGGCGTCGGCACGGGCTCTGGCCCGTTCGGCGGCGGCTCGCTCGTCGAGCGCAACCTGAACCGCTGGACCGCCGGCTTCGCGGTCGTGTTCGGCGTGCTCACGATCGTCCTGCTGAAGATCCACTAGCGGCTCGCCGGTCGTTCGCCGCTGCGGCGTCGCGTTCCGCGCTGCGCCGCCTCTCGCCCGCTCACTCCAAGCGGACGCCGTGCGCGCGCAGCGGCGGTCAGATCGCGCCGCCGGCGAGCCGCGGGCTGGCGTCGTCGAACGTCTCGACGCGGCGGCCGGTCGCCCCGGGTGCGGAGCCGCTAGACGTGCGCGACGCGCAGCTGCTCGAGCGTCTCGTTCGGGATCTCGTCGAACGTGCGCGCGACCTCCGGGTCGAACTGCGTCCCGGCGCCGGCCGCGATCACCGTGCGCGCCTCGTCGAACGAGGCAGCCGCCCGGTAGGGGCGATCGGAGGTGAGCGCGTCGAACGTGTCGGCGACGGCGAAGACGCGTGCGGGGAGGGGGATCCGCTCGCCGGCGAGGTTGTCGGGGTAGCCGTCGCCGTCCCAGCGCTCGTGGTGCGAGCGCACGACCTGCCGCGCATCGGCGAGGAACTCGATCCCGCGGACGATCTCGTCGCCGATGACGGGGTGCTGGCGCATCACGATCCGCTCGCGGCGCGTCAGCTCGCCGGGCTTGTGGAGGATCGCGTCGGAGATCGCGACCTTGCCGATGTCGTGCAGCAGGAAGCCGAACTCGAGCTGCGGCTCGTCGTGCGCGGCGATGCCGCAGCGGCCCGCGATCTCGAGGCCATAGGCGGCCACGCGCTCGGCGTGGCGGGCGGTGTAGGCATCGCGCGCCTCGACCGCGTCCGCGAGCGCCCGGACGGTCGCGTTGTAGGACCGGCGCAGTACGCGTTCGCGCTGCCGTGCCTCGCGCTCGCGTGCGGCGAGTGCGTTGCGCAGCCGAACAACTTCCTCCCGCAGGTCGTCGAGCTCGGGCACGATCGCCACAACCCTATCCGGCGCCGCCGGACGGTGACGCGTTTGCGCCACCCTCGAGCGGCAGCGCGCGGACGACGCGGTCGCTCCGGGTGACGAGAACGTCCATGGGAGTGGGGATTCCACATGCGACGCCGCGCTCCTCTTGTGCGAGACGTTACGTGCACGGTCGCGACCGCGCGGCGTGTGGCGCCGTGGTCAGTCGCCTTCCGCATCGGCTCGGGGGACCGGAGGCGCCGTCGAGCGCAGCGCGTCGAGCGGCTTGCGGCCTCGCGGAACCGCCGAGGTGGCGCCCGGCCGGGGTGACGGCGCGGGATAGCCGAGGCTGATCGCGGTGCGGACCCGCCAGGGGGCCGCGAGGTCGGCGAGCGCGGTCGCCCGTCGCGCGTTCTCGGCGGGGAAGAAGCTCGCCGGGCACGTGCCGAGCCCGCGGGCGTGCGCGGCGAGCATGAACGTCTGCGCGAAGCGTCCGGCGTCGAACTCCGCGTCCTCGCCGCCGCCCTCCACGTCGACGGCCAGCAGGACGACGAGCGGTGCGCCCGCGAGGTGGCCGGCGTAGGCGCCCAGCTCGGCGAGTCGCGCGCGCCTCGCGAGGTCGGTGACGACGACACCCCGCCACGGCTGGCGGTTGCGCGCCGAGCCCGTCCAGCGGGCGACGTCGAGCAGCTCGTCGACGAGGGCCGGCGCCACCGGCTCGTCGCGAAACCAGCGCGTCGCACGCAACGACCGCATCCACGCGAGCCTCTCGTCGGCGTCGGGCACGACAGCAGTATCGCGCGCGCGGGTGTGGTGGCGGGGGCGTGGGGGCTGCGTCAGCTGGACGCGACGAGCAGATCCCGCGCCCAACCCACCGCAGCCTCGGCCGCTTGGAGCGCGTCTGCGCGATCGAGCGCCGACGCCGGCTCGTCGTATCGAGGTCGGCGGCCCACGGCGTGAGCCAGTGGGCGTCCGTCACCCCCTCCGGAACCGCGATGTGCGCCTGCTCTGCGAGCGAGAAGAGGAAGGAGCAGCTGCTCGGCGACCTCGCGCTGTTCAGGGCTTGCCAACGAGTCGCCCGTCGGTGAGCGCGTGGTGCACCATCGTGCCGGGAACTCTTGCGCCGCGGGCGGCGGTTGCGCTGTCGAGCACGATCACGTCGACGGGCATGCCCACGTCGCCCACGGCGCGCCGCAGACGGACCGCCTCTCTCGCGCGGTCCTCGACGGTCGTCTCGATCACGAGGAAGTCGAGATCGCTGTCGGGGCCGGTCTCAGCGCGTGCGGCAGAGCCGAAGAGGTACACGAGCGCCGACGGGGGCGGCGGCGGCGGTGATGCGGCTTCCGGCGAGGTCGATGGCCTGCTCGTCGATCACGCTCGAAGGTACCGCGAACCGCGAAGGGCCCGCACGTGGTGCGGGCCCTTCGCTTCCAAGTGCGCCCGAGAGGACTCGAACCTCCACGGGGTTATCCCCCACAAGGCCCTCAACCTTGCGCGTCTACCAATTCCGCCACAGGCGCCTGGATCGCGGAGTATATCCGGCGGCGCCTTGGTGGTCCGTCCGAGGCATGGGTATAGTTTCTACGAACACATGTTCGTCTCACACCCGGCCACGAGGAGCACGCCGCGCGATGGTTGACCTCACGAAGCGTCAGCAGGAGATCTTCGAGTTCATCAAGCGGTATTCCGCGCGCAACGGCTATCCGCCGACCGTGCGGGACATCGGCAAGGCGGTCGGCCTGGCGTCGTCCTCGACCGTGCACGCTCATCTCGCCAATCTCGAGAAGGTCGGGCTGTTGCGCCGCGACCCCTCGAAGCCGCGCGCGATCGAGCTGCTCGACCGTGCCGTCGGCGGCGTCAAGAGCATCGTCAAGCCGCCCGGGCTGCCGCTCGTCGGCTCGGTCGCCGCCGGCCAGCCGGTGCTCGCGGAGGAGAACATCGAGGACTACATCCAGACGCCGGCGATCGCCGGCGGCGACGACGGCGAGTACCTGCTGCGCGTGCGCGGCGAGTCGATGAGAGACGCCGGCATCATCGAGGGCGACCTCGTCGTCGTACGGCCGCAGGAGACCGCGAACGACGGCGACATCGTCGTCGCGCTCGTCGGCGAGGAGGCGACCGTCAAGCGCTTCTTCCAGGAGCGCGACCACATCCGCCTGCAGCCGGAGAACGCGACGATGGAGCCGATTCGGGCCCGCGAGGTGCGGATCCTCGGTCGAGTGATCGGACTCATGCGGAGCATGTGATGGCACCGCTCGTGGCCGATCGCATCGAACGCCCGCTCACCCTCTTCGGCGAGCTCGTCGAGGATCGCGAGCAGGTCGCGACGACGCCGTCCCGGGAGGACGTCGCGGCGCCCTACGACCGCGACGGCGTGGGCGGTGAGCCGACGCTCGACGACCTGGTCGTCGGCGCGTGGGAGGGGCTCACCGCTCAGGCCGCCGCGGCCTGTCCGCTCTGCGACGCGGGCACGCTGCGCCCGCTGCCGGCGGTCGACGGAACGCCGTTCACCGGCTGCTGCGATCGCTGCGGCACGACGCTGACCTGAGGCCGCGCGGCGCTCGCCTGATGCGGCTCGAATAGCTACGCTAGGAGAGCAGGCCAAGCAGTCGCGGAGGTTCCGCCTTCGAGGAAAGTCCGGACATCACAGGGCAGGGTGGTCGGTAACGCCGACCCGGGGAAACCCGCGGGAAAGTGCCACAGAAATGACACCGCCTACGTCCGCAGCGCCACGTGGGCTGCGGGCCGGCAAGGGTGAAATGGTGCGGTAAGAGCGCACCGGCGTCGCGGCGACGCGACGCGTCCAGGCAAACCCCACCCGATGCAAGGCCAAGCAGGACCGTTTGCAGGCTGCCCGCCAAGGTCCAGGTCGGCCGCAAAGATGGATGACTGCTCTCGACAGAATCCGGCTTACCGGCCTGCTAAGGAAAAGCCCCGCTCCGGCGGGGCTTTTCTATGGGTCGAGCCGGGCAGACCCCGGCGGCGCCCCCGGCGCCGTCGATCAGTACCCGGGCGTCGTCGGGGGAGCCGGCGCCTTGGGCGGAGCCGGCATCGTCGGCGTCGTCGGCTGGGCCGATCTCGCCGTCAGCTCGCCGAACAGCCCGTGCATGCCCTGCGACGGACCGGCCGTGAACAGCAGCGCGTTGTGCGCACCGATGACGCCGTTGCCGAACGCGAGCGCCCACAGGCCGGGAATCGCGAGCGTGCGGCCGCGGGCGTCGCCGAGCTGGCCGAGGAAGCGGCCGCTGTTCGGCGCGTACGCCTGGATCCGGCCGTCGCCGAAGTTCCCGATCAGCAACGCGCCGCTCGCCGCACCGAACCCGGTCGGTGCCTGCGCGACGCCCCATGGCGAGTTCAGCGGACCGCGCGAAGCGATCCGTCGCACGAGCCGACCGGAGGTGCTGAAGACGTCGACGAAGCCGTGGCCGGCGCCCGGGACGTCGAGCTGCGCCGCTCTGTCCTGCTTCGCGTACGTGACGACGATGCCGCCGGCCGCGGCCTGGATGCCGAACGGCGCGTAGCCGGCCGGGAGCCTCGGGTCGCGGAACGCGCCCGCACGCCTCACCGGCGCAAAGCGGGAGTTCCATACGTCGACGCGGGCATTGTGGAAGTCGGCGGCGAAGAGCCGGCCGCCGGTCATCGCGAGGCCCGTGAACGAGGCGGTCGGCAGCCGGACCGCGGTCTGCGCGACGGTCGAGCCGGGGCCGGGGACGTTCGGGTTCCAGCCCGTGATCGTGCCTCTCGCGGACGCGAAGAGGAATCTCGCGGGACCCGACGCATTGCCTGATCTGACGACGAATCCGGTGCCGGTGTTGGCCACCTGGCCCGTTGGCGCACCGCTTGGGATCGTGACCGTGAGCGGCAGCTTCGTGACCGGTGAGCCGCCGACGGCGCCCGAGTAGAGCGTCGATCTACCGGTGCCGAAGTCCGAGACCCACGCCGGCGACGTCGGGGTGAACGACAGGCCCCAGGCGTTGACGAGGTCAGGATCGCGCAGCTCCGCCGCGCCCGCCCGGTCGGCGACGAGGTTGCGCTGGGCGTAGCTGCCGAGGACGCGCTGGGTCGCGCGCGGCTGCGTCTGCGCGAGCGCCGACGGCGCGAGTGCCAGGCCGGCGCTCGCGGCCAGCACGAGCGCGCCCGACCACTGCCGGGAGCGGCGGCTGGGGAGTGAGACGTGCATCGGGACCTCCGGGTTCGGTGGTTGTGGAGTCGGGGGAAGGACCTCAACCACGAGGACGCCTCTGCCCGCTGTTCCCTTCCGCCAATCAGAGGATCCTCATGTGCGGCGATCGCATCGGGCTCCGCGCAGGCACCTCTTGCAGGGCCTGGCGCCCCGATCCCACGGCGTCAGTCGCGACCCATGCCGCCGCCGGCGACGGCCCCGCCTCCGCCAGCGCGCGCGAGGCGGCGCAGCCCGGCGCGGATCTCGCCGTCGCGGGCGGCCGCCGCCGGATCGGTCCACTCCCAGCGGACGCCCTCCTTCAGCGCGAAGCGCGGCTGCCGGTGATCCTGAAGCGCCTCGACGTCGAGGCGCACGGCGGCGACACCGTCGGACTCCGCCAGCGGCTCCTCGACCACCGTCGCGGTCGCGTGAGCGGTGAACGCGACGCCGTGCGCGAGCAGCGTCAGGGCGACACGCGGATCGCGGCGCAGGCGTGCCAGCGATTCACGCCGCAGCGCGAGGGCGAGATAGAGCGTGCGCGGTCCGGCGCGAACCGCCGTCGAGAGCGGGATCGCGTGGGGCGCACCTGCTCCGGTCGAGAGGATCGCGACCGTGCGGTCCTCCCACGCTGGCAGCTCGTCCATGCCGTGCCGGCCCGCCGCTCAGCTCGAAGCACCGCGCTCGGCCGCGAGCAGCGCCTTGAGCTGGCTGACGTCCAACTCGATCGTCTCGCCGGTGCTCTCGATCACGTCGGCGTCGGGCGGCTCGGCCGCCTCGCCGCCGACGGCCGAGGCGCGACC
>JAOPZA010000095.1 GCA_025964325.1 Conexibacter sp.
CACGGCAATCATAATCCGCGTGTCGGGGGTTCGAGTCCCTCCTCCGGCATCGAGAAGTGTCACCTGGACCCGATCTCGCTGAGATCGATCGAGACGATGAGGGGCTCGGCGAGCGAGTGGCCGTCGGGGTTGCGCGGGAAGCTCCTGTGCTTGGTGGGGAGCCTGGATGCGCGCGACGACGTCGCCGGAGATGACAGCGTCCAATCTCGGTACGTGCACGATCGTCGAGGGAGCGGTGTCGGCCTGGCCGACGTCGACGATGCGCCGCTCGTGGCCCTCCAGGTCGATCACGTCGCCGTCGAGTGTTCCGAACTCCTCGCGCTGTCGACGGCTCCGCCGGGCGTCCTCGGACGTGGGAAGGTGTCGCCATCGGCCCGGCACCGACGTTACGCCGTCATGATCCGGGTATGGCATATGACGAGGACCTCGCCCATCGCCTGCGCGAACTGCTCGCGGACGAGGAGGCGATCACCGAGAAGAAGATGTTCGGCGGCCTCGCGTTCCTCCTGCACGGCCACATGTCCGTCAGCGCGTCGCGCAGCGGCGCCCTGCTGGTCCGGATCGACCCGGCCGACACCGACGCCGCTCTCGCGCGGTCCCATGTCACGCGCATGGAGATGGGCGGACGCACGGTGGACGGTTGGATCAGGGTGGCGCCAGAGGCGTTGCAGCGCAAGCGCGACCTCGCCGCCTGGGTCGAGCGGAGCGTCGCGTTCGTCAAGACGCTGCCGCCGAAGTAGCCGCCGTCGAGGCGACGTCAGAGCTGGCGCGAGGACCACAGCACGGCGGCCAGGATCACCGACACGAGGCCGACGACGAGGCCGACGATCCAGCCTGCGACGTTCTGTCCGACGAGCACCGCCCCGAGGGCCACGGCGATGCCGACGATCCCGCCGGTCGAGAGGACGCGCATCGCGCCGCGTTCGATGCCGCTCCGCCGTCGTTCGCGGGCAGGCACCATGCCTTGCGGTCGCTCGACGCGATCCGCCGTCCGCTGGCGATGACGCTCGGCACGATCGACGGCGGCATCGGACCCGTCGAGCGCGGGTGTGGCCGGGGGAATCGCCGCGTCGGGTCGCGAAGCGGGCGCCGCGTCGGGTCTCGAAGCGGGCGCCGCGTCGGGCCTGGAAGCGGGCGGCTCCGGGGGAGGAGTCGGAGGATCGTGCGCCATGATCGGCCCCTTCCTGGTAGAGAGCGGACTTCGAGCCTACTCCTACCCGCGGCGCGCATCAGCCGTTCGCGGCACCCGTCGCCGACCAGCTCGCTAGCTCGGCGTGCCGACGGGGGTCTCGTCGGGCCGGCGCTCGAGCGTCTCCTCCTCGGCGCTGCCCTCGACGTTGAGGTGCGGCAGCACGCGGTCGAGCCAGCCCGGCAGCCACCAGTTCGACTTGCCGGCGAGCAGCATCAGCGACGGCACGAGCACGCTGCGGACGATCAGCGCGTCGAGCAGCACCGCGCTCGCGAGGCCGACGCCGAACAGCTTGATCACACGCTCGCCGCCGAGCACGAAGGCGGCGAAGACGAGCACCATGATGGCCGCCGCTGCGGTGATCGTGCGCCCCGTCGCGGACAGCCCGTGGACGATCGCCTCGCGATTGTCCTTGCGCTTGTGCCACTCCTCGTAGATGCGGCTGACGAGGAACACCTCGTAGTCCATCGAGAGGCCGAACAGGATCGCGAACACCATCACCGGCAGGAACGCCTCGATCGGTCCCGTGCGGTCGACGCCGATCAGCGACGCGCCCCAGCCCCACTGGAAGATCGCGGTGATCACGCCGAACGCGGCGGCGGCCGAGAGCAGGTTCATGATCGAGGCCATCAGCGGCACGACGAGGCTGCGGAAGACCGCCATCAGCAGCACGAACGAGAGCAGGACGACGACGCCGATGAACAGCGGCAGCTTGCTCGAGAGCACGTGCGAGAAGTCCTCGAAGATCGCCGTCTGGCCGCCGACGAGCACGCGCAATCCGCTGCCGCTCGTCGCCTTCGGGATCGTGTCCGCGCGCAGCCGGTCGACGAGCGCGGTCGTCGAGGCGTCCTGCGGCGAGCCCGTCGGGACGACGTTCGCGATCGCGATGCCGGGCTGGCCGTTCACGCCGGGGATCACGCGCGCAGGCGTGACCGCGACGACGCCCTTGGTCGTTCTCGCAGCCGCGACGACGCGCGTGAACTGCTGCTGCGCGCCCTGGTCGGGCACCTGCGCGACGAGCTGCAGCGGGCCGTTGAAGCCGGGCCCGAAGCCCTTCGCGAGCAGGTCGTAGGCCTGTCGGGTCGTGGTGCTGCTGGGATCGTTGCCCTGGTCGGAGGAGCCGAGCCGCATCGACAGGAACGGGATCGCGATCACGATCATGAGCGCGGCCGCCGCGATCGCGAAGAGCGCTGGGCGGCGCTGCACGCGCTGCGCCCAGCGACTCCACCACGGCGATTCGTCGGTCTCGGATATGCGTCCCTCCGCCGCGAGCCTGCGGCGCACGCTGCGGCCGAGCACGCGCGGGCCGAGGAAGCCGAGGAACGCGGGCAGCAGCGTCAACGCGGCGAGGACGGTGAAGGCGACCACGATCGAGGCCGCGATCGCGACGCCGTAGAGGAAGCTGACGCCGAGCGCGAACATGCCCAGCAGCGCGATGCAGACGGTCACGCCGGCGAACAGCACGGCGCGGCCGGAGGTGTCGATCGCGTCGATCGCCGCGGTCTCGGGCGTGAGCCCGCGCAGCAGTCCCTGTCGGAAGCGGGTGACGATGAAGAGCGCGTAGTCGACGCCGACGCCGAGGCCGATCAGCAGCGACAGCTCGGAGCTGAACGACGCCATCGTTATGGCGTGCGACAGCAGGCCGATCGCGGCGATGCCGATACCGAGCGCGAAGCCGGTCGTGACCAGCGGCAGCAGCATCCCGAAGATCGAGCCGAAGACAAGGAAGAGGACGACCGCCGCGGCGATGAAGCCGATGCCGGTGCCGCCGACGCTCTGCTGGTTGGCGGCCTCGATCGCCTGGCCGCCGAGCTCGACGCGGACGTCGCCGCTCGACGCGGTCTTGGCGACCGCGATGACGTGCTTGGTGTTGCTGACGGGCAGGTCGTTCGCCTGCTGGTCGAACGTGACGGTCGCGTAGGCGACGTTGCCGCTTCTCGAGATCTGGGCACCGGCGCCGGGCGCGAACGGCGAGGCGACCGCCCCGACGTGCGGCAGTCTCGCGACGTCCGCGAGCATCGTGGTGACGCGCGCTCTGACGGTCGGATCGGTGATCGATCTGGCGCCGCTCGTGGCGATCACGATGCGGTCGCTGTCGCCCGACGTTCTCGGCGATGCTCTCTGGAGGAGCTGCAGCGCGTCCGCGCTGTCCGTCCCGCGGAGTCTGAAGGAGTCCTTGTAGTTGCTGCCGGCGGCGCCGTGGATGGCCGAGAGGCCGACGACGGCGAGCAGCCAGACGGCGAGGACGATGCGGCGGTGCGTGAAGGACCAGCGAGCAAGTGTGCGCATCGGCCAGAGGCTACACCAAGTGAGACACGACAGTAACTGTTACATTCGTGTGACGTGAACGAGAGACCGACCGTTCCCAACATGACGGAGGTCTGCGCCCTCCCGGGCCACGCTGGTCTGCGCTCCGACGCGCGTCGCAACCAGCGCACGATCCTCCAGGCCGCCGCGCGGCTCCTGGCGGAGGACCCGTCCGCCAGCATGCAGGCGATCGCCGACGCCGCGGGCGTCTCGCGCCCGACGGTGTACCGCCGCTTCCCCAGACGGGACGAGCTGATCGACGCGATTCGCGCCGAGGCGATGGCGGAGGTGCTCGAGCGGCTCGAGGCGGCCGCCGCCTCGCAGGAGCCGGCCGCCGCCGCGCTGGAGCGGCTGATCCGCGAGCTGGCCGGCGTCGCCGCGCGCTACCCGCTGCTGATGGAGCTGTTCCGCAAGACGCAGCACGAGGGGCCGCCGCCACAGAAGCGGGCGCTGCCGCAGGCCGCTCGCGCGTTCGACGCGCTCGTCGCGCGCGGCCTCCGCGACGGCACGCTGCGCGCCGGACTGCGTGCGGACGTCCTGCGTCAGGTGACGATCGGCGGCCTCGCCGTCGCGCTCAGACTCGGCCACGAGACCGGGCGCGACTCCGACGAGATCGGCAGCGACGTCGCCTCGATCGTGCTCGGCGGAGTCCGGGCGACGGGCTAGCGTCCTACCGCTCGCCCTCGTCCGCCTGCTCGCGGCGCACAAGGGCGAAGCGCACCTCCGCGTGGGAATCCCGCGGGAAGACGCGCGCCAGGAGCGCGAGGACGACGAGCGCCAGGACGACGCCGCCGAGCGTGAGCAGATCGCGCGGACCCGAGAGCGCGACCGTCACCACCAGCGCCGCGAGCACGAGGGCGACCTGGAGGTAGAGCACGAGGAGGATCGTCCGCCCGCCACGTGAGCGTGCGACCGAGGCGACCCTCGAAAAGCGGCGATCGATCTGTTCCATGCCCCTCTGATCGACCGCTCGCGCGCAGCCCTTGACTCGTGGGCGCCCGGCTCGTACGAACGGTGGACGCGGGCCTTCGCGGCGACGCGCTCCCCGGCCGGCGCGTTCGGCGCTGGACGTCACGGTCCAAGGCGGCTGATGAACGCCCGCACGAAGGTCTCGCCGAGCAGCCGGCCGGCCTCGGCCTCGCCGACGCGGCCGGCGAGCATCTCCTCGCTCGCCCCGATCGCGAGCGGCGAGATCATCGCGTTGATCCACTCGGGCGCCAGCTCCGCCGCCAACTCGCCGCGCGCGTGCGCGGCGCGCGCCCAGGCGAGCAGCGGATCGTCCTCGACGACCTGCTCCTTCAGCGCCCGCTGCCCGATCTCGCGATGCGCTTCGAGGAAGCGGTAGCGCGCGCCGATCGCCGCGATCTCGACGCCGAGGCGCCGCAGCACGTCCTCGGCCGACCCGCCGGCGGCGACCGCCGCGACGACGATCGCGCGGCCCTCGTCCCCGATCCGCTCGAAGATCGCGCGGATCAGGTCCTCGCGGGTCGGGAAGTGGCGGTAGACGGTCGTGCGCCCGACGCCGGAGCCGTCGGCGATCTCCCGCATCGACGCGTCCGGCTTGCGCGCCAGCAGCTCCATCGCCGTGTCGATGACGGCCTCGCGGTTGCGGCGGGCGTCAGCCCGCGCTGGGGGATCAGGAAGATTCATCGTCTAAGCGGGGCATACATGTACCATTTCGGGCCAGCCCACTTGGAGAGCCTATGACCGCGACGCCCGCAGCGAACACCGGACGCAGCCGAGAGACCCGCAAGGGCAACCCCTGGCTCACGCTCGTGGCGGTAGCGCTCGGCGTCATGATGGTCGGCCTCGACGGCACCGTCGTGGGCGTCGCGAACCCGACGATCGCGAGAGACCTCGGGGCATCGCTCGCGGGCCTGCAGTGGGTCACGAACGGCTACCTGCTGGCGCTCGCCGTCACGCTGATCCTCGGCGGCAAGCTCGGCGACCGCTTCGGTCGCAAGCGGATCTTCATCATCGGGATCGTCGGCTTCGCGCTGACCTCGCTCGGCTGCGCGCTGTCGAGCTCGATCGGGATGCTGGTCGGCTTCCGCGTGCTGCAGGGCCTCGCCGGCGCGATGCTGATGCCGAACACGCTCGCGCTCCTGCGCGCGACGTTCCCGGCCGAGCGCCTGAACCAGGCGGTCGGCATCTGGGGCGGCGCCTCCGCGCTCGCCGTCGCCTCGGGCCCGATCATCGGCGGTCTGCTGGTCGAGAACGTCTCGTGGCAGTCGATCTTCCTGCTGAACCTGCCGCTCGGCGCGATCGCGGCGCTGTTCACCTTCGCCTACGTGCGCGAATCGCGCGACGAGGAGCACGTCGACGGCTTCGACGCACCCGGGATCGTCCTGCTCACGGGCGGCCTGTTCCTCGTCATCTGGGCGCTGATCAAGGCGCAGGACCACGGCTGGGGCTCCGCCTACGTGCTCGGCTTCGGCGCCGCCGGCCTGCTCACGCTCGCCGCGTTCGTCGTCCGCGAACGCGCGACGAGGGCGCCGTTGCTGCCGCTCGACCTGTTCCGCTCGCGGTCGCTCTCGGCCGGCACCGTGCTCGTGGTCGCCGGCTTCTTCGCGCTCTTCGGCGTGCTCTTCTTCGTCGGGCTCTACCTGCAGAACGTGCACGGCTACACCCCCGTCCAGACCGGCGTGCGGCTGCTGCCGCTGACCGCGACGTTCGTCGTCAGCGCGCCGCTCGGCGGGAGCCTGACGGCGAGGTTCGGCGCGCGGGTCCCGCTCTGCGGCGGCATGCTGATGTTCTCGGGCGCGTTCTACGGGCTCACGCACCTCGAGGCGCACTCCAGCTACAGCGCCCAGTGGCCGTACTTCCTCGTCATCGGCCTCGCGCTGGGCCTCGTGATCGTCGCCTCGACGGAGGCGATCGTCGGGAGCGCCCCGGTCGAGCGCGGCGGCATCGCGGGCGGCCTGCAGTCGACGGCGAACCAGCTCGGCGGCGTCCTCGGCACCGCGGTGCTCGGCTCGATCATCGTCTCCTCCGTCGCCGGCTCGCTGCCCGGCAAGCTGCGCGACGCCGGGGTGCCGCCCGAGGTCTCGGCCCAGGTGCTTGCCCACAAGGAGCTCGTCGGTCAGGGGATCGCACCCGTCTCGGCGCAGATGCCGGCCGACCTCCGCACGCAGGTGACGGAGGCGTCGTTCTCGTCGTTCATGGGCGGGCTACACACCGCGATGTGGGTCGGCGTGTTCGTCACGCTGGTCGGCGCGGCGCTCGCGCTGCTCGTGCGCCGCGGCGCCCACGAGGGCTCCGGCACCGCGCACGTCGGCATCTGAGCCGCGGACGCGCCGGTGGCCCGCACGCCGCGGCGTGCGGGCCGGGACCTCGCCGCGCCTCCTAGGAGAAGCGCTCCGCGATCGTCACCTGGTAGCCGGTCGTGCTGTCGATGTAGTAGCCGACCGCCGTGCACGCGGTGCTCGAGGTGCACGAGACGCCGAGCAGGTACGCGTTCGCCGACGCGGCCGGGTTCGGGACCGTCTGGGACGTCCACGTCGTGCCGTTCCAGTTCTCCGCGTACGTCGTCGCGCTCGTGTCGATCTTGGTGCCGACCGCCTGGCAGGCGGTGCTCGACGTGCACGACACGCTCGACTGGTACGACGTCGTCCCCGCGGGCGTCGCCCCGCTCTGCAGCGTCCAGGTCGAGCCGTTGTAGCGCTCGACGACGTTGCCCCAGAAGGTCGCGAAGTCGCCCACGGCCGTGCAGTTCGAGTTGCTCGTCGTGCACGAGATGCCGCTCAGGCTGACGAGCGTCGCTCCCGCCGGGTTCGCCGCTCTCTGCACGGTCCAGGCGCTGCCGTTCCACGTCTCCGAGAGCGTGAAGGTCCCGCCCGTGTCCGTGTAGCTGCCGACCGCCGCGCAGGCCGTCGCGGTCGTGCACGAGACGCCGTTCAGCGTCGTGTCGGTCGCGCCGGCCGGCGCCGTGCCGACCGTCTGCGCCGCCCACGAGGTGCCGTTCCAGCGCTCGACGAAGGCGTGCTGGTTGAGGCCGTCGGAGTACGTGCCGACGGCGGTGCAGGCGGTGCTCGCCGTGCAGGAGACGGCGTTGAGCGCACTGTCAGTTGCGCCGCTCGGGTTGGGCGTCGATCTGACCGACCAGGTCGAGCCGTCCCAGTGCTCGGCCAGCGTCACCGTGCTGGTGCCGTCGAAGAAGGACCCGACGGCGACGCAGGCGGTCGCCGACGCGCACGCGACGCTGCCCAGGCTGCTGCTCGTCGCCCCGGAGGGCGTGGCGCCCGTCTGCGTGCTCCAGGACGTCCCGTTCCAGCGCTCGATCAGCAGCGTCGCGTTGTCGGTCGCGTCGTACTGCGAGCCGACCGCGGTGCACGCCGTGCTCGACGGACACGAGACGCCGGCGAGCCCGTTCCCGTGCGCCCCGGGATCCGTGGTCGTCTGGAGCGACCAAGTCGCCGCCGATGCGGCGGCGGGCGTCACCAGCAGTCCGCCGACGAGCACGGCGAGCAGGCCCCTTCTGAAACTCCTCATGCGCTTCCCCCTCTTCCGGATGCAGGCACGGATGCGCGCAGCGCGATGCGCAGACGGCATCCGCTCCCCCAACTTCCGGCGCATCCTAACCCGGCCGGGCCGAGCAGGCAAACGGCAACGTTCAGCGGCTGCCGAGATCCTCGACGCGCGTGACGACCGCGCCGAGCGCCCGGAACGGTGCCAGCGCGTCGTCCTCGACGCCCTCGGTCAGGACCTGCGAGAAGTCGCGCACGTGGGCGATCACGCTCTGCCCGCGCGCCGCCAGCTTCGAGCTGTCGAGCAGCAGCACCGCCTCGCTCGCGTGTTCGAGCATCGCGCGCTTGAGCTCGGCCTCGAGCTCGTCGGCGTCGGTCACGACGCCGCCCTGCGCGACCGCCTTCACGCTCATGAACATGCGGTCGGCGTAGTGACGCCGCACCGTCCCGACCGCCGACGGACCGACGAACGAGCGCGTCACGCGTCGCAACGTCCCGCCGACCGCGATCAGCTCGACCGCCCGGCTCTCGGCGTTGTCGACCACGTCCATGATCGGAAGGCTGTTGGTGATGATCGTCACCGACTGGGCGCGCTCGACGAGGCGGCGCGCGACGAAGTACGCGGTCGTCGAGGAGTCGAGGAAGATCGTCTCCTCCGGCGCGACCAGGTCGACCGCCGCCTGCGCCAGCAGCGCCTTTGCCTCCGAGGCGTGCCCGAGGCGCGTCGCGAACGAGTCCTCGTGGCCTGAGATCGACGGCAGCACCGCGCCGCCGTGGGTGCGCCGCGCGATCCCCTGGCGCTCGAGCTCGACGAGGTCGCGGCGCGCCGTCATCGGGGAGATGCCGAAGCGCGCCTCGACCTCGGTCACGCTCACCGATCCGGCGCTCCGCAGCAGCTCCGCGATCGCCGCCCGGCGCGCAGCGGCGAGCGGGGGCCGACCGGAGGGCTCGCGACTCATCGCCGCAGCATACGAACCGCGCGCGCGAGCTGCCGTCGGCAGGCTCGCCGGCCGGTCGAGTTGCATGGGACGGGAACCGGGTACCTGCTCGCGCAGGCACCCGACGAGAGGACGACACGATGAAGCTCGGCTACTTCCTGTCCAGCGAGGAGTTCGGGCCGACGGACCTGCTCTGGCAGGCGAGACGCGCCGAGCAGGCGGGCTTCGCCGGTCTCTGGATCTCCGACCACTTCCACCCGTGGAACGACGCGCAGGGCGACTCGCCCTTCGTCTGGGGGGTCATCGGCGGGATCTCCCAGGTGACGACGCGGTTGCCGGTGACGACCGCCGTCACGTGCCCGACGGTGCGGATCCACCCGGCGATCGTCGCCCAGGCGGCGGCGACGGCGGCGGTGATGCTGGAGGGGCGCTTCACGCTCGGCGTCGGCTCCGGGGAGGCGCTCAACGAGCACATCCTCGGCGACCCGTGGCCGCCCGCCGACGTGCGCCTCGAGATGCTCGACGAGGCGATCGACGTGATGCGCGAGCTGTGGACCGGCGAGGACGTCGAGCGCTACGGCGAGCACTACGTGGTCGAGAACGCGCGCCTCTACACGCTCCCGGAGCTCCCGCCGCCGGTCTACGTCTCGGGCTTCGGGCCGAAGTCGATCTCGCTCGCGGCGCGCGTCGGCGACGGCTACTGCTCGGCGGTCCCGGACGCCGGGATGGTCAGCCGGTTCCGCAGCGAGGGCGGCGGCGACAAGCCCTGCCAGGCGGGGACGAAGGTCTGCTGGGGCGAGGACGAGCGGGCCGCGCGCCGCGTCGCGCACCAGCTGTGGCCGACCGACTCGCTGCCGGGCGAGCTGGCGCAGGTGCTTCCCACGCCCGCGCACTTCGAGCAGGCCGCGACGCTCGTGACCGAGGAGATGGTCGCGGCGTCGATCGCCTGCGGCAACGATCCCGAGCGCCACCTCGCGCAGATCCGCGCCTTCGCAGACGCCGGCTACGACGAGCTCTACGTCCAGCAGATCGGCCCCGAGCAGGAGGGCTTCTTCCGCTTCTACGAGCAGCAGATCCTGCCGCACGTGCCGTAGCGGGCGCGCCCATCTGGCATCGTCGAGCGATGAGCGGTTCCCAGCAGGCGCTGCTGCGCGACGTCGCCGGCGTCCCCGAATGCGACCTGAGCGACGCGATCGTGGCGCTGCTGCCGGCCGGCTCGCCGCCCGCGCCGTGGGAGACGACGGCGCAGGCGGTGCTGTGGGCGCACCCGGCGACGCCGGCCGCGCGCGGGATGCTCCCGGCGCCGTTGCGGGGGCGGCGTACGCTGCCGCTGACGGTCGGCGCCTTCGTCCGCTATCTCGACTCGCCGGTCGGCCCCTACAGCGAGGTCCTCGCCTCGCCGGCGCTGCTCGCGCAGCTGCCGCTGCCGGCCTCGGTCGTCCCGTTCATCGCGGTCGACTCGACCGACTCGCTGCACGCCGGTCGCGCCAACTGGGCGCTGCCGAAGACGCTCGCGCGCTTCGACTGGTCGCTCGGGGAGGACGCGTTCGACGGGCGGCCCTTCCGCGTCCGCGCGACGCACGACGAGACGCCGGTGCCATGGTCGGTCGCCGCCAGCGTGGCGACGCGGCCGGGCACGCTGCAGGTCTCGCTGCCGCTGCGCGACGTCCAGCCGACGCCCGAGGGCGGGCTGCTGTCGATCGCGATCACGGTCTCCGGCGAGGCGCGCCTGGCGCGCGTCGAGGTCGACGCGGACGGCCCGTCGCTGCCGGCCTGGCTGAGATCCGGCAGCCACCCGGGATTGCTGCTGCCGCACGCGCGGATGACGTTCGCGGCGCCGAACTGAGCGCGGCCGTCCGGGCCGGGCGCAGGCGCCCCGCCTAGCGTCCCGCGCCGACCGCCGCGCCGCTTCCGATGACGGCAGCGCGCGCGGCCTCCGCCCGCGGGCGGATCGGGCAGCTGGCGAGATGGTCGTCGACGACGCCGCAGGCCTGCATCGAGGCGTACGCGGTCGTCGGTCCGACGAAGCGGAAGCCCGCCGCCTTCAGCGCCTTCGCCAGCGCCTTCGACGCCGGCGTCTGCGCCGGCACGTCGCCGAAGCCGGCGGGCGCCGGCGGTGCGGCCGCGGGCGCGGGCGCGAAGGACCAGATCAGCTCGCCGAGGTCGACGCCGTCGCGGCGCAGGCCCAGCAGGGCGCGGGCGTTCGCGATCGTCGCCTCGACCTTCGCGCGGTTGCGCACGATCGCCGCGTTGCCGAGCAGCCGCGCGACGTCCTCGTCGCCGAAGCGCGCGACGCGCTCGGGATCGAAGCCGGCGAAGGCCTCGCGGAACGCGTCGCGCTTGCGCAGGATCGTGATCCAGGCGAGGCCGGACTGGAACGCCTCGAGCGAGATCCGCTCGAACAGCGCGAGCTCGTCGCGGACCGGAAAGCCCCACTCCTCGTCGTGGTAGCGCTCGTACAGCGGGGTGCCGTCGCCGAAGCAGCGCGGGGCGCTCAACGGCTGTGGCGTGGCCAGGTCGCCGGCTGGTCGCTCCGTCATGAGCGGGAAGCCTAGCCGATGCGAACGCGCGTTCGCTCTCACGGTTTATCTTTAGCGGGTTGCGATACGATCTCGCTCATGGCAACGGAGGAACCCGCCGTCGTGAACGACACGCCGATCGAGCAGCGCCGCATCCCCAGTCAGGGCGAGGCGCGCTACCTCGAGGCGATCGCGACGCTCGGGCGCAGCGGCACGTCCGTCACCGGCGCCGCGCTCGCACGCTCGCTCGACGTCTCGGCCCCGACCGTCCACGAGATGGTCCGCCGGCTGGCGCGGGACGGCTTCATCGAGCGTACGACCGACCGCGGCTGGCGGCTGACCCGCGCCGGCCACCACGAGGCGACCGCGCTGCGGCGTCGCCGTCACGTCGTCGAGCAGTTCCTGCGGACCGTCCTGCCGCTCTCCAGCGACGAGATCGCGTCCGAGGCGGAGCTGCTCGTGACGGCCGTCTCGCCGCGACTCGAAGAGCACCTTCGGCAGGCGAGCTGGCCGGGCGAGCGCCCGTGCGAGACCTCGCCGCTCGCCGATCACGTGCAGCGGCTCGCGCCGCGCTGACGCGCCCCGACGAGGACGCCTCGGGCGAGCGCGATGCCCGCCCGACGGGTACGTGGACGAGAACGATCTCGACGACGGAGGAGCGGACCATGAGTGCGATCTCGACGACGGAGCAGGCGATGTTCCTGCGCGACCAGTTCGGACGGGTCGGCGTCTGGCTCGGCGTCCTCGCGCTCGAGCCCGCCTCGCGCGAACGCGAGATCGCCGCGCGGATCGAGACGCTCGGCTACGGCGCGCTCTGGTTCGGCGAGGCGCCGACCAACCGCGAGGCCCTCTCCCACGCCGCGATCCTGCTGGCCGCGACCCAGACGATCCCGGTCGCGACCGGGATCGCGAACATCTGGGCGCGCGACGCGAGCGCGGCCGCCAACGGCGCCAACACCCTCGGCGAGGCGTACGACGACCGCTTCCTGCTCGGGCTCGGCGTCAGCCACGCCCCGGCCGTCGAGCTGCGCGGGCACGAGTACGGCAAGCCGCTCGCGGCGATGCGCGGCTACCTCGACGCGATCGACGGACAGAGCTACGCCGCGCCCGCGCCGGTGCGCCCACCGGCCCGTGTGCTGGCGGCGCTGCGGCCGCGGATGCTCGAGCTGGCGCGCGACCGCAGCGCCGGCGCTCATCCCTACTTCGTGCCGCCGAGACACACGGCACGAGCCCGCGAGCTGCTCGGCCCCGGCCCGTTCCTGGCGCCCGAGCAGGCCGTCGTGCTGGAGACCGATCCCGACCGCGCGCGCAGCCTCGGCCGCGAGCACATGGAGCTCTATCTGCAGCTGCCGAACTACGTCAACAACCTGCGCGAGCTGGGCTACGGCGACGACGACTTCGCCGACGGCGGCAGCGACCGTCTCGTCGACGCGATCGTCGCCTGGGGCGACGTCGACGCGATCGCCGCGCGCGTGGCCGCACACCACGCGGCGGGTGCCGACCACGTCGCCGTCCAGTCGTTCGCGCGGGACGCCGAGACCGCGCTGCGCCAGCTCGAGCAGCTCGCGCCGATGCTCCTGGCGCTCTGAGCGACCCAGGGCGGTGCGGCCGCGCCGGCCGAGCGCGTCGCCGGGCGAGGAAGTGCCCTCCCCGCCGAACCGCGGACGCTCGTGCTGTCGCCCCGTCCGTCTACAGTTCCGCCGCGATGACGCCACCCCCACCCCGCTCCCAGTTCCGCCGCAGACCGCGCGCGAAGATCGTCGAGACGCCCGTCGAGCAGCTCCCAGGCGAGGTGCTGATCTGGACCGACGGCGCCTGCCGCGGCAACCCCGGCCCGGGTGGCTGGGCGGCGATCGTCGTCCCCCACGACGGCGGCGCGCCGCTCGAGCGCTCCGGCGGCGCGCCCGACACGACGAACAACCGGATGGAGTACATGGCGGCGCTCGAGGGCCTGCGCGCGCTGCCGTCCGGCAGCCGCGCCTGCATCGTCACCGACTCGCAGCTGATGCTCAACTCGATGACGAGATGGATCGCCGGCTGGAAGCGCAAGGGCTGGAAGACGGCGAGCGGCGATCCCGTCAAGAACCAGGACCTCGTGCAGGCGCTCGACGCCGAGATCGGCCGCCACGCCGAGGTCCGCTGGCACTGGGTGCGCGGCCACGAGACCGGCGACGCGCACGCACACAAGGCGCTCAACGACCGCGCCGACCAGCTCGCGGTCGCCGCCGCAGCGGGGGCGTAGCCGGCGCCGCAGCCCCCGCCGCCCGCCTACTTGCGGGCGCCTCTTCCGGCGAGTTCGATGAAGTGCTCGTGCCGCACGACCTTCACGCGCGGGCGTCCGAGCGCCTCGCCGCTGCTGCGTTCGTGGGCGTCGATCGCTTCCCAGCCGGCGTAGTCGACGACATGGGGGTTGCGTTCGTGCAGCAGCGCGATCAGGCCGTCGCGGCCGCGCGTGGGCTGCGGCAGGCGACCGGCCTCGCGGTCCTCGAGCAGCTCGTCGACGGTCTCCTGCGCGCATCTCTTGTTCGTGCCGATCACGCCGGAGGGTCCGCGCTTGATCCAGCCGGCGGTGTAGACGCCCGGCAGCGGCGCGCGCGAGTCGGCCTCGACGACGCGGCCCTTCTCGTTCGAGATCGTCGCCGAGCGCTCGTCGAACGGGAGCCCGTCGAGCGGCTCGCCGCGGTAGCCGACCGAGCGCAGCACGAGGCCGGCCTCGATCGTCTCCTCCTGCCCGGTCGCCCGCGCGCGCAGGTTCTCGTCGAGCTCGTTGCGGCCGATCCGCACGCCGCTGACGCGCTCCTCGCCGAGGATCTCCAGCGGTGAGGAGAGGAACCGCAGCACGATCCGCTTGCGTCTCCCGCTCGGCGTGCGCTGCGCGTACTCCTGGAGGATCTCGACGTTGCGCCGGGACGTGATGTCGGCCTCGTCGGATTCGAGCCAGGCGCGGCTGCGCGGGTCGAGCTCGATCTCCTCGGGGTAGACGATCACGTCGGCGTCGGCCAGCTCGCCGAGCTCGAGCAGCTCGGGGTTCGTGAAGGCGGCCTGCGCCGGTCCGCGGCGTCCCAACACGACGACCTCCTCGACCTCGGAGCGGTCGAGCAGCTCCAGGGCGTGGTCGGCGATGTCGGTCACCGCCAGCTCGTCGTGACCGAGCACCATCATGCGCGCGACGTCGATCGCGACGTTGCCGTTGCCGACCACGACCACGCGCTTGGACGACAGGTCGGGATCGAGCTCGGCGAAGTCGGGGTGGCCGTTGTACCAGCCGACGAACGCGGTCGCCGGCAGCGAGCCGTGGAGATCCTCGCCGTCGATCCCGAGCCGCCGGTCCGACGCGCTGCCGACGGCGTAGAGGACGGCGTGATGGTGGGAGAGCAGCTCCGCGTGCGAGACGTCGCGACCGACCGTCACGTTGCCGTGGAAGCGAAAGCCGTCCTGCCGCGCGGTCTTCTCGAACACGCGCGTGACGGCCTTGATCTTCGGATGGTCCGGCGCGACCCCCGAGCGGACGAGGCCCCACGGCGTCGCGAGGCGGTCGAACATCTCGACCTCGCTGCCCGGAACCGCCTTCAGGATGTGACCGGCGGCATAGAAGCCGGCCGGCCCGGACCCCACGATCGCGACACGCAGCGCAGCAGTCATCTGGATCTCCTGTTCAACCATGGTCAGCCCTCCAGGTTAGGCGACCCTCCCGCGCGGTTCGTCCAGGTCCCGAGCCGCAGCGGCCGCGGGAGACGATTCCATCCGACCCGCGCGCGATCGTGTGCGGGTCATGCGACTGCTCCACACCGCCGATTGGCACCTCGGCCGCGCCTTCCACGGCGAGGATCTGCTCGCGTCGCAGGCCGCCTTCGTCGACTTCCTCGTCGAGCTCGCACGCCGCGAGCTCGTTGACGGCGTCCTGATCGCCGGCGACCTCTACGATCGCGCGCTGCCGCCCGTCGATGCCGTGCGGCTCGCCAGCGAGGCGCTCGCGCGCCTCTCCGAGGTCGCGCCCGTGATCGCGATCTCCGGCAACCACGACTCGGCGGCGCGCCTCGGCTTCGGCGCCGAGCTGCTCGCCCGCGCCGGCGTCCACGTGCGCACGGACCCGGCCGCGGCAGGCGTCCCCGTCGTCCTCGACGGCGCGCTCGTCTACGCGATCCCCTACCTCGAGCCCGACCTCGTGCGCGTCGCGCTCGACTGCGACCAGCGCGGCCATGCCGCGGTCGTCGCGGCGGCGATGGCGCGCGTGCGGGCCGACGTCGCGCGGCGCGGCGGCGCCCGCGCGGTCGGCGGCGGCACGCCGATCGTCGTGATGGCCCACGCCTTCGTCGCCGGTGCGGTGCCGAGCGAGAGCGAGCGCGACCTCGCGGTCGGCGGCGCGTCGAACGTGCCACACGCGCTGCTCGCGGGCGCCGACTACGTCGCCCTCGGCCACCTCCACGGGCCGCAGCGCGTCGGCGAGCGCGGCCGCTACGCCGGCTCGCCGCTCGCCTTCTCGTTCTCAGAGGCGACGCAGCGCAAGACGGTCGCGCTGGTCGAGCTGGAGGCGGGTGCGCAGGCGCGCTCCGAGCTCGTGCCGGTGCCGGTCCCGCGCCCGCTCGCGACCCTGCGCGGCACGCTCGACGAGCTGCTCGCCGACCCGCGTCTCGCCGGACACGAGGCGGCCTGGGTGCAGGCGACGCTGACCGACCCGATGCGGCCGGCCGACGCGATGGAGCGACTCCGCCGGCGCTTCCCGCACGCCGTGGCCCTCGCCTTCGACCCGCAGGGGATGCTCGACGCACCGGGCGCCTCGTATCAGCGGCTGCGCGGCCTGGACGACGAGGAGCTCGTCCGCCGCTTCGTCGCCGACGTGCGCGGGCTGGCGGCGGAGGACGAGGAGCTGGAGCTGCTGCGTGACGCGCTGACCGCGCGACGGGTCGCCGAAGCGGTCGCGTAGGCGAGCGCGCGGTGCGGCTCCATTCCCTCCGGGTCACCGCCTTCGGCGCGTTCGCCGGCAGCGAGTCGGTCGACTTCGACGCGCTCGGCGCCGGCGGGCTGTTCCTCCTGCATGGCGACACCGGCGCCGGCAAGACGACGCTGCTCGACGCGGTCTGCTTCGCGCTCTACGGCGAGGTCCCCGGGGCTCGCGCCCGCGAGATGCGGCTGCGCTCCGACCACGCCGACGTCGACACGCGCACCGAGGTCGAGCTGGAGGTCTCGCTGCGCGAGCGGCGCCTGCGGATCGTGCGGCGGCCGAAGCAGTCGCGGCCGCGCCTGCGCGGCGAGGGCATGACCGAGGAGGCGCACGCCTGCACCGTCGAGGAGCTGCACGCCGACGGCAGCACGAGCGTGATGGCGGCGCGGCCGGACGAGGCGCGCGCGGAGCTGGCCGACCTGCTGGGGATGTCGTGCGACCAGTTCTGCCAGGTCGTGCTGCTGCCGCAGGGCGAGTTCGCCTCCTTCCTGCGGGCCGACAGCGACAAGCGGCGGGAGGTGCTCGAACGACTCTTCGCGACGCAGCGCTTCGCCGACGTCGAGCGCTGGCTGACGGAGCGGCGCAAGGCGGCGCGCGGCGAGCTGGAGGGCGTCCTGCGCGACGTCCGCGACATCGTCTCGCGACTCGCGCAGGCGGCCGGCGAGGATCCGCCCGCCGAGTGGGAGGCCGAGCCGGCCGGCGTGCGCGAGTGGGTCGGCCGGCTGATCGTGACGATCGAGGCCGGAGCCGCGACGGCGCAGGAGGCGAGCGTCACCGCGCGCGCCGAGCGCGCCGCCGCCGAGCGCGCGCTCGCGGCCGCGACCGAGTTGGCGTCGCGCCAGCGACAGCATGCCGAGGCGGTCGGCCAGCTCGCGCAGTGGGAAGCCAGCCGCCCCGCGCGCGACGCGGCCGAGCGCGAGCTGTTGGCCGCCCGCGGGGCGGGCCCCGTGGCGCCGCTGCTGACCGCCGCGCATGCGCGCGGCACCGAGGCCGCCGCCGCGG
>JAOPZA010000108.1 GCA_025964325.1 Conexibacter sp.
TCGACCCCGAGCTCGGAGCGCGCGTCGCGAGCGGCCTCGGCATCAGCAACGGGCGCGAGCGCGTCCCCGAGCACGCGGCCGCGGTCCTGGCCGAACACGCCAACCGCGCCTGAGGTCGAGGAGCTGCGCCCGGTGCGACCTCGAGCGGAGGGCTGGGCGGCCCTCCGCTCGCCGGGGTCGCGCTCGCACCGGCACGTTCCCATCGGCCGGGAGGAGTACGGACGCTGGAACTGGTGGACGCGCGCGCCGCTGGCACGGCTGCTGCGCATCCTGCCGCCGCAGGCGGCCGAGGCGTAGCCGGCCGTCAGGCGTGATAAGCAACAAGCGTGGCCGACCACGGATCAGAGGCGGACCCGGACGCGCCGCACGAGTCTGCGCAGACGTTGATCGACGCGCTCAGCGTCGCGCTGCGGCGGCCGGTGCTGCTCGACGATCCGGCGCTTGCGCCGCTTGCCTACAGCCGGCAGTGGGGCGAGATCGACGCCGTGCGCAGCGACAGCATCCTCAGCCGCGGCGCGTCGGAGCAGGTTCGCCGCGCGCTCGAGGCCCACGCGATCGCCGATGCGAGCGACGTCGTCCGGATCGCGGCCGACCCGGAGCTGGGGATGGTCGAGCGGCTGTGCGTCCCGCTGCGCCGCGACGGTCGCCTGCTCGGCTACATCTGGCTGCTGGACCCGCAGGGCACGCTGGGGCGGGCCGAGCTGGACCGTGTCCGCGACGTCGCGCGCCGCGTCGCCGACCTGCTCGTCCACTCCGCGCGCCGCCCCGTCGCCGACGAGGGCCCGCTGTTCGCCGCGCTCTCCTCGCCGCGCGCCGCCGAGCGTGACGCGGCCGCCGCCGACGCGCGGGGGCGCGGGCTGCTGCCACGCGGCCCGCTCGTCGTCTGCCTGCTGGCCCCGCGCACGCCCGCTCTCGACGCGACGGCGCTGGCGAGCCAGGCGGCGCGCCGGCTCTCGCACGGTCACGCGATCGTCGCCGCGGTCCCCGACGGCGCGGCGCTCGTCGCCGCGCTGACGGACCCGGTGCTCGCGACGCTCCGGCCCGACGAGGTCGCGCGCTGGCTGCACACGGTCGCGCGCGCCGAGATCTCGGTCGGGCAGTCCGACGTCGCCGACGAGCTCGAGGGGATCGCCGAGGCCGGCCGCCGGGCCGCCGTGGCGCTCCGCGTCGCGGCCGCGCGGCCGCTCACCGAGGCGTACGCGGCGTGGGCGTCGCTCGGCGCCGACCGGCTCGTCGCGCAGCTGCCCGTCGCACTGCAGGCCGACCTGCCCGACGGGATCTCGCGGCTGCTGCGCGACGAGCCCGGGCTGGTCGAGACGCTCGCCGCCTTCCTCGACGCCGGCGGCGACGTGAAGGCGACGGCGGCGCGGCTCGCGCTCCACCGCAGCGGCCTCTACTACCGCCTGCACCGGATCGAGGAGCTGACCGGGCTGCGGCTCTCCGACGGCGACGACCGGCTGCTCGCGCACCTCGCGGTCCGGCTTGCGCGCCTGCACTGAACATCTGTCCTGACGGCTCGCGGCAATCGTCCGTGGCGCGACCGGCCGTGCGGGCGTAGCGTCGCATCATGCCCACCACCGCACCCGTCGAGGCGCCGCGCAGCGGGCCCGCCCCCGAGGCCGCGATCGACGCCGAGGTGCTCGAGCTGGGCCGCCGGCTCGCTCGGCGCCGCCCGTCGGTCCGCAACCTCTCGCGCGTCGCCAACGACCGCATGATGGCGCTCGTCGCCCGCGACCCGCAGTTGCGTGCCGCGCTGTTCCGCCTCGTCGACGTCGCGCCGGCGTGCGCCGACGCCGACGAGCTGGCCGCCCACCTCGATGCGTTCCTCTCCGACGTCGAGCACCACTCGCCGCCGGTCGCGCTCGCCGCACGCGCCTCCACCGCGCGCGGCGCCCGCCACGCGACGGGCCGGATCGGCTTCGCCGCCGTGCGCCAGATGGCCGGCCGCTTCATCGTCGGAGAGACGCCGGCCAGCGCGGCGCCCGCGCTGCGCCGCCTGTGGGAGCGCGGCTCGGCGATCTCGGTCGACCTGCTCGGCGAGGCGACCGTCACGCACGACGAGGGCCGCGCCTACGCCGACCGCTGCGACGAGACGCTCGTCACGCTCGCGGCGGCGGCGCAGCAGTGGCCGGCGCGGCCGCTGCTCGAGCGCGACAGCGCCGGGGTGCTGCCGCGCGTCAACCTGTCGGTCAAGGTCACCGCGCTCACGCCGCTGATCCGGGCCGAGGCGCCCGAGCGCGGCCGCGCGGACGCGGCCGACCACCTGCGCCGCCTGCTGCGCCGGGCGCGCGACGTCGGCGCCCACCTGCACATCGACATGGAGTCGATGGACTCGCGCGACCTGATCCTCGAGCTGGTGCTCGAGCTGCTGTCCGAGCCCGAGTTCAAGGCCGGCCCGTCGGCCGGGATCGTCCTGCAGGCCTACCTGCGCGACAGCGAGGAGACGCTCGACGGGATCCTCGACTGGGCCGGCGCCGCGGACCGCGCCGTGCCGCTCGCGATCCGCCTCGTGAAGGGCGCCTACTGGGATCACGAGACGATCGAGGCGCTCCAGAACGGCTGGGTCCCGCCGGTCTACACCGAGAAGGTCGAGAGCGACCGCTGCTACGAGCGGATCACCCGCCGACTGATCGACGTCCACCCGCTCGTGCGCCCGGCGATCGCCTCGCACAACCTGCGCTCCGTCGCGCACGCCGTCGTCTACGCACGTCGGGCCGGCCTCGCGACCCACGACCTCGAGCTGCAGGTGCTGCGCGGCCTCGGCGACGACCTGCAGGACGCGCTCGCCGCGGAAGGCCTGCGCGGGCGCACGTACTGCCCGGTCGGCGACATGGTCGCGGGCATGGCCTACCTCGTCCGTCGCCTGCTCGAGAACACCTCCAACGACTCCTTCCTCGCCAGCCGCACCGGCGGCGCCGCCCTCGACCCCCTGCTGATACGCCCATGACCACGACCTTCCGCAACGAGCCGCTGCTCGAGCTGCGCCGCGCCCCCGAGCGCGAGCGCCTGCTCGCGGCGCTGTCCGCCGTCGACGCGACCCTGCCGCTGGCCGTCCCCGTGATCGTCGCGGGCAGCCGCCGCGACGAGCCGTCGTTCGCCTCCGTCGATCCCGGCGCGCCGGAGCGCGTCGTCGCCAACGCGACGAGCGCCACCGCCGGCGACGTCGACGACGCCGTCCGCGCCGCCCAGCGGGCCGCCCGCACGTGGGGGGCGACGCCGGCGTCCGAGCGCGCCGCGATCCTCGCGCGCGCCGCCGGCGAGCTGCGGCGCCGGCGCCACGAGCTCGCCGCGCTCGCCGTCCGCGAGTGCGCCAAGCCGTGGGCCGAGGCCGACGCCGACGTCTGCGAGGCGATCGACTTCGTCGAGTACTACGCGCGCCAGGCGGTCCTGCTCGACGCCGGCCCGCAGCTGCTGCAGCTGCCGGGCGAGCGCAACACGCTGCACTACCGCCCGCGCGGGGTCGTCGCCGTGATCGCGCCGTGGAACTTCCCGGTCGCGATCGCGACCGGGATGACCGTCGCCGCGCTGGCGACCGGCAACGGCGTCTGCCTCAAGCCCGCCGAGCAGTCGCCGGCGTGCGCGCTGGCGATCGTCGACGCGCTCCTGGTCGCCGGCGTGCCGGCCGAGGCGATCGCGCTGCTGCCGGGCGAGGGCGACGTGGGGGCGGCGCTCGTCGCGCATCCCGGCGTCCACACGATCGCGTTCACCGGCTCGGGCGAGGTCGGGCTGGAGATCATGCGGCGCGCCGCGGATCCCGCCCCCGGCCAGCGCCACCTCAAGCGCGTCGTCGCCGAGATGGGCGGGAAGAACTGCCTCGTCGTCGACGGCGACGCGGACGTCGACGACGTCGTCCCGGCGCTGATCGCCTCCGCCTTCGGCTTCGCCGGCCAGAAGTGCTCGGCCGCCTCGCGCGCGCTCGTGCACGAGCGGATCATCGACCACGTCCTCGAGCGCCTGGCGGGCGCGCTCGACACGCTGCTCGTCGGGCCGGCCGACCGCTTCGGCGTCGACGTGCCGCCGCTGATCGAGCGCAGCTCGGTCGAGCGCGTCGAGCGGATCGTGGGGGCCGCGCGCAGCGACGGCGCGACCGTCCATCGCGTCGAGCGGATGCCCGCGGGGGACGGCTACTTCGCGGCGCCGACGCTCGTCGCCGGCGCGCGCCAGGACGCGGCCGTGGTCCAGCAGGAGATCTTCGGGCCGGTGCTCTCGGTCGAGGCGGTCCGCGACGTCGACGAGGCGTGCGAGCGCATCGACGCGCAGGCGCACGCCCTCACGTGCGGGCTCTTCTCGCGCAACCCGCGCACGATCGCCGAGGTCGCGCGCCGCACGCCGGTCGGCAACCTCTACGTCAACCGCGGCACGACCGGCGCGATGGTCGGCCGCCAGCCGTTCGGCGGCAACCGGCTCTCCGGCAACGGCACGAAGGCCGGCGGCCCCGACTACCTGATGCACTTCGTCGAGCCGGTCGTCGTGACGGAAAACACGGTCCGTCACGGGCTCGTCGTATGAGCGCGGCGGCGGCTCCCGTCGCGGTCCGGGCGGGCGGCGAGTGGGAGTCGCCGCTCTATCGCGTCGCGACCGACCAGTTCGAGCGGACCGCCGCGGTGCTCGAGCTCGACGAGGAGGCACGGGTGCGGCTGCTCGAGCCGCGCCGCTCGCTCGTCGTCAACTTCCCGGTCAGGATGGACGACCGCTCGGTCCGCTCGTTCACCGGCTACCGCGTGCAGCACACGCTGACGATGGGGCCGACGAAGGGCGGGATCCGCTACACGCCGACCGTCTCGCTCGGCGAGTGCGCGGCGCTCGCGATGTGGATGACGTGGAAGTGCGCGCTCGTCGGGCTGCCGTTCGGCGGCGCGAAGGGCGGGGTCCGGTGCGACGCCTCGGAGCTGTCCGTGGACGAGTTGGAGCGGCTCACGCGCCGCTTCGCGACCGAGCTGCTGCCGCTGATCGGGCCCGACCGCGACATCCCGGCGCCGGACATGTCGACGGGCGAGCGCGAGATGGCGTGGTTCATGGACACCTACTCGCAGCAGGTCAGCCACACGGTCCCGCAGATCGTCACCGGCAAGCCGCCGGCGCTCGGTGGCAGCGAGGCGCGGGCCTCGGCGACCGGGCTGGGGGTGGTGTACGTGACCGAGGCCGTCCTCGAGCACCTCGGGCGCGAGGTCGAGGGGCTCGCGGTCGCGGTGCAGGGGCTGGGGAACGTCGGGCGCGTCGTCGCCCGCGAGCTGGCCGATCGCGGCGCCCGCATCGTCGCGGTCGCCGACGCGAGCGGTGGGCTGCTCGACCCCGGGGGCCTGCCCGTCGCCGACGTGCTGCGCTGGGCGGCGACGCACGGCACGCTCGCCGGCTGTCCCGACGGCGCGCCGGCGACGAGTGCGGAGATGCTGGAGGTCGACTGCGACGTGCTCGTGCCGGCGGCGCTCGAGGGCCAGATCCACGCGGACAACGCGCGGAGCCTGCGCTGCTCGCTCGTCGTCGAGGCGGCGAACGGCCCGACCACGACGGAGGGCGACGCGATCCTGCGCGAGCGCGGGATCTCCGTGGTCCCCGACATCGTCGCCAACGCGGGCGGCGTGATCGTCTCCTACTTCGAGTGGGTGCAGGCGATCCAGCGCTACCCCTGGGATGCCGAGCAGGAGCGCCACCGCATGCGCAGCCTGATGCGCGGAGCGTTGACGAAGGTCCTGCGCCGCGCCGAGCAGGACGGCCTCGACTGGCGGACGGCCGCGATGGCGGTCTCCGTCGCGCACGTCGCCGCCGCCGCCCGCGCGCGAGCCGTCTATCCGTGACGTGACACCACGTAAGGTGTAACGTGCCACCAATGATCGTGGATGCGCACACCGACCTCCTCCTCGAGCTCGTCCATCGCGACGCCGAGGACGACCCGTTCGGCACCCACTGGCTGCCGAACCTCCAGCGCGGCGGCGTCGCGCTCCAGATATGCCCCACCTACGTCGCCGACCTCGCGCTGCTGCCCGAGCAGGCGCTGCCGCGTGCCCTGCGGCAGGTCGCGGCCTACCGCCGCGCGCTGCGCGAGCACGGCGACAGCGTGCTCGAGATCCGCACCGCGGCAGACGTCGACGCGCTCGCGGCCGGCGACCGGCTCGGCCTCATGCTGTCGATGGAGGGGATGGAGCCGCTCGGCTACGACCCGGCGCTGATCGACGTCTTCTGGGAGCTCGGCGTGCGGATGGGCTCGTTGACGTGGAACCGCCGCAACCCGTTCGCGGATGGCGCTGCCGAGCCGGCCAACGGCGGCCTCAGCCGGCTCGGCGCCCAGCTCGTCGACCGGATGGTGCAGCGCGGCATCGTGATCGACCTCGCGCACGCCTCCGAGCGGACCTTCTGGGACGTGATCGAGCGGACGGAGGGCAGGCCCGTCGTCGTCAGCCACGGCGCCTGCCGGTCGGTCTGCGAGACGCCGCGCAACCTCACCGACGAGCAGCTGAAGGCGATCGCGGCCAGCGGCGGAGCGTTCGGGATGATGCTCGTGCCGATCGCGATCGACCCCGATCGCTGGGAGATCGAGCGCGCCGTCGACCACATCGCGCACGCCGTCGACGTGATGGGCCACGAGCACGTCGGCCTCGGCGGCGACTTCATGCAGCAGCTCGTCCACGCGCTCGACCTGCAGCTCGGCCCCGACTCGCTGCTGCCCGGCGGCATGCCGCCCGAGGCCGCGCTCGAGGGGCTCGCGGGCCCGGAGGACTACCCCGCGCTCGTCGCCGCGCTCGGGCAGCGCGGCTTCGCCGGCGAGCAGCTCGCGAACGTGCTGGGGCAGAGCTTCCTGCGCGTGTTGCGCACGGTCCTGCCCGCTGTCTAGCGACCTCACCCGGCCGCGCCGGAGTTCAGCGCGTGCGCCAGCCGAACCGCGTCGCGCGGAACGGCTCCAGCTCGGCCGGGCGCTCGCCGCTGAGGATCATGCGGGCGAGCGCCTCGCCCGCCGGGGCGCCGATCGTGATGCCGAGCATCGAGTAGGCGGTCGCCAGGAACACGTTCTCGTGACCCGGAGCACGGTCGACGATCGGCAGCCCGTCGGGCGCGATCGGCCGCATCCCGCCGCGCACGTCCTCCAGCGGCTGTGCGTCGAAGCCGCGCAGCATCTGCCGCGCGCCGCGCGCGATCGTCTCGACGCGGCGCCGGTCGATGCCGTCGCCGACGCCGCTGAACTCCATCGTGCCGGCGATCCGCACGCGGTCGCGCAGCGGACTGGCGCCGACGTGCGGCTCCAGCAGCAGCAGCGCGTGCCGCGGCTGCTGCGGGAGCGCGACCTCGAAGCTGTACCCCTTCCCCGCCGCCACCGGCAGCCGCACGCCGAGCCCGCGGGCAAGCGCCGGGCTCCAGGCACCGGCGGCCAGCACGACCGCGTCGGCCGGGTGCGCGCCAGCGCTGCTGCGCACCTCGCGCACGCGCCCGTCGGCGCCGCGTGCGAGGTCGAGCGCCTCGGCGCCCTCCTCCAACACGACGCCCTGCTCCCGCAGCCGTCTGGCGAGCGCGGCCATCAGCTGCGGGGCGTGCACGTGCCAGTGCTGTTCGACGAGCACGCCGCTCGTGACCGCGTCGGCCAGCGCCGGCTCGAGCTCGTGCAGCTCCGCGGCTTCGAGGACGCGGTCGGGCACCTGCAGGCCGAGTTCGCGCAGCGGCGCGCGGCCGGCGAGGAACGCCTCGACGCCGGCGCGCTGGCGGCCCGCGACGACGAAGCCGAGCCGGTGCAGCTCGAGCTCGACACCGTCGTCGGCGAGCTGCTCGACGAGCTCGAAGGCCCGCCGGCCGAGCTGGCCCAGGGCCTGCGTGCCGCGGCGGTGGTCGCGCGCGTTGCAGCGCAGCGCGAAGCGGATCAGCCAGCTCGCCATCCGCGGCAGCTGGGTGGGTGCGACGTAGAGCGCCGACTCGCGGTCGGTCAACGAGCGCGCGCCGTAGGCGGCGAGGCCCGGCTCGGGCAGCGGGCCGGCCTGCGCCGGCGCGATCCAGCCGGCGTTCGCGCCCGACGCGCCACCGCCCACGCGCCGACGCTCGAGCACCGTCACCTCGGCACCACCGCGTCGCAGGTAGTAGGCCGCGGTCAGGCCCGCGACGCCGCCGCCGACGATCACCACGCGCGTGGGCCTCACCGCACTCGTCCTTTAGCCGCCCTCACAGTGGTGCCATGTTACACCGCACCTACTCCGGCGTGCGACGGCTCGCCGGCGACCCGTCCGACGGCTGCATGTAACATTGCACTCATGAAGGCGCTGCGAGCGCTGAGCTTGCGTGAGCAGGCCGGCCAAGTCATCCGCGCCGGCATCATCGCCGGCGAGCTCAGAGCGGGCGAGATCCACTCGGCCAACGTGTTGGCCGAGAGACTCGGCGTGTCGCCCACGCCGGTCCGCGAGGCGATGCTCGACCTCGCCAACGCCGGGCTCGTGGAGGCGGTCCGCAACCGCGGCTTCCGCGTCCTGACGCCCGACGACCGCGACCTCGACGAGATCGGCGAACTGCGGCTGATGCTCGAGGTGCCGGCCACGCGCACAGTCGCCGAGCGCGCGAGCGACGCCGACCTCGCCGCGCTGGAGCGCGTCCTGGTCGACATCGAAGGCGCCGCCGAGAAGCGCGATCTGCCGGCGTATCTGCTGGCCGACAGGGAGTTCCACATCGGTCTGCTGGAGCTGACCGGCAACCGCCGGCTCGCGCGCCTGGTCGATCAGCTGCGCGACCAGACGCGCTTGATCGGGCTCAAGGAGCTGGCCGAGTCCGGGCGGCTGGTGGCCTCGACCGGCGAGCACCGCAAGATCCTCGAAGCGCTCCGGGAGCGCGACGCCGACACCGCCGAGGAGCTGATGCGGGTGCACATCGAGCACACGCGCGGGATCTGGGCCGGGCGCGCCGAGCACGGCGCCGGCGACGACGCCTGACGCCCCGGCGGGCAGCTTCGACGCTCCCCATGGGAACGCGCTCGCACGTGGCCGTCGGGCTGCGTTCGAGCGATCGACGCCACGCCCGCCTGCCGGTGCGAGCGGCTTCGCCGGCTGCCATTGACCTCAATGTAACGGGTGATATGGTACCGCTCGACCGCGGGTGGGAGCCCCGGTCCGAGCTCTGTCAGCCGGTCAAGGAGGGATCGCGCGTGGTGCGCAAGTCCAACGGTGCAACGAGTCCTGTCGAGCACGTCCGGTCGTCGGGCGGAGAGCGATGACGACCCGACTCGGCGTGGACGTCGGCGGGACGTTCACAGACCTGATCTTCTACGACGAGGCCACGGGCGAGACGCGCGTCGCGAAGGCCCCGACGACCCCCAGAGCGCCGGAGCAGGGCATCCTCGCCGCGATCGCGGCGGGCGTTCCCGGCGACCGTCTCGCGGCCGCCGCCTACTTCCTGCACGGCACGACCGTCGGCCTCAACGCGCTGCTCGAACGGCGCGGCGCGGTCGTCGGCATGCTCGCGACCGCGGGCTTCCGCGACGTGCTCGAGATCCGCCGCGGCGACCGCGTCGACATGTACGACCTCTTCTGGCGCCAGCCGGAGGCGCTCGTGCCGCGTCGCCTGCGCGTGCCGATCACGGAGCGCCTGCGGGCCGACGGCACCGTCCACACGCCGATCGACCTCGACGCCGTGCGCGCGGCGGCCGAGCAGTTCAAGGCCGAGGGCGTCACGGCCGTCGCGATCGCGTTCCTGCACGCCTATGCCAACGGCGAGCACGAGCTGGCCGCCGCGCAGGCGCTACGCGACGCCGGCTTCGACGGCGAGCTGTCGCTCTCGCACAAGGTCAGCGGCGAGTACCGCGAGTACGAGCGCACGACGACGACGACGATCGACGCGTTCGTGCGCGGGCGCATGTCGAACTACCTCGAGCGGCTCGAGACGGCGCTGACCGACCAGGGCTTCGACGGCTCGTCGCTCGTGACCCGCTCCGGCGGCGGCGCGATGACGTTCGCCGAGGCCGCCGAGCGGCCGTTCGAGACGATCATGTCGGGCCCGGTCGCCGGTGCCGAGGGCGCCTCCGAGATGGCGCAGGCGTTCGGCTACGAGCAGGTCATCACCGCCGACGTCGGCGGCACGAGCTTCGACACCTGCCTGATCTCCAACGGCCGCCCGACCACCCTCTACGAGGGCGAGGTCGTCGGCCTGCCGGTCCAGACGCCGTGGGTCGACGTGCGCTCGATCGGCGCAGGCGGCGGCTCGATCGCCTACGTCGACGAGGGCGCGCTGCTGCGCGTCGGACCGCGCAGCGCGGGCGCCGAGCCGGGCCCGGCCTGCTACGGCCGCGGCGGCACCGAGGCGACCGTGACCGACGCCGCGTTCGTGCTCGGCATGCTCGCCGACGGCAGCCTCGCGGGCGGCGTCACGCTCGACCGCGACGCCGCCGAACGCGCGATCGCGCCGCTCGCCGAGAAGCTCGGCATGAGCCAGGAGGAGGTCGCGCGCGGGATCCTGCGGATCGCGACCGCGAACATGGCCGGCGCGATCCGCGAGATCACCGTCGAGCAGGGCCAGGACCCGCGCGAGGCGGTGCTGATGCCGTTCGGCGGCGCCGGCCCGCTGTTCCTCTCGCTGCTGGCGAGCGAGCTCGCCATCACGCAGATCCTGCTGCCGCCCTACGCGGGCAACTTCTCCGCATGGGGGCTGCTCGGCGCCGACCTGACGCAGACGATCGCGCGCACGCGCATCACGGCGCTCGACGAGGCCGGGATCGCGGCCGCCAACGCCGGGCTCGCAGAGCTGTTCAGCGAGGTCGCCGAGCGCGCCGCGCACGACGGCTCCGTGCGCGAGGCGCGGCTCGACATGCGCTACGTCGGCCAGGAGCACAGCCTGACCGTCGACGTCGAGGGGGACGACGGCCGCATCTCCGTCACGCCCGAGCAGCTGCGCGAGCGCTTCCGCACGGAGTACGAGCGGACGTTCGGACTGCGGATGGACGACCCCGTCGAGATCGTCTCGCTGCGCGCGACGGTGCGCACGCCGCTGCCGCGCCGCGGCAGCGCGCCGGTCGCGGCAGGCTCCGCCGAGAACGGCGCGAGCAGCTCGGCCGGCATCGCCGGCACCACGCGCGCGTTCTCGTTCGCGGACGGCGAGTGGGCCGACTTCGACGTCGTGCTGCGCGAGCAGCTGCCCGTCGGCGCGCGCGTGAAAGGCCCGGCGATCCTCGTCGAGCCGACCGCGACGAGCTACGTCGATCGCGGCTTCGCCGGGAGCGTGCACGCCTCCGGTTCCATCGTCCTCACGACCACGGAGGCATAGGCATGGCCACGGAGACCGTCGTCCACCGCGCCGGCGCGGGAAGCGGCGCCGGCGTCGTCGACGCCGACCCGATCACCACCGAGGTGATCCGCCACGGGCTCAACTCCGCGGCGAACCAGATGAAGCGCGCACTCGTGCGCACCGCCTTCTCGCCGGTCATCTACGAGGTGCTCGACTTCGCCGTCGCGATCTACGACGACCAGGTGCGGCTGCTCGCGCAGGCGCCGAGCCTCCCGCTCTTCATGGGCACGATGAACTACTGCGTCGAGGCAGCCGTCAGGAACGTCGGCGGCCCGGAGGCGCTCGTGGCCGGCGACATCATCCTCTACAACGAGCCGTACGGCACGGGCTCGCACCCGCAGGACGGCGCCCTCGTGATGCCCGTCTTCTACGAGGGCGAGATCATCGGGTACACCGCGATCAAGGGCCACTGGCTCGACATCGGCGGCAAGGAGCCGTACTCGACCGACACCGTCGACGTCTTCCAGGAGGGCACGATCTTCCCGGGGCTCAAGCTCTACAAGGCCGGTGAGCTGAGCGACGAGATCTACCGCATGGCGCTCGCCAACACGCGCGTGCCGAAGATGCTCGCCGGCGACCTGAACGCCGAGGTCGTCGGGGTCCGCACCGGTGCCCAGGCGCTCGTCGGCGTCGTCGAGCGCCATGGGCTGGAGACCTTCCGCACCTCGGTCGAGCGGATGTTCGACCACGGCGAGGCCGTCGTGCGCGCGTACATCGAGAAGATGCCCGACGGCGTCTACGTCGGCCAGGGCGAGATGGACAACAACGGCGTCACGGAGGATGCGCTCCCGTTCGAGGTCGTGATGGAGGTCAAGGGCTCGACCGTGCGGCTCGACTACTCGCGCGCGCCCGACGCCCAGGCGGGCCCGGTCAACTGCCCGATCCCCTCGACCGTCTCGGCGAGTCGGATCGCGATCTCGATGCTCGCCGGCAGCGGCGAGCCGCCGAACGAGGGCCACTTCCGCGCGATCGAGGTCGTCACGCGGCCGGGGTCGATGTTCCACCCGCTGCCGCCCTCGCCCGTCTTCCTCTACGGCTGGCCGGCGATGCAGGCGATGGAGGTCATCTACAACGCGGTCTCGAAGGCGATGCCCGACGCCGTCACGGCGTGCAGCGCGGGCGACATCTGCTCGCTCGTCTGGTGGGGCGTGCGCGAGAGAACGGGCGAGGCGTGGGCCGACGGCTCGCCACATCCGTGCGGCCAGGGCGCGAGCGTCCGCGGCGACGGGGCCAACAGCCTCCTGCACGTCGCCGAGTCGGCGACGCGCTTCTCCCCGACGGAGGTGTGGGAGACGCGCAACCCGTGGCTGCTGGAGCGCGTCGAGCTGCTGCCCGACTCGGGCGGCGCGGGGCGCCATCGCGGCGGCCTCGGCGTGCGGATGGACTTCCAGATGCTGGAGGACTCCTACGTCACCGCGGTGATCGAGCGCACGAGAAACCCCGGCTGGGGGCTCGAGGGCGGGGAGGCCGCCGGGATCGCCAACAGAGGCGCGCTGCGCAAGCCGGACGGCACGCGCACGTACTTCGGCAAGGCGACGCGCCTGCTCGTCAGAAAGGGCGAGACGCTCGAGCTGACGTGCGGCGGGGGCGGCGGCTACGGCCCGCCGGCCGAACGCGACCCGCAGGCTGTGCACGCCGACGTCCGCGAGGGCTACGTGACGGAGGCCAAGGCGCGCGAGCAGTACCCCCACGCGTTCGAGCGGTGATGAGGGCGCCCGACGTGATCGTCGTCGGCGGCGGGATCGTCGGGCTCTGCTGCGCCGCCGACCTCGCGCGCGCGGGCGCGCGCGTGGAGTTGCTCGAGCGGGCGAACGGCGTCGGCGAGGGCGCCTCGTGGGGCAACGCCGGGCTGTTCGCGCCGAGCCACGCGCGCCCGATCGCCGCGCCGGAGAGCGTCCGTCTGGGGGTGCGCTGGATGCTGCGGCGCGATGCGCCGTTCGGGGTGCGGCCGCGTCCTTCGCTGGCGCCGTGGCTCGTGCGCTTCCTGCGCGCCTCCACGCGCGCCCGCGCGGAGGCCGGCGAGCTGCTGCAGCGTCAGCTGTGCATGGAGAGCATCGGCGTGATGCGGGAGCTGGTCGGGGACGGCATCGACGTCGGCTTCCGGCAGGAGGGCTGCCTGACCGTGCACACCGCGGCCGACGGCGAGCAGCGCGCCGCCGCGGAGGCGGCCTCGCCGGCGGGCGTCGCACAGGGCGCTCGGCTGCTGAGCGCGGGGGAGGCGCGCGCGCTCGAGCCGGCGCTGACCGACGCCGTGCGTGCCGGCGTGCTGCTGCCGCACGAGGCGACCTGCGACCCCGTCCGCTTCTCCGCCGCGATGGCGGAGCTCGGGCGCACGCACGGCGTGACGGTGCGAACCGGCGTGGAGGTGCACGGCCTGCGCGCCGACCGCGGCGGCGGCGAGTCGGCCGGCGTGACCGTGGCGACCACGCGCGGCGAGCGCCGCGCCGGGCACGTCGTCGTCGCGGCCGGTGCCTGGACGGGCCGGCTCGCCGCGGCGCTCGGGGTGACGCTGCCGCTGCAGGGCGGCAAGGGCTACGCGGTCGAGTGGGACCTGCCGGCCGCGCCGATGCGGCTGCCGCTGTACCTGCACGACGAGCGCTGCGTGACGAACCCGCTCGGCGACCGCCTGCGGATCACCGGTGGCCTGCTGCTCGACGGCCTCGACGAACGCTTCGAGCCGCGCCGCACGCTCCCGATCGAGCGCGCCGCGGCGAACGTGCTCGGCGTGCGGACGCGGCCGCGCCTGACATGGCGCGGCCTGCGGCCGTGCACGCCCGACGGGCTGCCGGTCGTCGGTGCGCACGGACGCGTCCCCCGCGCGATCTTCGCGACCGGGCACGGCATGCTCGGGGTCACGCTCGCCCCGCTGACGGGGCGGATGGTCGCCGGGGTCGTCGCCGGCGATCCGCCTCACGCGGCGCTCGCGCGCCTCTCACCCGAGCGCTTCTGACGGCTCGCGCGCTCGCTGGCGGGCCCGTCCCGGGCGCGTCCGCTCGCTCGCGAAAGAACTTCCATGTAGTACTTGACATGTAATGTGGTACTCCCGTACGCTCGCACCGCATGAGCACTGAGACAGTCGACCCGCAGGCGACCGACGTCGCCGCCGACCCCTCCAAGGCCAGCCGCTTCGGGCTTCGCTCGCGCGTGCTGCGCGACTACGGGATCGTCCTGATCCTGATCGTGCTGTTCGTCGTGCTGGCGGTCGCCAACGACGCCTTCCTGACGACGACGAACCTGCTGAACATCCTCGATCAGTGGGCGCCGCTCGGGATCATCGCGATGGGCATGACGTTCGTCCTGATCTCCGGCGGCTTCGACCTCTCGGCCGGCGCGATCTACGCGCTTGCCGGCGTGATCGCCGCGAAGTCGGCCAACGAGCTCGGCGTCGTGCCCGGCATCCTGCTCGGCTGCCTCGTCGGCGTCGCGGCGGGCGGCCTCAACGGGCTGCTGATCACAGCCGCCAAGATCAACGCGTTCGTCGCGACGCTTGCGACGAGCATCATCGTCGGCGGCATCACGCTCGCGATCACCAACGGCAACATCGTCTTCGTCCACGCCAGAGGCTTCCCGACGCTCGCGCGCGGCGAGCTGATCGGGATCAGATACCCGGTCCTGATGCTCGCGGCGGCGATCGTGCTGGCCGCGCTGGTGCTCCACAAGACCGCGTTCGGTCGCTACGTCTACGCCGCCGGCGGCAACCCGGAGGCGGCGCGCCTCTCGGGCATCCGCGTCGGCTGGGTGCAGACCGCGACGTACATGGCGGTCGGCTTCGGCGCCGGCCTCGCCGGGACGATCATCGCGGCGCGGCTCTCGACGGCCACGCCCGACGCCGGCGGCTACCCGCTCCTGTTCGACGTGTTCTCCGCCGTGATCATCGGCGGCACCTCGATCGCGGGCGGCTACGGCGCGATCTGGCGGACGGTCCTCGGCGTGCTGCTGCTCGCGCTGATCGGCAACGGCTTCAACCTGATGAACGTCGACACCGTCTACCAGCGGATCATCTTCGGCGCGATCATCCTCTTCGCCGTCTGGGTCGACCAGATGGCGCGTCGCCGCAGCACGCGATGAGGATCTACGTCTCGGTCGACATGGAGGGGATCTCGGGTGTCGAGAGCGTCCACGACATCGCCCCCGGCCTCGCCGGCTACCCCACCTTCCGCCGAGCGATGGCGCAGGACGCGAACGCCGCGATCGAGGGCGCGTTCCGCGGCGGCGCCGGGCACGTGCTCGTCGCCGACGGCCACGCGATGCAGACGAACATCCTGCCGGCGGACCTGGACCCGCGCGCACAGCTGAAGTCCGGGCCCGCGCCGCTCGTCCAGTTCAAGGGACTGACCGCGGACGTCGACGCCGTGCTCCTGGTCGGCCATCACGCCAAGTCGGGCACGCCGGACGGCATCCTCAGCCACAGCTTCCTCAGCTCGCTGCTGGACGTGCGACTCGACGGCCGCTCGCTCGGCGAGTCCGAGCTGGCGGCGCAGCTGCTGGCCGCGCGCGGGATCCCGGTCGTGCTGCTGTCCGGCGACGACGCCACGCTCGCGCAGGGCCGCGCCACGCTCGGCGAGGGCGTCGAGTACGTCGAGGTCAAGCGCGCGCGCTCGCGCACGAGCGCCGACCACGACCCTCCGGCGGAGGTGCGCGAGCGGCTGCGCGACGCGGCCGAGCGCGCCGTGCGCGCCGTCGCCGCGGGCGGCGTCGAGCCGATCGCGGCGCCGGGCGACCAGGTCGAGCTGGAGATCGATCTCGCACTCGCGCCCAACGACGCGATGCCCGACATGCTCGAGCGCAACCAGCGCTTCGCCGACGCCGCCGACGCCCCACCGCTCAACGACTTCGACTACCTGCGGTCGCTCGAGCCGTTCGACAGCACGCGGCCCGGCACGATCCGGGTGGCCGGCACGATCGACGACGCCTACCACGCGATCAGCCGCATCTGCGCGCATCTGATGGCGCGCAACATCGACTGGATGCTCACCGAGGTCGCGCCGAGCATGCCGTACGCGCGCGACCTGGCGCCGTGGCAGACGGGGACCGCACGATGAGCGCCGCGGTCGCACCGCACATCGAGCTGGCCGGCATCGGCAAGCGCTACGGCGGCATCCAGGCGCTCGGCGGGATCGACCTCGCGATCGCCCCCGGCACGGTGCACGCGCTCGTCGGCGAGAACGGGGCGGGCAAGTCGACGCTCGGCAAGATCGTCGGGGGCGTGATCCGGCCCGACGACGGCGAGATGCGCGTGCTCGGCGAGCCGGTCCGTCACCACGCGCCGCGCGACGCGCTGCGGCACGGCATCACCGTGATCGCGCAGGAGATCGCGCTCGTCCCGGATCGCAGCATCATCGAGAACGTCTTCCTCGGTCTCGAGCCGCGCCGCGCCGGGTTCGTCTCGTCGCGCGCGCTGCGCCGACGCTTCGCCGAGCTGGCCGAGCGTGCCTCGTTCGAGCTGCCGCCCGACGCCGTCGTCGGGACGCTGCCGCTCGCCGAGCAGCAGCGCGTCGAGATCCTCCGCGGGCTTGCGCGTGACGCGAAGCTGATCGTCTTCGACGAGCCGACCGCGGCACTCTCGCCGCCGGAGGCGCGGGCGCTGTTCGCTTCGATCGGGCGTCTCCGCGAGGCCGGCACCACGATCGTCTACGTCTCGCACTTCCTCGAGGAGGTGCTGGCGCTCGCCGACGCGGTCACGATCCTGAAGGACGGTCGCCTCGTGCGCACGGCCGACGCGGCCGCCGAGACGGTCGAGACGCTGATCACCTCGATGCTCGGACGCGCGCTCAAGACGACGTTCCCCGCCAAGGTGCGCAGCGCGCCCGACGCGCCCGTCGTCCTCGAGATCGAGGGGCTCGGCCGCGGGACCGTCGTGCAGGACGCGTCGCTGCACGTGAGAGCCGGCGAGATCGTCGCGCTCGCGGGGCTCGTCGGGGCGGGACGGTCGGAGCTGGCGCGGCTGATCTTCGGGGCCGACCGGGCCGATCGCGGCGTCGTGCGGATCGACGGCGACGCCTTCCGCGCGCGGCGCCCCGGCGACGCGCTGCGGCGAGGCATCGCGATGCTGCCCGAGTCGCGCAAGGAGCAGGCGCTCGTGATGGACCGCAGCGTGCTCGAGAACGTGACGCTCGCCCACCTCGGCGGCATGTGCGTCGCCGGCGGCTTCGTCGCCTCCTCGCGCGAGTGGAGCCGCGGGACCGCGATGCTCGAGCGCGTCGGCGTCCGTCCGCAGCTGCCGAAGGCACCGGTCTCGGCGCTGTCGGGCGGCAACCAGCAGAAGGTCGCGCTCGGCAAGTGGCTGATCGAGACCCCGCGGCTGCTGATCGTCGACGAGCCGACGCGCGGCGTCGACGTCGGCGCCAAGCGCGCGATCTACGACCTGATCGTCGCACTCGCACAGCAGGGGATGGCGGTCCTGCTGATCTCCTCGGAGGTCGAGGAGGCGCTCGGGCTGGCGCATCGCGTGCTCGTGATGCGAGGCGGCCGGATCGTCGCCGAGCTGGACGGCGAGACGACGCCCGAAGCCGTGATGAGCCATGCCTTCGGTGCGGTCGGAACCGAGCCGCACACCACGACCACGTTACGGATGACCACGGGAGAACAGCCGTCGCACGCGGCGGAGGAGACGACATGACGAGCACAGCAGACGTCGGTCTGCCGCACCTCGACGCAGACAGATTGCGCGCGGCGCTGCCGATTACCGACGCGATCGACGCGCTCGAGCGGGCCTTCGGCGGCGACGAGCTGCCCGAGACGCCCGTCCGCAGCATCTACAACGCCGAAGGCGGGGAGCTGCTGCTGATGCCGGCATGGGGTCGCATGGGCCTCGGCGTCAAGCTCGTGACGCTGGAGCGGCGCAACAGCGACCGCGGCCTGCCGCTGATCCACGGCGTGTTCGTGCTGTTCGCCGCCGAGGACAAGCAGCCGCTCGCGACCGTCGACGGCGCGGCGCTGACGGCGATCCGGACCGCCGCGGTGTCGGCGCTCGGAACGCGGCACTTGGCGCGCCACGACGCTCGTTCGCTCGTGATCTTCGGAGCGGGCCGCCAGGCGCGCGCCCACCTCGACGCGCTCCTCTGCGTTCGCGACTTCGAGCGCGTCGCGGTCGTCGACCTCGACGCCGACCGGGCGCGCGAGCTGGCCGAGCACGCGGAGCGCTGCCTCGGCGTCAGCGCGCGCGTCGGCGAGCCCGGCGACGTCGCCGACGCCGACGTCATCTGCTGCTGCACGACGAGCACCCAGCCGGTGGTGCAGGGCGAGCTGCTCGCACCGGGAACGCACATCGTCGCGATGGGCGCCTACCGCCCGGACATGCGCGAGGTCGACGCGGCGACGCTGCAGCGCGCACGCGTGGTCGTGGAGAGCCGTGCGGCGGCGCTCGAGGAGGCCGGCGACCTGCTCATCCCGATCGCCGCCGGGCAGTGGAGCGCGGACCGCATCGACGCCGAGCTGGCGGACGTCGTTCGCGGTCCCGGGCGCCGCCGCGACGACCAGGAGATCACCCTCTTCAAGACCGTCGGGCTCGCCTCCGAGGATCTCGTCGTCGCGCACGCCGCCGTCGAGCGGATGCGCAACGGCCTTGCGGACCCCGACCCCTCGCGCGCGGCATGAGCGCCGGCGGGCAGCGGACGGGCGCACCGGTCCGCATCGACTCCGGGCCGTCGCTCTCGCAAGCGGTGGTGCGCGGCGGGACGGCCTACCTCTCGGGGCAGGTCGCACTCGACGGGTCGACCGGGATCGCGGACCAGACGCGGGCCGTGCTGCATGCGATCGACGCGCGGCTGGCGGAGGTCGGCAGCGACCGCTCGCGGTTGCTCAGCGCGACGATCTGGCTCGCCGACATCGCCGACTTCGCGGCGATGGACGAGGTCTGGCGCGCGTGGCTCGACGGCGCGCCGCCGCCGGCGCGCGCGACCGGTCAGGTCACGCTCGCACGACCCGAGTGGCGCGTTGAGATCATCGCCACCGCCGCCGTGGAGGACTGACAGACATGTACAGCACCGTCAACGAGGAAAGCTAATGGCAACGCGATTCGGGGTCGACGTCGGCGGGACGTTCACCGACCTCATCTTCTACGACGACGAGAACGGCGAGGTGTTCGTCGGCAAGGGCGCCACCAACGCGGCGGCTCCCGACGAGGGGATCGCCCAGATCGTCTCCGACACGGTCCCCGACGAGGCGCTGCGCGCCGCCCAGTTCTTCCTGCACGGCACGACCGTCGGCATCAACGCGCTGCTCGAGCGCAAGGGCGCGGTCGTCGGCCTGCTGACGACGGACGGCTTCCGCGACGTGCTCGAGATCCGGCGCGGCGACCGCGAGGAGTTCATGGACAGCCTCTGGACCGCGGCGGCACCGCTCGTGCCCCGCCGTCTGCGCCTGCCGGTCCGCGAGCGCGTGGCCGCCGACGGCTCGATCCACACGCCGTTCGAGCGCGAGGACGTGGCGCGCGCACTCGAGGCCTTCCGCGCGAACGGCGTCGAATCGATCGCCGTCATGTTCCTCAACGCCTACGCCAACCCCGAGCACGAGCTGGCCGCCGAGGCGGCGCTGCGCGAGCTGGGCTACGACGGCGAGATCTCGCTCTCGCATCGCATCTCGGGCGAGTTCCGCGAGTACGAGCGCAGCTCGACGACCGTGGTCGATGCCTACGTGCGCCCGCGCGTGTCGGGCTACCTGCGCCGCCTGGAGGGCACGCTCAACGAGCGCGGCTTCCGCGGGGACTGCCTCGTCACGCGCTCCGGCGGCGGCGCGATGCGTTTCTCCGAGGCCGGCGAGCGGCCCTTCGAGACGATCATGTCCGGCCCGGTGGCGGGCGCCGTCGGCGCCGGCGAGCTGTGTCGCGCGCTCGACATCTCACAGGGGATCACCGCCGACGTCGGCGGCACGAGCTTCGACACCTGCCTGATCCTCGACGGCCGTCCGCAGGTCAGATACGAGGGCAAGGTCGTCGAGATGCCGCTGCAGTCGCCGTGGGTCGACGTGCGCTCGATCGGCTCCGGCGGCGGCTCGATCGCGCACGTCGACTCCGGCGGCCTGCTGCGCGTCGGGCCACGGAGCGCGGGGGCCAAGCCCGGGCCGGTCTGCTACGGACGCGGCGGGACCGAGCCGACGGTCACCGACGCGGCCGCGCACCTCGGCATGCTCGCGTTCGGCGAGCTGGCGGGCGGGCTCGCGCTCGACGTCGACGCGTCGACCGCCGCGTTGGAGCGCCTCGGTCGGGAGCTGGGGCTCGATGCCGAGAAGACCGCGCAGGGGATCCTCACGATCGCCAACGCCGCGATGGCGTTCGCGATCCGCTCGGTCACGATCGAGCAGGGCCAGGACCCGCGCGAGGCGAGCATCCTCGCGTTCGGCGGTGCGGGTCCGCTGTTCGGGACGCTGCTGGCCGAGGAGCTCGGCGTCGGCCGCGTCGTCGTGCCCAAGCACGCGGGCAACTTCTCCGCCTGGGGGTTGCTCGGCCAGGACCTCACGCGCTCGCGCGCGCTGACCTCGATCCGCACGCTCGACGCGGAGGGCGTCGCGGCCGCGAACGCCAGCCTCGCGACGATGTTCGCGGAGCTTGCCGAGGATGGCAGCGACGCGCTGGAGCCGGCGCTCGACCTGCGCTACGTCGGCCAGGAGTACACGCTGACCGTGCACCCGAGGGCCGACCCGGACGGCGCCATCGCCGAGGACGCGCAGGAGATCGAGACGACCTTCAGGCGCGACTACGAGCGGACGTTCGGCCACCGCCTCGACGTGCCGGTCGAGATCGTCTCGATGCGCGCCACCGCGCGCACGTCGCTGCCGCGCAAGGCGAACGAGAGCTCGGCCGTCGGCGGCACGGTCCGCCCCCGCCGCTCGCTCGAGGCGTACTCGTTCACGCAGGAGGAGCGCGTCACGTTCGGCGTCGTCGACCGCGCCGGGCTGGACGTGAGCGAGTTCGTCGAGGGCCCCCTGATCGTGCTCGAGGAGACGACGACGACCTACGTCGACGTCGGCTACCGCGTCCACGTCCATCCGAGCGGAACCATGATCATCGAGAAGAAGGGAGCCGGATCGTGACGCTCCAGTCCCCGGGCACCACGTCGGGAAGCGGATCCGCAGCGACCGTCGACGTCGATCCCGTCCGCACCGAGGTGATCCGCCACGGCCTCGTCGCGGCGGCCGACCAGATGGGCACGACGCTCCGACGCACCGCGTTCTCACCCGTCATCTACGAGATCACCGACTTCGCGGCCGCGCTGTACGACCGCGACATCAACCTGCTTGCGCAGGCCCGTGCGCTGCCGCTCTTCCTCGGCACGTTCAACCATTGCATCGAGGCGAGCGTCGCGAAGCTCGGCGGTCCGGAGGTGCTCGAGCCGGGCGACGTGATCTTCTCGACCTACGGCTACGACATCGGCTCCCATCAGCAGGACGCGACCGTGATCGTGCCCGGCTTCTTCGAGGACGAGCTGGTCGGCTACGCGGCGATCAAGGCCCACCACATGGACATCGGGGCGAAGGAGCCGTACTGCACCGACACCACCGACATCTTCCAGGAGGGCGTGATCTTCCCGAGCGTCCGCCTGTACCGTCGGGGTGAGCGCCAGGACGACCTCTACCGCACGGTGCTGGCGAACACGCGCATGCCGCAGGCGTTCGCCGGCGACCTGGCGGCGCAGATCGCGGCGGCGACCGTCGGCCTGACCGGGCTCAACCGCGTGATCGAGCGCTACGGCATCGCGCAGTTCCGCGAGTCGGTCGAGCGCATGCTCGAGCACGGCGACGCGCTCGTTCGCACGTTCTTCGAGCGGCTCCCGGACGGCCGCTACACCGCCTCCGGCGCGATGGACAGCAACGGGATCACCGACGACGAGGTCCCGTTCGAGATCAGCGTCGAGATCTCCGGCAGCGACATCGTGCTGGACTTCACGAACACGCCGCCGGAGCAGATCGGGCCGATCAACTGCCCGCTCGCGGCGGTCGTGTCGGTCTCGCGCGCGGCGATCCTCTCGGTCGCCGGCGGCGGCGAGTCGGCCAACGAAGGCCACTTTCGCAGCATCGAGGTGCGCACGAAGCCGGGCACCATGTTCGATCCGCAGCCGCCCGCGCCGATCTACCTCTACAGCTGGGCGGCGCTGCAGGCGCTCGACGTGATCCACCGCGCGCTGGCCCAGGCGATGCCCGAGGCGGTGCCGGCGATGGGCGGCGGCGACCTCGGCGCGATGGTGTGGTGGGGCAGAGACGAGGACGGCACCGTCTGGGGGGACGTCAACGACCACCAGCCCGGCAACGGCGCGTCGGCGGGCGGCGACGGCGGGTCGCCGCTGATGCACATCTCCTGCTCGGGCATCCGCAACTCGCCGGTCGAGGTGCTGGAGGCGCGCGGGCGCATCATCAGCGAGCGGTTCGAGTTCGCGACCGACTCCGGCGGCGCCGGCAAGTTCCGCGGCGGCCCCGGCGTCGACAACTTCTACCGCGCGCTGCGTGACTTCCACGTCACGTTGCCGTGGGAGCGCACGAAGAACCCGCCGTGGGGGCTGCACGGCGGCCTGCCGGCGCGCGCGGCCGGGATCGAGCTGCAGTTCCCCGACGGCACCACGCAGATCGTGCGCAAGGGGACGGGCATCTTCATCCCCAAGGGCACGCTGATGAAGCTGATGACCGGCGGAGGTGGCGGCTGGGGCGACCCGGCCGAGCGCGACCCCGCCGCGGTCGCGTCCGACATCCGTGAGGGCTACGTGTCCGAAGCGGCCGCACGGCGCGACTACCCGCACGCGTTCTAGCTCCGCAAACGCTCACGACTGGAGGACTGATGAGAGGGACGTCCCTTCGCACGTCGCTGGTGGCCCGCATCGCGGGCATCGGCGCCGTGCTCGCCGTGTGCCTCGCGCTCGCGGCCTGTGGCAGCAGTAGCAGCAGCAGCAGCGGCAGCGGCACGGCGTCGACCGGCGGCACGACCGCCGGCGGCGGCAAGGCCGGCACCGACAAGCAGGTCGAGCTCGCGTACTTCCTGCCGATCGCGAACTCGTTCATGGCGCCGGCGACGAGAGGCGTCCAGGACGCGGCGAGAGACCTCAACGCGAAGGTCACGGTCTACAACGCCGACTTCGACCCGAGCAAGCAGTTCAACCAGATGCAGGACGCGCTCTCGTCCGGCAAGAAGTGGGGCGCGTGGCTCGTCTCGCCCGTCGACGGCGCGACCGTCGCGCCGGGCGTGCAGCAGGCGACGCAGCAGGGCATTCCGGTCACGTGCCTGATCTCGACGTGCGGGCCCAACGGCGTCGCGATCCAACCGCAGAGCGGGGAGAAGTCCTTCATCGGCCCCAACGCGAACCTGCTCGGGACCAAGCTCGGCGAGCTGGCCGTGGACGCGTGCAGAGGCAGAAGCCCGTGCAACGTCTTCCTGCTCACGATCGACCCGAAGTTCTCGGTCGACCGCGCGATGTCGGAGTCGATGAGAAGAGTCATCGCCGCCCACACGGAGATCAAGCTCGAGTCCTCGACCAAGGGCGGCGCGGTCGATCCCGAGGTCGCGCGCACGACGACGCAGGACTACCTGCAGGGTCACCCGAACGTCGACGTGGTCGTCTCGACGGCGGATCAGATGACACGCGGCATCGAGCTCGCTGCCAGAGACGCCGGCAGAGCGGGGCAGATCAAGATCATCAGCCTCGGGGCGAGCAGACAGGGCGTCGAAGCGGTCGCGGCCGGCCGCTGGTACGCCGACGTCGTCCGCGTCCCCTACAACGAGGGCTACAAGGCCGCCGAGCTGGCGATCAGAGCCGCGCGCGGCGAGCAGGTCCCGCCGTCGGTGACGACCGACCAGCTGACGAGAGTCCAGGTTCTCACGAGAGCGAACGCGAGCAGATTCAGAGGGCAGTGGGACGCCTGACCCGCTGAGCTCCGTCCCTCACGCGAGCCCGTTGCGCCACCCGGCGCGGCGGGCTCGCTCGCGTTCGGGCTCAGTCGCGCCAGAGGCCGTCGAGCACGCGCAGGAAGCTCTCGCCCATCACGCCCGCGATCTCCGGCTCGGTGAAGCCGCGCGCCGCGAGTCGCGCGCGCACGTTGCGGACGTCCTCCCACCAGGCGATGCCGCTCGGCCAGACCCACGGCGGTCGCGGGTAGTACCGCTCGTCGTAGCCGTAGAACTCGAAGTCCTCCTCGTCCTCGTCGGCGAAGTCGAGCCCGAGGCCGACGCGCGCGATCCCGATCCGCCCCGCGATGTAGACGACGTGGTCGATCAGGTCGTCGAGCGTCGGCGACCCGCTGGACGACACGAACGTCGGGAAGGCGCAGACGCCGATCATCCCGCCGCTGGCCGCGATCCCGTCGATCACCTCGTCGCTGAGGTTGCGCGGGCTGTCGCAGACGGCCTTCGCGTTCGAGTGCGTGGCGATCACGGGCTGCTCGGCGAGCGCGAGCAGGTCGAGGCAGGTGCGCTCGCTCGCGTGCGTGAGGTCGGGGGCGACGCCGAGCGCGTGCATGCGCTCCAAGGCGCGGCGGCCGAGCGCCGTGAGGCCCGAGCCGCGCTCCTCCAGGCAGCCGTCGCCGAGCGCGCCGGCGTGGTTGTAGGTGAACTGCATCACGCGCACGCCGAGCCGGTGGTAGGCGTCCAGCATCGCGAGGTTGCCGCCGAGCGGCTCGGCGCCCTGGAAGTGCAGCACGACCGCGAGCTCGCCGGCGTCGACGATCTCGCGCAGCTGCGGGACGCTCGTCGCGACGCGCGCCGGCTTGGCGGGGTCGCGGTCGGCCGCCCACCAGTCCGCGAGTGCGCGGACGGCCTGCTCGGGCGGCTCGAGCGACGCGACGGTCACGAGCGCTGCCTGTACGCCGCCGGCGTGCAGGCGCGGGACCTGCTCCGCGACGGCCCGGGGCGTGACCTCGGGGACGGCGGCATCGAGGCAGATCGGCTCGGCGGCGCTCATGCGGTCGCCAGCGGCGTCTCGATCAGCTCCCGCCAGTTGGCGGGGTGGATCGCGAAGAAGATCTCGGTCGGCTCGGGCCAGACGCACGTCGGGGTGAGACCTCTCGGGAGGAAGAAGCAGTCGCCGGCTCTGCCGACCGACACCTCGCCGTCGATGTGCACCTCCATCGTCCCGGATAGGACGTGGACGACCTCGTCGTAGGCGAGCCGGCGCGTGATGCGGGCGCCGTCGAAGCGGACGAAGCCCGTCGCGACGCCGGTCGACTGCTCGGCGCCCGTGGCGTCGGCCATCTCGGCGCTCCCGCCGGGCAGCCCGGGGACCTCGGACCAGCTCAGGTCCGCGAAACGGATCAGCTTCATGGAGCTCCTCTCGGTCGTGACACACTGGGAGCCAGAATGTCACCGATGACATGTCACACGGTACCAGCCGAGCCCGCCGCCTGAGCGGCCCCGCCGAGCTGCTGATCGCGCTCGGCGCCGTTGCGCAGACGGGCGGCGCGTCGCTCGCCGTGCTGCTGTTCGCCGAGGTCTCGCCCCCAGGCGCGGCGTGGCTGCGGATGCTCGGAGCGGCGGCCGTGCTGGGCGTCTGGCTGAGACCGTGGCGCCGGACGTGGACGTGGCATCAGCTACGGCTCGTGACCGCCTTCGGCGTCGCGCTCGGCGGGATGAACCTGGCGTTCTACCTGTCGATCGATCGCCTCCCGCTGGGCACCGCCGTGGCGATCGAGTTCATCGGCCCGATGACGGTCGCGGCGGCCGGGGCACGGACCCGACGCGACCTGGCGGCGCTGCTGCTGGCGCTCACTGGGGTGGGGCTGCTGGCGGACGTGCACCTGGGCGCCAGTCCCGCCGGCGTGGCGCTGGCGCTGACCGCGGCGGGGCTGTGGGCGGCGTACATCGTGCTCGGGCACCGCGTCGTCGCCGACCCGGAGGTCCGGCCGCGGGACGCGCTCGCGGCGGCGATGCTGGTGGCCGCGATCGCGTTCGCCCCGGCGCTCGCGCCGTCGGCCGCGCCGGTCATCGCCACGCCATGGCTGCTCGCGCTCTGCGTCGCGCTCGGCCTCGCCGCGAGCGTCGTCCCCTACCTGCTCGACCAGGTCGCGATGGCCCGGGTCTCGCGTGCCCGCTTCGCGCTGCTGACGTCACTGCTCCCGGCCGCGGCCGCGCTCACCGGCCTCGTGGTGCTGCGCCAGATCCCGACGCTCACGGAGACCGCCGGCATCGTGCTCGTCGTGGGCGCTTCGACGTTGCAGAGCCATCGGGCGGAGCGACGAGGGGATGCCTAGGCCGATCCTCACCCCGAGACCGATTCGAGACAACCCCGGCAGACCGGTCACGCCGCTCGTGTTACCGAACGGCGCGAGTCCGTGCCAGTCCTCGACTGTGCGCAGGACCGACTCGTGCGTGACGTGCGCTGTCTGCACGGACGGCGTGATCCCTCCGCCGACGACCACCAGGCCGATCGGCGTCGTCAGATCCGATCCCGCGTTCTCGTCCCACGTCAGAATCAACGCCGAGCCATTCGCCTTCGCCCATTGCGCATACGTGTCGATGTGCGACCGAAGCCACGCGTCACCGGTCGCAACGGGGCAATGGTGTGTGTCGGCGCACAGATTCGGAATCACATAGCTGATCGTCGGCAGTCTCGCGAAATCGGTCGGGAACTCGGTGAAGTCCGTCGATGCGCTCGTGCTGGCAGGATCCGTGAACTGAGCTGCCGGGTTGTGTCGGCACGCGTATGCGCCGTGATCTGTCGTCGGATCCTGCGTGCCGAGATCCTCGGCGAAGACCTTGAAGCTGAGCCCTGCGGCCACTGCCGCCGCTCCCAGGTTCGCGGCGCCCGATCGAATGCACGCGTCGTTCCCGTCTCGCCCGAGCGTCGAACCTGCGTACAAGGCCAAGTAGTTCGGCAATGAGGGGTGGGACCCGCCTGTGTCATCGGTGTAGTTGACGCCTTGCGTCCCCAGGCTGTTCTCGTACGGAGCCGCAGGGTCACCGAACACTTGGCTGCGGTCGCGGTTCTCCATCACGACGATCACCGTGTGTCCCCGTGCTCCGGTAGGTGGCGAGGGAGGCGCAGGAGGCGGAGCAGCGCTGACAGTCAGGTCGTGCTCGACGGTTCCACTGCCCTTCCTGTTCGCCACCTTCAACTGCACGTGCTTCGTTCCAACGGAGCTGAACACGACGCTCAACCTGCTGCCGGCGCCGAGCGCCTGTCGCGAGCCCAGCTCTCTCCAGCCATAGGTGCACCGGCTCGTCGTACACGACGAGCTCGTGCCGTCGAATGCAGTGGTCTGACCAACTGCCGGTGCTGGAGGCGAGACGGTGAAGCGAGCTGTGGGCGCGGGGTCGGCGGGCCTTCTCGCCGTCGGCTTGACTCGTATCGTGCGCTGCGCCGTCCGTGTACCCCGGCCGTCCTTCACCGTGAGGAGGACGTCCTTGGTCCCGGCAGTCCGAAAGGAGGTTCGGAGCGTTCTGCCCTGGCCCAGGGGACCGCAGGTCCTGCATCGTGCTCTTGCCGGAAGCCGCTTGCCCGCCTTCACGCGCCACGTGAATCGACATGGAGCCTTACGACAGCGCAGATTTGCATGCAACGTGACTCGCTGCTCGGCCGTCGGCGATCTAGGCGACGCGGTGAACGCGAAAGCCGCCGTCGCAGCCGTGAAGCCGATCAGGAGAACGAGACGGACCGTGATCGCGAGCGAGTGCACCACGCTGATCACCTCCTCATCTTGAACAGTCGTACGTTGCGGTCGCTCGCGCTGCCTGCGAAGCCGTCCGGACGGCCGCCCTGCGCGTCGAGGTAGGCGAGCTCGCGCGAGATGCGCGCGAGCCCGCGCGTGCCGTCGTCGTGGTCGACCATCCAGGTGTCGAGCTCGACGCCCCCGCCGCGCGTGGCGCGCAGCGCGAAGGCACGCGCCTGCTGGGGGTAGTCGACGAGCGAGGAGGTCGAGATCAGCCAGTAGCCGCCTGCGGCGGTGTCGCGTGGGCGGATCAGGTTGCGATGCGTGTCGCCGTTGATCGCGGCGACCACGCGCGGGTCGCGGTCGAGCAGCGCGAGCGCGGCCTGGCCGCCGCGGGCCGAGATCAGCTGCTGATGGGTGAAGACGACGACCCAGCGCTTGCCCGCGGCCGCCAGTTGCCGTCGTAGGAACGCGAGCTGCGCCGCGCCGACGACGCCCCGCGAGCCGCCGGCGCGGTTGACGAGATCGAGCACGATGCCGCGCGCGGAGGCGCCGAGATCGAAGCCGTACTGCAGCCACGCGCCGTCGCGCGCGCCATGGCGGGCGCTCGCCAGCAGCCGCGCGCCTGTCTCCTCGGGTGCCAGCTCGCGCCGCCCGCGGTCGGGCGCGACCGGCACGTTCGCGCGCGCGAGCAGCGCGGCGGCCGTGCTCGGCGGGAGCACGGCGAGATCAGGCGCTCCCACGTCGCCGTTGGGTGGGACGGCGACGCCATGCGGGGCCTCCCACAGCGCGCGGTCGCCGACCGCCGCCGCGCGCGTCGCGGCGTTCGGCGCGAGCACGCCCTGCACGAGCACGTCGTGGTTGCCGAGCAGCGGGAACCAGGGGGCGCGCAGGCCGGCGCTGCGGAACGGCGCCATCGCGCTCGCGAGCAGCGTCGGATGGCGCGGCGGGTCGACGTCGGGGCGGTAGTAGAACGGGTCGGGATCGCTCGCGAGCTGCGGGCCGCGATAGCCGGGCGCACCCGAGTCGGGCGTGACGCGCCCGCCGTGCAGCGCGCCGAGCGCGGCGCTCAGCTCGTTCGACTGGTCGTCGTCGATCAGGTCGCCGGTCTCGACGACGGCATCGAGTGGGATCCGGTCGAGCGCGTCGACGGCCGCGCTCAGCACCTGCGTGGTGAGCGTCTCCTGCGGCCGGAAGGTCGAGGCCAGCGAGCCGCCGAGGCGGTCGAGGAACGCGACTCGCGCCGGTGACTCGGCATCGCGCACGTGTGCGTCGGTGACCTGTGCGAAGCGCGTCAGGGTGGCGGTCGCGGGCGCGGCCGGCGCGAGCTCGGTGCGCGCGCGCAGCGGCTCGCCGGGACCGCGGCGCAGCACGCCGTCGCCGTTCGCGTCACGCCATGTCGCCCGCAGCGTCGAGCCGCCGCCGTGGCCGTCGCCGGCGTCGCGTTCCGCGCCGCCGCAGCCGGCGAGCAGCGCGGCAGCGGCGAGCGCGACCAGCGGGGTGCGCGAGCGCGTGGGATGCCGACGCGCGCTCATGCCTGTCGCAGCGCTTCGGGGATCGAGTCGCGCTCGGCGCGACGGGCGGCCGACACGGCGGCGAGCGCCGCCAGCACCAGCAGGCCCGCCGCGACGCCGAGCGCCTGGCCGAGGGTCGCGCCCAGCGAGAGCGCCGCGTAGCCGGCGGCCAGTCGGGCGACGGCGGGACCGAGCAGCAGCCGCTCGATCAGCACGCCGAGCACGGCGGCGGGAACGACGAGCACGAGCGCGGCGCCGACGAACAGGCGGGCGATCGTCGCCCTCCCCGCACCGATCGCGCGCAGCAGCGCGACCGTCCCGCGCCGCTCGCGGGCCGACAACGCGAGTGCCTGAGCCAGCGCGAAGAAGCAGACGACGGCGTCGACGGCGGCGATCGCCCGCACCAGCGCGGCGACCGCGCCGAGGAACGGCGCCGAGCTGGAGGTCGCCCCGCCGACCTCGCTCGAGACCGCGCTGCCGTCCCCGCCCGCGATCGCTGCAAGGCGCCGTGTGACGGCGGCTGCGGAGGCGCCGGGCGACAGGCGCACGGCCAGCGTCGCTGCCGGCGCGACGCCGGCGGCCAGCAGCCGCTCGGGGCGCACGTAGGCGATGCGGCCGTTGCTGTCGAGCGCCCGCACGATGCCGACGACACGCCAGCGCGCCTCGCCGCCGCCCGGCAGCGCGACCGCGAGCGTCGAGCCGACGCCGAGTCCGAGCGCCTGCGCGAGCCCCTGCCCGACCTCCGCCTCGTCCGCCTGCCGCTGGCGCCGTCCGCTCGCGAGCGGAGGCGCCTCGAAGCGCGTGTGGTCCCCCGGGTAGGCGACCAGCTTGACGGTCTCTCCCAACGCGTAGGAGTCGGCGCCCTGCACGAGGAGTCGCGGCGCGGCTCCGGCGACGCCGGGGATCCGCTCGACCTGCCCGACGGCGCCGGCTCCGAGCCGGACGGTCAGCTGGTAGCGCTTGCCGACCGATCCGGGATCGTGCTCGAGCCGGTCGAGCAGCGACGCGAGGCTGAGCAGCAGCAGCACGAAGCCGGCCGAGACGCCCAGCACGGCGACCGTCGCGACGAGCCGCGCCCGGCGCGACGCGACCAGCCGGGCGCCGAGGGCGAGCGGCCCGCGCACTGGGCCGAGCCCGCCGCGCACGCGCGCAGCGAC
>JAOPZA010000126.1 GCA_025964325.1 Conexibacter sp.
GTCCACTGCGGTTCGTCGCGCGCGCCGCCGTTCTCAGCGAGGTCGCGATGATGCGACCAGCGGACCATCTCGTGCATGTCGCGCCGGTTCGCCTGGTGGCGCCAGCCCGACTGCTTCGCCGCCTCGACGACACCCTCGGAGACGTCGCGTCTGTAGCGCAGGCCGGCGACATGTCTGTCCCCGCGCGCGAGGTCGGCAGCGAGAGTCGCGCTGGCGCCGTCGGCGCGCAGACGCGTGATCGTGATCGCGAGCGCCTCCCGGTAGGCGCGCTCGGCTTCGGCGTACTGGCCGTAGGCGCGTCTCGTCTCGGCCTCGGCGGCCGTCTGGGAGGCGTTGAGCGCGTTCGACTTCTCGATCGCCTCGCCGAAGTCGTACGGAGCGCGGGTCATGCCGCCGCTCTCTCGGCCATCCGCTGCCGCGCGCGCATCGATGTGCGCAACGCGCCGAGCGTCCGATGCGTGGCGAGGACGCTCAGCCAGTCCTGGGAGGAAGCTTCGCCCTCGACCGCCTCGAAGGATCCATCGACGCCGACGGCGACGATCACGATGCCGTCGGCCGGCGGGGCACCGCACTCCTCGTCGGCGAGCGCGTAGGCCGCGGCCTGCAGATGTGCTTCCGGGTAGACGATGCCTCTGGCGCTCGTCTTGAGGTCGACGATCACGTCGCGCCCGTCGATCGTCGCGCGCATGTCGAGCCGGCCCGCGTAGCCGTGCCTTGCGGAGCCGACGACGCGCTCGATGTACTGCGGCACCGGTCGGGCCACGAGCAGCCAGCGGGCGAGGCCCTGGTAGAAGCCGCGCTGCTCGACGGGGAACGCGGAGATCGGCGGGAGCGAGCGGTCGCGGGCGTAGCTCTCGAGCACGGCGTGCGTGCTCGTGCCGCGCTTGGCGCCCTCGTCGCGCTTGGCGTCGCAGCCGAGGTTGTGGCGGCGCACCTGGAAGATCGCTCTGTCGGGCGCGACGTCGTCGAGCTGGCCGAGCTTGGCGAGCTTCGCCGCTCCCTCCGCCCCGCACGCCTCGGCCCATGAGACGAGCGCCGGCTTGTCCAGCACCTTGAGGGCGGAGGTCACGGAGACTGCGGGCGCGCGCTCGTCGCCGTTGATGAGCCAGTAGCGGTGCGACGAGTCGCGGTACTCGACCGTGAAGTCGGCGTACTCGGTGAAGACCGAGCCGGCGCGCTCCTCGATGGTCGGGGTCATGCGGGAACCGCCGTTCTCTTGTGGTCGTCGAGCAGCTCGCGCAGCTTCACCGCGTGCGAGAGATGCATGCCGTTGACGGAGTCGAGGCCGGCCGCGCGCAGGAACAACTCGATGTCCTCGTCGGAGATGCCCTCCTCCGCGAACGCAGCGAGCACCTTCTGGCGCTGCGCGTCGTTCAGGAGCGCGTCGCCAGCCGACCCGGCCGTCTGCTCCTGCGCCTTCGCGGCCTCTTCGTTCGTGTCGGGGTCGAGGTCTGCGGCACCGAGGTAGACCTCGTGGCCGGGACCGACGGCGGCGAACGCGCGCTTGGCGGCGTTCGTCTCGGAGCCCTTGAAGACGTTGCCTCTGGTCGAGCCGCGGTCGACACCGCCGCGCGAGCTCCGTCTGACGAGCACTTGCCCGCCGAGCATGCCGACGCAGACGGTGACCTCGGCGACTCTCCCGTCATCGAACCACTCAACCTCGTCCCACCACCACAGCGGCGTCAGGACGTTGTTCATGCGGTCGACGAGGACCTGAGCAGAGCGCACGCCGGTCGAGGCGTAGGGCTTGCCGGTGACGACGCCGACGCGCGTGATGAAGCCGGCGGGGATCGGACGCCGGAGCAGCGGCTCCAGGGCGAGGAAGAGGCCGGGCGTGAGGATCGTCGCGTCGCCGCGCAGAGCGATCGCCTCGTCGCGGATCGCCTCCTCGGATCTGATCGCCTCGGCGAGCGCGGCCGTCTCGGTCGCGTTGCGGTCGGTGGCGCTCATGCCCCACCTCCATCCACAGGAGAGGCCGCGAGCTTGAACTCGATCCGCCAGACCTCGGCTGCGGCGTCGTAGGAGCCGTTGATCCCCGTGAAAGCTGCCTCGAAGGAAGCGCCGTCAGCGAAGCCTTCGCGGCGCGCCTCGGCGTCCGACAGGTGGCCGAGCCGCATCAACTCGGTCCTGACGATCGCCACGCGCCCGATCGCGTTCTTCCCGCGGCCCGGACAGACGGCGTACGTGTGCCGCGGCAAGAGCCGACAGCTACCTCGGAACCACGGTGACCGTGGGTTGTCGCTCGCGAGCCGTCGCGTGACGGTCTTCTCGCCGGTCATGACCTTTTGTGCCAGCTCGGGTCGGAAGTTCATTCGCCCTCACCCCCCTCAGGGAGACGCAGGTTCAGCAGGACCGTTTCGCGCAGGTCGTGCTCGACCTGCTCGCGAAGGTGGTCCAGCGTGGTCTCCGAGAAGCCTCCGTCGTGCTGGACGCGAGCGATCTCCTCGACGATCAGGACGACCTCGGTCGCGGCATCAAGAGCGATCAGGTCGATCTGGTCTTGGGAGAGGAGCGGGGTGCTCATGAGGTCACCTCAGCCGCGAAGTCCCGCGCCTTCAGCTTCGCCATGCGGCCGTCGGGGTGGTGCCAGACGATGCCCTCGACGCCCCAGGCGCGATGCAGAGCACCGACCGTCGTTGCCAGGTCGTCATAGTCCAGGCCGACGACGAACAGCCCCTCGGCGTCGGCGTGCTCGACGAGCTTGTGCCCGATGAACTGCTCGGGATTGCCGTTGACCTTCGGGCCGCACAGCTCGTAGGTGCCGGGCGCCCACGCTTGATCCGGGAAGTCGCCGAGAGCTTCCGCGTGGAACTTCGCGAACGGCGACTGCGCCATCGGCTCCCAGCCGACCGTCTTGCCCGTCACCGGATCGTGGTCGACGGAGACGAAGTTCGCGGGCGCGTGCTTGCCCGGCTTGACCTCGCGCCGCGCCCACCAGTCGGTGCCGTCGAACATGCAGCACGTCCCGTCGTACTTCCGGGTCGCGACGCCCTCGCCGGCCAGCACCCACTCGCAGCCGTCGTTGACTTCGCGCAGCAGCCGGCGCATGTCTTCGGGGTCCCGCTTGAAGACGGTCGGGATCTTCCTCATGCCGCACGCTCCGCAAGCTCGGCCATGCGGGTCGCGGTCGCGTTCGAGATGAACCGTGCCGCGCGGCCAAGCTCGTCCTCGGCCTGGGCCAGCCAGTACGACGGCGGGAGCTCATCGGACTCGTCGCTGATCACCGCGTGGCGGTAGCAGCGGGCCGCTGTCTCGAGCGCCTCGGCGGCGAGTTGGGTGTCATCGGTCCATGGGACCGTGGCGGTAGTCTGTGCAGGCACTAGGAGCTTCCTTCCTGGTGTTGCGACGCCGCCTGTGACCGCAGTGCGGCGTCGTGCTTGTTAGGGACGGCCGCGAGGATCGGTGCGGCACAGAACGGGCAGAACGGCGGCCAGTCGCCAGCTTCGGGCCACGAGCGCCGGCAGCTGCGGCAGGTGTGTGAGACGAGCCTCATGCCGCCGCCTTCGACGTGGCCAGCAGCTCGAATCCGCAGTGAGGGCAGCGTGCGTCCCACCCGCCGGTCTGCGGCCATGAGAGGTGGCATCTCCGGCACCTGCGGGTGACGGTCGTGAGGTTCATCGCGCGGCCTCGCTGACGGTTGCGGGCGTCAGGGGCTCAGGACGGACGGCCTTCCAGAGCAGGTCGGCGTACGGCTTCCCGTCGAGCATCCGGAAGAGGACCGAGGGGTCCGCGTCGCTGGCGAGGAAGTAGGCCGCGAGCGCCTTACGGTCGGCATCGGCAGGAC
>JAOPZA010000144.1 GCA_025964325.1 Conexibacter sp.
CGCCGCCGGCCGCTGGCGGCTGCGCCGGTGAGCTGCGGCCGGCGAACGACCAGACCGACGCGGCGGCGCACGCGAGCGCGACGGTGAGCAGCAGCGGTCGCCGCAGCGTCCTCACCGCGCCCCGTCCACGTAGGCCTCGCGCGCGACCGCGCGCGCCTCCTCCCGCACCAGCCAGCTCCACGAGATCCAGGCCGTCAGCGCCGCCGCGAGGATCGAGCCGCCGGCCCACATCAGCGCGCCGGCCGCGTGCTGGTCGCCGAGGGCGGAGACGCCCATCGCCCGCGCCGGCGCGACGTAGGACGGGTAGCGGACGTGCGCGGAGATCGACAGGACGACGCCGACGAAGCCCATCGCCGGCATCGCGAGCAGCAGGTAGAGCGTGCGGCCGACCCAGCCCGGGCGGTGGCGGATCGGCTCGATCCCGAGGACGGGCAGCCAGAACAGGATCCCGGTCGCGAGGAACAGCAGGTGCTCGCCGGCGTGGACGGCGGGGTGGCGCAGCGCCGCCTCGTAGAGGCCGGTGAGGTGGCTCGCGAGGATGACGCCGACGAACAGCGTCCAGGTGCTCAGCGGGTGGGTCAGGAGCGCGACGACGCGGGACCGCAGCAGCCGCGCAAGCGCCTGGCGGCCGCCGCGCGGCAGCGTCCGCAGCGCGAGCGCGAGCGGCGCGCCGGCGACGAGCAGCGGCGCCGCGACGAGCGTCAGCGCGAGGTGCTGTGCCATGTGGATCGAGAGCAGCTCGGTCGCGTAGCCGTCGAGCCCGGAGCAGAGCGCGGCGAGCGCGGCCGCGACTCCGGCGGCGAACGCGGCGGCCCGCGTCCACGGCCAGCCGCGGCCGCGTCCCGCGCGGCGCACGCCCCAGCCGTAGAGCGCGAGCGCCGCGAGCGCGAGCAGGGCGAGCCCGGGGTCGAGCTGCCAGTGCGTCGCGAGGTCGGCGAGCGAGGGCGGGTGCGCGGGCGTCATCGCGCCGCCCTCCGCTCCGGCGCCGCGCGCAGCGCGCGCCGCTCGGCCGTCCACTCGCGCAGCAGTCCGCCGGCGCCGAAGGCGAAGAGGCCGCCGCCGATGTAGATCAGCCAGGTGCCGACCTCGAGCCCGAAGAGCGCGAGGCTGAGCGCGATCGCCACCAGCACCGTCGGCCAGCTGACCTCCGTGACGACCTCGTCCTCGACCGTCCGGCGCTGCTGCCGCCGGGCGGCCAGCTGCGAGCCGGCCGCGAAGGCCGCGGTCGCGACGACGGCGAAGGACGGCAGCAGGATGCTGAGGTAGTCGGTCTCCTCGAAGACGACCCACCCGACCGCGCCGAGCAGGAGCAGCAGCCCCGCCCACAGCAGCTCGGTCGGTCCCGGCCAGCTCATGCGACCGCGCCTCGCGCGTCGCCGCGGTCCTGCTCGGCCTCGCGCCGGTCGAGCAGCGGCGCGAAGCTGCGCACCGGCGGCAGCGCGTCGAAGTTGTGCGGGGGCGGCGGGGAGCTGGTCGCCCACTCGAGCGAGTGGCCGCCCCATGGGTCCGGCCCGGCCGGCACGCGCCGCGTCAGCGAGACCGCCACGTTCAGCAGGAACACGAGGAGCGACAGCGCGATCACCCCGGAGCCGATCGTCGAGAGCGTGTTGAGCGTCGTCCAGCCGGCGCTGCGCGGGTAGTCGGCGACGCGTCGCGCCATCCCCTGCTCGCCGAGGAAGAACATCGGGAAGAACGTCAGGTTCATCCCCACCATCGTCAGCCAGAAGTGCCAGCGCCCCAGCCGCTCGCGCAGCATCGTCCCGGTGACCTTCGGCCACCACAGGTAGATGGCGGTGAAGAGTCCCATCACGCTGCCGCCGAACAGCGTGTAGTGGAAGTGGGCGACGATGAAGTAGGAGTCGGTGTCGTGGTAGTCGAGCGCCGGCGAGCCGATCCAGATCCCGGTCGTGCCGCCGATCAGGAACAGCACGAGGAAGCCGAGCGCGAACAGCATCGGGACGCGCAGCCGGATCCGCCCGCGCCACATCGTCGCGAGCGCGTCGAAGTACTCGATCCCGGCGGGTACGAGCAGCGCCGTCGAGGTGAGCGAGAAGTACGTGTTCTTGACCGCCTCGGTCGTGAACATGTGGTGGCCCCAGACCGACATCGACAGCGCCGCGAACAGCAGCAGCGAGATCACGAACGGCCGGTAGCCGAACCAGCGCCGTCCCGAGAAGGTCGCGATCGCCTCCGCGACGGCGCCGAGGAACGGGAAGAAGACGACGTAGACGACCGGGTGGCCGAAGAACCAGAAGAGGTGCTGGTAGGCGATCGGGCCCTCCGGCGTCGTGAGGACGCCGCCGAGCTGCCGTTGGGCGAACAGCAGCGCCATCGCGACGATCAGCGCCGGGAACGCGGTCAGCACCATCAGGCAGGAGACGACCTGCGTCCACGCGAAGACCGGCAGGCGCAGCATCGTCATGCCGGGAGCGCGCAGCTTGACGATCGTCGCGAGGACGCTGGCGGCCAGCAGCATGCCCGCGACCGCGGCGAGGATCACGCCGAAGATCCAGTAGTCGGTGCCGATCGTCGGCGAGTTCGGCATGTCCGACAGCGGCGGGTAGGCGTACCAGCCGACGTCGGCGGCGCCCTGCTGCGTCAGGAAGCCGGACCACATCGAGAGGCCGCCCATGATCGTCAGCCACCAGCCGGCGAGCGCGAGCCGCGGCCACGCGACGCGCGCGGCGCCGATCTGCAGCGGCACGAGGTAGATCCCCGCGGCGAGCGCGATCGGCGTCGCGAAGAGGTAGAACATCGTCGAGCCGTGGATCGTGAAGAGCTGGTTGTAGCCCTCTTCGGAGACGACCTGCAGGCCGGGCTGCGCCAGCTCGGAGCGCATCAGCAGCGCGAGCACGCCGGCGGCGAGGAAGAAGCCGAACGCGGTCACGAAGATGCCGGCGCCGACGACCTTGTGGTCGGTGCTCGCGAGCGTGCCGACGAGGCCGCCCGGCGTGCGCGGTCGCGGCGGCCGCGCAACCGGAGCGGTCGCGCTCATCCCGCGGCTCCCGCCGCTCCCACGGCGCCTGCCGCGGCCCGGCGCTGGCGCAGCCAGGCGGCGTAGGCGGCCGGCGTCCGCACGTCGACGTCGAAGCGCATCTGCGCGTGGCGCAGCCCGCAGAACTCCGAGCACTCGCCGCCGTCGCGCCAGAAGCCGGTGGTCGGGAAGATCAGCTCGAACGACGAGCTCGCGCCCGGGTTGGCGTCGCGCTTGAAGCGGCGCGCGGGGATCCAGAAGGCGTGGATCACGTCGATCGAGACGAGCGTGAAGCGCACCGGCTGGGCGGCCGGCACGACGAGCGTCGGCGGCGTGCGGTCGCCGCCGAGCTGCGTCACTCCGGTGCCGCGGTAGTCGAAGCGCCAGTGCCATCTGGCGGCCGTCACGTCGATCGTCGCAGTGGCCGCGGCGCGCGGGTGGTCCTCGCGCGCCTCCGTCGAGAAGGTGCGCCAGACCAGTAGCGCGGCGATGCAGACGAGCACGGCGGCGTACAGCGCCTCCGCGCGGGGAGCGTCGGCGATCCGGCTCGGACGGCGGCGGCCGCCCGGACCGTCGTCGCCCGGCTCCTGCTCCCCGTCCCGTACGCGGTAGCGCAGCGCCATCACCACCACGAGTGCGACGATCACGACGACGACGGCGACCCCGATCGGCAGGTACAGACCGGCGACCTGATCGAACTCGCGTCGGGTGTCGGTCACGACCGCTTGCCATACCCCGTCGGGGAGCGGCGAAACGGCGCGCGCCTACGGGCTCGCGAGGTCGAGGCCGCCGCTGCCGCCGCGCGCATGGCGGGCGCGGAACGCGGGAACCAGCTCGCTCGTCACCAGGCCGGTCTCCGACGTCAGCTCGTCGACGATCGCGAACGCGCGCCGGATCCCGTCGGGCGTGTCGACGATCGACGCCACGAGCGGGACGTGCCGGCGGAGCGCGAGCAGCCGCTCGCCGTGCGGCTCGTGCTCGCCGTGATAGCCCCAGCTGCCGCGCAGCACGGTCGCGCCGCGCGTCCCGGACGCGCGCAGCCGCGCGATCAGCTCGACGCCGAGCGCGCGGCCGTCGTGCCGCGAGCGCTCGCCCGCGAAGACCATCAGCTTCTGCCAGACGCCGAGCCCCGAGGGGTCGGTCGCCGGCGCGGGTCCGGGCTCGGCCAGCAGCCGCCCGTCGCGCTTGCAGATGCGGGTGCGCTCGAGCGTGAAGAGCGGCCGCGGGAGGAGCGCGGCGAGCTCGGGGAGGGCGCGGGCGATCGCCGCGCCGGAGCCGATCGCGACGATCATCAGCGGGACGTCGGCGTTGCGCCCGAGGAGCCGGCCGCGGCGGCGCTCGCCGTCGACGGTGCCGTCGACGCCGAGCAGCACGGTCGCGCCCGCGAGGCGATGGCGGTGCAGCAGCTCGACGATCGTCACGAACGCGGGGCGGCCCTCCGCACGTTCCCCACGGCCGCAGTGGATCGTCAGCTTCGTCTCCTCGTGCAGCCGCTCGGGCAGGCGGACCGGATCGATCGCGCCGGTCAGCAGGCGGGCGCGCTCGAGCGTGACCAGGCCGTGGCTCATCAGCTCCATCAGCTCGGGCAGCGCCGCCTCGATCCGCGGACGGGCGTCCACGGCGACGGTCACGATCGGCAGGTCGATCGACAGCGACTCGACCCGCTCGGTCTGGAGCCGATGGCCGGGGCCGAAGCCCTCCGTCCCGCGCAGCAGCACGCTCACCTGGAACGCGTGGCGCGCGTAGACCTCGATCAGGGCCTCCGCGAGCAGGCGGCCGTCGACGGTCGCCCGCTCGCGGGAGTACGTCGTCAGCTTCAGGCAGCCCTCGTTCACAGCCGGCCTCCGCGCGCACCGTACCATACCGGTGGGGGGTACGGTAGACTCGGGCTGCAGCCCGCGACCAGGAGACGGACGATGCCCACGACGACGACCGAGACCCGTGGCTACACGGCGACCAAGGACCAGTTGACGAAGCGCCTCAAGCGCGTCGAGGGCCAGGTGCGCGGCGTCGAGCGGATGGTCGACGAGGACCGCTACTGCATCGACGTGCTGACCCAGATCTCCGCGATCCAGGCGGCGCTCGACAAGGTCGCGCTGGGACTGCTCGACCAGCACGCCCGTCACTGCGTCGTCGGCGCGGAGGGCGCCGACCAGGTCGACAGAACCGACGAGCTGATGGCCGCCGTCGGGCGGCTCATGCGCCGCGGCTGATGCAGCCGGCGCTGGCCGGCCGCGACCCGGAGCTCGCCGCCCTGCGCGACGCCCTCGCCGCCGCCGGCGGTGGCGTCCGACGGGTCGTCGATGTCGTCGGCGAGGCCGGCATCGGCAAGTCGCGGCTGCTCGAAGCGCTCGCGACGCAGGCGCGCGAGCGCGGCCTCCGCGTCCTCGACGGCCGCGCGGCCGAGCTCGAGCGCGACGTGCCGTTCGCCCTCTGGGTCGACGCGCTCGACGAGGCGCTGGAGCGCAGCCGCGGGCGTTTGCAGCGCACGCTGGGCGCCGAGACCGTGGCCGAGCTGGGACGCGCGTTCCCGGCGCTGTCCGATGCGCCGGCCGGGCCGCCGACGAACGCCGGCGAGCGCTGGCGCCTGCACCACGCCGCGCGGGCGGCGCTCGACGTGCTCGCGGCCGGCGAGCCGTTCGTGCTGCTCCTCGCCGACCTCCACTGGGCCGACCCCGCGTCGTTGGAGCTCGTCGCGCATCTCGTCCGCCGTCCGCCGCGGGCCCCGCACCTGCTCGTCCTCGCGCTGCGGCCCGGTGACGTCGCGCTGGGCCTGCGTCGGCGACGCGCACCTGGTCGAGCGCGGTGGCGAGCGCCGGCAGGCCGTAGCCGGCGCGGGCCTCGTTGAGGCGCGGCAGCGCGCGATCCCACAGCCGCTCGCCGAGGCGGGCGAAGACGCGGTCGCGGACGCGACCGAGCGGGCCGGCGCGGGCTGGAAGCCCGGTCCGAACAGCGGCCGCCCAGGGACGGGCAGCGGCAGCACGGTCGAGCTGAGGACGGCCAGCGGTACGCCGGCGTGCTCGGCGGCGACCATCGTGCCGAACAGCACCGTCTCGGTCGCGATCGCGTCGGCCGGCTCGCGGGCGAGCTCCTCCAGCACGTCCGCGGCGTAGCGGTCGGCGGGGCCGACCATGATCTCGTCGCGCAGGATCGCGAAGCTCGCGGCCGGCGTGCGTGCGCCCCAGTCCCGCAGGATCTCGGTGTCGCGACCGCTCGCAGTGCGGTACGGAGCGCGCGTCCAGGGGCGGAAGCGGGCGCCGGCGGCCTCGACGTCGGGACGCAGGACCGGGTCGGCGAGGACGCGGACGTCGTAGCCGCGCGCGACCAGCGCGCCGGCGAGGCCGACGATCGGCGGGCTGACGCCGCCGCCGTCGGGCAGGGTGAACAGGAAGTGGGCCATCGTGGGCTCCTTGCGGTCGGAGACCCAGAGGCGCTCGTAGCCGGCCATGAACGCGCCCATCAGGGCGCGCAGCTCGTCGTGGCCGCCGACGGCGGGCGGCAGGGCGTCGTTCGGATAGGCGACGACGAGTCGCCCGTCGGAGGCCCACAGCGCGAGCCGGCCCTCGGGGTCCGGCTCGCCAGGGTCCGCAGGTACGCCTGCCAGATAGCCTCGTTGCGCTCGCGGGCGCCGGCGATCGTGGGAGTGGTGGGTGGTGTGGAGGTCGACATGGGAACAGACTCGCCGCTGCCGCTCCTGCGTACATGGGGGAGATCCCCCCACCCGGACCCCTGTCTCGCGATCGATCCGCGACCCGATCTCACACGATCGCGCCCGCGACCGTCTCACCGCGTGAGCCCTGACCACCCCACGCCGAGGTCTCGTTTCCCGATGCACGTCACCCGCACCGTCGTGAGTCCGCGCCCGACGCCCCTGCCGCCGTTCGAGCGCGTCGTCGAGCTGCACGGCCCGGCCGTGCTGCGCCTCTGCGTCGCCCGCCTCGGCCCGGTCCGCGCCGACGACTGCTTCCAGGAGACGATGCTGGCCGCGCTGCGCGCCTACGACCAGCTGCGCGACGCGGACGCGATCCGCTCGTGGCTGCTCTCGATCGCGGCCCGCAAGGCCGTCGACCTGCATCGGACCCGAGCGCGCGAGCCCGTTCCGGTCGACGACGTCGAACCGCTCGCCGGCGGCGCCGAGGCCGTCGTCTTCCGCGACGAGGCGCTGTGGGAGCAGGTGCGCGGGCTGCCGGACAAGCAGCGGCAGGCCGTCACGTTGCGCTACCTGGCCGACCTCTCGTACCCCGAGATCGCGGCCGCGATGGAGATCGCCGAGCCGGCCGTGCGGCGCAACGTCTTCGAGGGCCTGCGGCGACTGAGAAAGGAGATCGCGACCCGCTGATGACCTCACAGGATCCCGCCGCCGACCGTCCTAAGGACATGAACGAGATCAACAGCAACCAGAGTGACGAGCTCGCGCTCGCGGCGGCGCTCGGCGCCGTCAGCGGGCCCGGTCCGGCCGCCTGGTCGCGGGTCCGCGAGGAGCTCGCGCGCCGGGCCGAGGCGGAGGGGCTGATCGACGTCGCCTACGAGCGCCACGACTCGCCGCTCGGCTCGATCCTGCTCGGCGCGACCGCCGAGGGGCTGGTGCGCGTCGGACTTCCGGCCGAGGACGAGGACGCGGTGCTCGACGAGCTCGCGCGGCGCGTCTCGGTGCGGGTCCTGCACGCCTCGCGGGACGCGCTCACGCACGCCCGCCGCCAGCTCGACGAGTACTTCGACGGTGGCCGCCGGACGTTCGACGTCGCGCTCGACTGGCGGCTCACGCGCGGCTTCCGGCGCGAGGTGCTGCGAGCGACGGCGCAGATCCCCTACGGGCAGACCGCCTCCTACAAGCAGGTCGCGACGCGCGCCGGCAGCCCGGGCGCGGTCCGCGCGGCCGGGACCGCGCTCGCGACGAACCCGCTGCCGATCGTCGTGCCCTGCCACCGCGTGCTCCGTAGCGGTGGCGCGCTCGGGGCCTATCGCGGCGGGCCGGAGGCGAAGGCGCAGCTGCTGACGCTGGAGCGGGCGGGATGACTCGCGCAGAGCGCTCGCATGCCGTGTGCGAGCTCGCCCAGGGGCTCGCTCGCACGGCCCAGGGGAACCTGGAGGGAGCGGCATGACTCGCGCAGAGCGCTCGCATGCCGTGTGCGAGCTCGCCCAGGGGCTCGCTCGCACGGCCCAGGGGAACCTGGAGCGGGCGGCATGACTCGCGCAGAGCGCTCGCATGCCGTGTGCGAGCTCGCCCAGGGGCTCGCTCGCACGGCCCAGGGGAACCTGGAGGGAGCGGCATGAGCAAGCCAACGAGATGGACGATCTACGAGAGCCCGTTCGGGCCGCTCGCCCTCGAGGCGAGCGCGCGCGGCCTGCGCGGGCTGCACTTCCCGGGCGACGGCGGCCACCTCCACGTGCGCGACCGTCGACCGCTCGCGCACGCGAGCGGCATCCTCGCGGACGCGGCGACGCAGCTGGCCGCGTACTTCGCGGGCGAGCGCGTGGCGTTCGAGCTCGAGCTCGACCTCGGCGGCACGCGGTTCCAGCGCGACGTCTGGGAGCAGCTGGCGCAGATCCCGTACGCCACCACGATCAGCTACACGGAGCTGGCGCAGCGCGTCGGCCGGCCCGATCGCGTGCGCGCCGCCGGCGGCGCGGTTGCACGGACCCCGGTGCCGATCGTCGTCCCCTGCCACCGCGTGGTCGCCGTGAACGGGGCGCTGACCGGCTATCGCGGCGGTCTCGAGCGCAAGCGGGCGCTGCTCGACCTCGAGGCGCGCGGCGCCGCCGGCCTGCCGCCGGAGCCGACCCGGGCGTTCCGCCAGCTCGCGCTCCCGTGAGCGCCGGGACCTCCCGAAGGGACCGTGCCGGTCTCAGCCGCTGGCCAGGAGCGTGGCGGCCCGCTGCGTCGCCTCGGTGCGGTTGCGGACGCCGAGCTTGCGGTAGATCGCGCCGGCGTGCTTCTTCACGCTGTCGGCGCCGAGCTGCAGCTCGGCGGCGATCTCGCGGTTCGTCGCGCCGGTCGCGAGCAGCGCCAGCACCTGCCGCTCGCGCGCGGTCAGGGGCGAGGCCGGCACCTCGCCGTCGCCGACCTGCGCGGGCGCGAGGAAGACGGCAGCGCGGACGGCGCCCGCGACCTGCGCGGCGGTCGCGCCCGCCGACAGGAAGCCGGCATCGACGCGCCGCACCGACGCGGCGGTCGCCGCGCTCGCGCCGCAGCGCGAGGACAGCACGAGCGCGAGCCCGGGGTGCGCGGCGCGCAGCGCGCTCGCGAGCGAGTTGACGAACGGGCCGACGTTCGAGATGTCGACAAGCGCGACGTCCGGTCGGTGCGTGCGGATCAGCGCGACCGCGTCGCGCTGATCGGCCGCCATCAGGCAGCTCGCGACCCACGGCTCGCGCCGGAGGATCAGCGCGAGCCCGAGCCGCGTCGGCTGGTGCGCGTCGACCACGAGCGCCCGGACCGGCTGCTCGGCGCCCGGACCGGGAGCGACGTCGGCGGCGCCGGAGACCCGTGCGGAGATGTCTGCTGAGGTGCCTGTTCGGGTACTCATCGGCGCAAAGTCTACAAAGACGACCAGAAAGACCTAGATTCCCTCGGGTCCTCCCTCTACCGCTAGGAGCGTCGTGCCCGTCGTCCTGCATTGGTTCCTGCCCACCAACGGCGATTCGCGCAGCGACCTGAGCCTCGGCAACGCCGTCGGCGCGTCCGGCTCGCGCGTGACCGAGAGCGGCGTCGAGCGCGCGCCCGAGATCGGCTACATCGGGCAGATCGCGCGCTCGGCCGAGCAGCTCGGCTTCGAGGCGGCGCTGACGCCGACGAGCAGTTGGTGCGAGGACGCGTGGGTGATCACCGCCGGCCTGACGCAGGTGACCGAGCGCTTCAAGTTCCTCGTCGCGTTCCGCCCCGGCCTGCAGCCGCCGCTGCTGGCCGCGCAGATGGCCGCCACCTACCAGCGCATCTCCGGCGGGCGGCTGCTGCTCAACGTCGTCGTCGGCGGCGACGACGCCGAGCAGCGGCGCTTCGGCGACACGCTCGACAAGCGCGCTCGCTACGCGCGGGCGGGCGAGTTCCTCCACGCGATCCGCGAGCTCTGGAGCGGTGAGGTCGTCGACTACCACGGCGCGCACCTGTCGCTCGAGGGCGCGCAGCTGCCGGCGCCGCCGCTCTGGCCCGACGTCTACCTCGGCGGCTCCTCGTCGGGGGCGGTCGAGGTCGCGGCGCGCTACGCCGACGTCTACCTGACCTGGGGCGAGCCGCCCGCGCAGGTCGCCCGCAAGCTCGACGGCGTGCGCGAGCGCGCCGCCGAGCTCGACCGCGAGCTGCGCTTCGGGATCCGCCTGCACGTGATCGCGCGGGAGCGCTCCGAGGAGGCGTGGGCGGAGGCGCAGCGGCTGCTCGACGGCCTCGACCCGGCCGCGATCGCGCGCGCCCAGGCGATCCAGTCGGCGTCGCAGTCGGAGGGTCAGCGCCGCATGCAGGCGCTGCACGACGGCCGCACCGACGGGCTCGAGGTCTCGCCCAACCTGTGGGCCGGCGTCGGCCTCGTGCGGGGCGGCGCCGGGACCGCGCTCGTCGGCAGCCACGAGGAGGTCGCGGACCGTATCGCCGAGTACCACGAGCTCGGCATCGACGAGTTCATCCTGTCCGGCTATCCGCATCTGGAGGAGGCCTACCGCGTCGGCGAGGGCGTGATCCCCGTGCTGCGGCGGCGCGGGCTGCTGCGCGAGCCGCCGGGGCTCGCCGGCGGGGTCGCGGCGCCGGCGCTGTCATGAGCTCGACGGCGACGCGCATCCCCGTGATCGGCTCCGAACGCGAGGCGGTCGCGACCGCGCGGACGCTGGCGAGCGCGCTGGCGGAGGGCGCCGTCGAGCGCGACCGCGCCGGCGCCGGCGCCGTCCCGAGCGCGGCGCTCGCGCTGCTCGACGCCAGCGGCCTGCTCGGCATCACCGTCCCGCGAGCGTACAGCGGCGCGGAGGTCTCGCCGGCGACGCTCGCGGAGGTGGTGCGGGTGATCGCCGCCGTCGACCCGGCGATCGCGCAGGTGCCGCAGGCGCACTTCCTGTTCGTCGACGTCCTGCGGGTCTGGGGCTCCGACGCGCAGCGCGCGGCGCTGTTCGCCGACGTGCTGGCGGGCGCGCGGATCGGCAACGCGCTGGCCGAGCGCGGCGGCCGACACGCGCAGGACCTGACGACGCGCCTGACGCGCTCGCCGCAGGGGCGCCCGGACCCCCGCCGCCTGCTGCTGGACGGGCGCAAGTACTACTGCACCGGTGCGATCTCGTCGCGCTGGATCGCCGTCAGCGCGCTCGACGAGCGCGACCGGCTCCTCGTCGCGTTCGTCGCGCGCGACGCGGCCGGCGTGCACGTCGACGACGACTGGGACGTGATCGGCCAGCGCGCCACCGTCAGCGGCACGACGACGTTCACGGCGGTCGAGGTCGACCCCGCGCTCGTGCTCGACTACGCGCGCGCCTACGAGCTGCCGCAGCAGTTCGGCGCGCGGGCGCAGCTCGTGCACGCTGCGATCGAGGTCGGGATCGCGGGCGGCGCGCTGCGCGACGCGCGCGCCTACCTGCGCGAGCGAGCGCGCCCCGCGACCGAGGCGGTCCGCGCGGGCGCCGCGACGGCCGCGCAGGACCCGCACACGCTGCTGCGCTACGGACGCGCGGCGACGCAGGTGCGCGCGGCCGAGGCGCTCCTGCGCGACGCGGCGGGCGTGCTCGGCGAGGTCGGCCTGGTTCCCGCCGACGCCGCTGCGGCCGCCCGTGGCTCGCTCGCGGTCGCGTCGGCGAAGGCGTTCGGCAGCGAGGTCGCGGTCGCGGTCGCGAGCGAGCTGTTCGCGCTCTGCGGCACGAGCTCGACCGCCGCCGTCCACGACCTCGACCGCCACTGGCGCAACGCGCGCACGCACAGCGTCCACGACCCGCTCGACTGGAAGTACCACCACCTCGCCGCCTACGAGCTCGAGGACGTGCCGCCGCCCAACCACGGGCAGCTCTAGATCGGCGATCCACGAATCGCGTGGATCGCCGATCACGTTCGACCGCTTTCCGGCGGTACCCGAGCGGGTACTGATCGGGATAAAGCCGGTAATTTCAGTCGGCTTTATCTAGATTGCGTCGAGTTCCGGGCGCTGCCGACCGCCGCGCGCCGCCATCCCCTCCGAGGTATCGACACGATGAGTCTCGAGCATCCCGCCCCGTCCCCGCCCGCCGACACGACCCGCGGCCGCGCCCGGCTGGTCGGGCTCGCCGCCGCGCTCGCGATCGCCTCGACGCTGTCGGCCTGCGGCGGGGGTGGGGCGTCGGGCGGGAGCGACAGCGCGAGCGCCGGCACCGCCGCCGGCTCCGGCGCTGCGTCGGGGAGCGCGACGCCGGTCAGAGGCGGCACGATCCGGTACGGCCACGAGCAGGAGCCGCCGTGCCTGACGGGCGGCTGGGTGCAGGAGGCCTACATCGACCGCCAGCTGCTCGACTCGCTCGTCGCGCAGGAGAAGGGCGGCAAGATCGTGCCCTGGCTGGCCACCTCCTGGAAGGTCTCGAAGGACCAGAGAACGTGGACCTTCACCCTCAAGCCGGGGATCAGATTCACCGACGGCACGCCGCTCGACGCCGCCGCCGTCGCGAAGAACTTCAGCTACTGGCTCGACCCCAGAACCGGCAACAGCACGGTCCAGTCCTACATCGGCGGGTACTACGCGTCGAGCAGGGCGCTCGACGCGACGACGCTGCAGCTCGATCTGAAGAAGCCGTACTCGCCGCTGCTCTCGTCGCTCTCGCAGGCGTACTTCGGGATCGTCTCGCCCCAGACGCTGGCGAGCGGCGCGGACGCCGTCTGCACCGCGCCGGTCGGCAGCGGCCCGTTCATCCTCCAGAAGTGGAACCGCGGGCAGAACCTGACGTTCGTCCGCAACCCGAGCTATGACTCGGCGCCCGCCAACGCCAAGCACCAGGGCCCGGCCTACGTCGACGGGATCGTCTGGAAGTTCCTCGGCGACCAGACGGTCCGCTACGGCTCGCTCACGAACCACCAGTCGGACGTCATCTACGACGTCCCGACGGTCGACTGGCAGGAGGCGAAGGCGCGCTTCGAGGTGCAGCAGTACATCACCCCCGGCACGCCGGTCCGCCTCAGCCTCAACACCAGCAGAGCGCCCTTCGACGACGTCGCCGTGCGCCGGGCGTTCGCCTATGCGACCGACCGCGCGAACGGGGTCAAGAGCGCGTTCAACGGCGTCATCCCCTACAACGGCAACGGCGCGCTGAGCCAGAGCACGCCCGACTACGACGCGTCGCTCGCGAACGCCTACGCGTACGACCCCGGCAGAGCGAACAGCCTGCTCGACGCGGCCGGCTGGAGCGCGAAGGACGGCGCCGGCTACCGCACGAAGAACGGGAGAGAGCTGACCGTCAAGCTCGTCTACCCGGCCGGATCGGTGATCACCTCCGAGGGCGTCACGCTGCTGCAGAACATCCAGCAGCAGGCGAAGCAGGTCGGCTTCCACGTCGACCTCGTGCCGGCGACGCCGAGCGAGACGTTCAGCGGCAGATACTCGACGCCCGACTCCTACGACGCGCAGCCGTGGTACTGGACCAGCCCGAACGCGGGCGTGCTCTACATCGTCTGGCGCCAGAACCTGAAGGACAGCCCGAACGGCAACAACGAGTCGTTCTACAACAACCCCGAGCTCGACCGCACGATCGCGGCGGCGAACTCGACGCTCGACCCGGCGAAGCAGAAGCAGCTCTACGCCAGAGCGCAGCAGATCATCGTCGCGGAGGCGGCCGTCGTCGGCCTCTACACGCAGACGACCTCGCTGGCGATCGACAGGCGGCTGCGCGACGTGTGGCTCGAGGACTCGCAGGGCGAGCCGGTGTTCTCCGACGCGTACTTCGCCAGATGAGCGCCCGCGGCGTGGCCGTCCGCCTGCTCGGCGCGATCGGCGTGCTGTGGGCGGCGGCGACCTTCACGTTCTTCGTGCAGACGCTGCTGCCGGGCGACCGCGCGACGCTGATCCTCAACCAGGAGAGCGGGCAGACGATCAAGCGGACGGCGAGCGAGCTGGCGCCGATCAACGCCAAATACGGCTTCGACGACTCGATCGTCGGCCAGTACCTGCACTACCTCGGCGGGCTGGCGCGCGGGGACCTCGGCAGCTCCTACCAGCTGCACGAGCCGGTCGCGCGCATCATCGGCGACCAGATCGGCCCGACGATCGTGCTGACCGTCACCGCGCTGCTGTTCGCGTGGGCGATCTCGCTCGTGCTGACGATCGCGACGGCGAAGCGCGGGCGCGTCCGCTCGACGCTCGGCTCCGGCTTCGAGACGATCGCCGCGGGCCTGCCGCACTACTGGCTCGGCGTCGTCCTGCTCGTCGTCTTCGCGATCGACCTGAAGTGGTTCCCGGTCGAGGGCGAGACGAGTCTCTCCGGGCTGGTGCTGCCGGCGCTGACGCTCGGGATCCCGCTCGCCGGCTTCATCGGCCAGGTCACGCGCGACGAGTTCGAGAAGGTGCTCGACCAGCCCTTCGTCACGTCGGCCCGCGCGCGCGGGATGGGCGACCTCGGCGTGCGCACGAGACACGCCCTGCGCCATGCCGTGCTGCCGGGGATCACGCTCTCGGGCTGGGCGCTCGGCGCGCTCTTCTCTGGCGCGGTGATCGTCGAGAGCGTCTTCGCGCGGCCCGGTATCGGGCAGGTGCTCGTCTCGGCGGCCAACGCACGCGACATCCCGCTCGTCTCCGGCGTCGTGATGCTGCTCGCGTTCGTCTACGTCGTCGCGAACCTGCTCGTCGACCTCGCCTACACCGTCGTCGACCCGCGGATGCGCACGGCATGAGCGCGATCCAGCCGTCTCCTGCCCTGCCCGTCGGCGGACCCGCGCCGTCGGCGGCCGTCACCGCCGCGTGGGTCCGCAGCCTGCGCCCCGGCGTCATCCTCGCGTCGCTCGTCGTGCTGTTCTTCGTCCTGGCGGCGATCGCGCCGGCGCTGCTGGCGCCGCGCGACCCGCTCGCGATCGACCTCGCGGCGAGCCTCAGAGCGCCGTCTGCCGGCCACGTCCTCGGCACCGACCAGTCGGGCCGCGACGTCTACACGCGGATCGTCCACGGCGCCCGCCAGTCGCTGCTGATCGGGGTCGGCGCGACCGCCCTCGCGATGGCGGTCGCGATCGCGCTCGGGTTCCTCTCGGGCCTCGGCGGCCGGCTCGTCGACGGCCTCGTCAGCCGCTTCGTCGAGGTGCTCTTCTCGTTCCCGGTGCTGATGCTCTCGCTGCTGTTCGTGACCGTCTTCGGGCCGAGCGCGACGACCGAGATCGTCGCCGTCGGGATCTCCTCGGCGCCCGGCTACGCCCGCATGATCCGCGGCCAGGTGCTGAGCGTGCGCGGCTCGGGCTACGTCGAGGCGGCGCGGGCGCTCGGACACTCCTACCCGCGCGTGATCCGCCGCCACGTCTTCCCCAACGCGATGCGGCCGCTCGTCGTCGTCGTCACGCTCGGCGTCGGCCAGTCGATCGTGTGGGCCGCCGGCCTCGCGTTCCTCGGCCTCGGCGTCGCGCCTCCCGCCCCCGAGTGGGGGGCGATGCTCGACGCCGGCCGCAACTACGTCACGCACGCCTGGTGGCTGGAGATCTTCCCGGGCCTCGCGATCGTCCTCTTCGCCCTGTCGGTCACGACGATCGGCCGCTACCTGCAGCAGCGCCTGGAAGGAGGGCCTGCCCGATGAGCATCCAGCTCGACCAGTCCCGCGACCTCTTGCGGGTCGAGAACCTGCGTGTCGCGTTCGGTCCGCCGAAGCAGCGCCGCGAGGTCGTCGAGGGCGTCTCGTTCACGCTCGCCGCCGGCCGCTGCCTCGCGATCGTGGGCGAGTCCGGCTCCGGCAAGAGCGTGACCGCGCGGTCGCTCGTCGGGCTGACCGGCGGGGACGCGCACGTCAGCGCCGACGCGCTCGCGTTCGAGGGCCGCAGCCTGCTCGGGCTGCGCGACCGCGGCTGGCGCGCGCTGCGCGGCAAGGGCGTCGGCTTCGTCCTGCAGGACGCGCTCGTCTCGCTCGACCAGCTGCGCCCCGTCGGCAAGGAGATCGCCGAGGGGCTGCGCCTGCACCGCTGGGGCACCCGCGAGACGCGCCGTGCGCGCGTGGTCGAGCTGCTGACGCAGGTCGGCGTGCCCGAGCCCGAGCTGCGCGCCCGTCAGCTGCCGCACGAGCTGTCGGGCGGCCTGCGCCAGCGCGCCCTGATCGCCGCCGCGATCGCGCTCGACCCGCCGCTGATCATCGCCGACGAGCCGACGACGGCGCTCGACGTGACGGTGCAGGCGCAGGTGCTCGACCTGCTCGCGCAGACGAAGGAGCGCGGCACGGCGCTGATCCTGATCAGCCATGATCTCGCGGTCGTCGCGCGGATGGCGGACGAGGTCGCGGTGATGCGCGCCGGCGAGATCGTCGAGCGCGGGCCGGCGAGCGAGGTGCTCGCGCGCCCGCGCCATGCGTATACGCGGGCGCTGCTCGACGCGGTCCCCTCGACGCACTCGAAGGGCACGCGCCTCTCGCCCGCTCCGCCCAGCCCGCTGATCCGCGAGCCGGCGCCGGCGGCCGCGGCGCCCGTCCGTGACGGCGCCCGCGTGCCGGTGCTGGAGGCGACCGGGCTCGTGAAGCGCTACCGCGGGCCAGACGGGATCACGCGCACCGTCGTCGACGACGTCTCGTTCGAGCTGGCCGCCGGAGAGACGCTCGGCGTCGTCGGCGAGTCGGGCTCCGGCAAGACCACGACGGCGCGGATCGCGCTCGCGCTGACCGAGCCCGACGGCGGTCAGGTGCTGCTGAACGGCGGGCCCTGGACGGCGGTGCCCGAGCGCCGGCGGCGCGCGCGGCGGCGGCAGATCGGCGTCGTCTATCAGGACCCGCTGAGCTCGTTCGACCCGCGCTGGAGCGTCGAGCGGATCCTGCTCGACGCGCTGCCGGAGGGCGGCTATCCGGGCGCCGCGCAGCGACGTGCGCGCATCGGCGAGCTGCTCGAGCAGGTCGGGCTCGAGCACGAGCATCGCGACCGTCGCCCGCTGCAGCTCTCGGGCGGCCAGCGCCAGCGCGTCGCGATCGCGCGGGCGCTGGCACCGGAGCCGTCGGTGATCGTCTGCGACGAGCCGGTCTCGGCGCTCGACGTCTCGATCCAGGCGCAGGTGCTCGACCTGCTGACCGACCTGCAGGCCGCGCTCGGCCTCAGCTACCTGTTCATCTCACACGACCTCGGAGTGATCCATCACATGAGCGACCGCGTGCTCGTGCTCAACGACGGCAAGGTCGTCGAGCAGGGGACGGCCGACGAGATCTTCTTCTCGCCGCGCCAGCCCTACACCCAACAGCTGCTCGCCGCGCTCCCGACGCTCGCGCGCGAACCGCGCGACCTGGCGGAGGTGGGCTGATGGCGCGCCTGCGCTTCAACGCGTTCAGCATGAACTGCGTCTCGCACATCACGCATGGGCTGTGGACCGATCCGGACACCCGCCAGCTCGACTACACCGACCTCGGCACGTGGGTCGAGCTCGCGCAGCTGCTCGAGCGCGGGAAGTTCGACGCGCTCTTCCTGGCCGACGTGATCGGCACCTACGACACGTACCGCGGCGGCCGCGAGGTGGCGGTCCGCGAAGGCCTGCAGATCCCCGTCAACGATCCGTCGCTGTTGATCCCCGCGATGGCGTACGCGACCGAGCACCTCGGCTTCGCGTTCACCTCCTCGGTGCTGCAGGACCACCCCTTCAGCTTCGCCCGCCGGCTCTCGACGCTCGACCACCTGACGGGCGGGCGCGTCGCCTGGAACATCGTCACCTCCTATCTCGAGAACGCGGCGCGCAACCTCGGCTACGGCGCGCTGCCGCAGCACGACGACCGCTACGAGCGCGCCGAGGAGTACGTCGACGTGCTCTACAAGCTGATCGAGGGCAGCTGGGAGGACGACGCCGTGCTGCGCGACGTGGAGCGCGGGATCTACGCCGACCCGGCCAAGATCCACGACATCGACCATCGCGGCGGCTACTACCCCGACGTCGTCGGCCCGCACCTCTCCGAGCCCTCGCCGCAGCGGACGCCGGTGCTGTTCCAGGCCGGCTCCTCGGAGCGCGGTCGCGAGTTCGCCGCGCGCCACGCGGAGGCGACGTTCATCGCGGCGCGCAGCCCGCACGGCGCGAAGGCGAACATCGACGACGTGCGCGCCCGCGCCGTCCGCCACGGGCGCCGGGCGCAGGACATCCTCTTCTTCCAGGGGCTGACCGTCATCACCGGCGAGACGGAGGCGGCGGCGCGCCGCAGAGAGGCCGAGATCGAGGAGCGCATCAGCACCGAGGGGATCGCCGCGCACGTCGCCGGCGGGCTCGGCGTCGACCTCGGCGAGTACGACCTGCAGGAGCCGATCGGCAGCCTCTACAGCAACGGCGTGCAGGGCTTCCTGCGCGCGATGATCGAGGAGGCGCCGGACAAGACCTGGACCTTCGGGGACCTGCTGCGCCAGCGCGCCGACACGCGCGTCGTGGGCGCGCCAGAGCAGGTCGCCGACCAGCTGCAGGCGTGGTCAGACGCCGGCGTCGACGGCATCAACCTCGTCTATACGAGGACGCCCGGGACGTTCGCCGACTTCATCGACCATGTCATCCCGGTGCTCCAGGAGCGCGGCCTCGCGCAGCGCGAGTACGCGCCCGGCACGCTGCGCGAGAAGCTGACCGACGGGGAGCAGGGACCGCGCCTGCCCGACCGCCATCCGGCCGCCGCGCGGCGCTTCGCCCCCTCGGCGGCGGTCGCCTGATGGGCCGCCTGCGCTTCAACGCGTTCACGATGAACTGCGTCTCGCACATCCACCATGGGCAGTGGACGCGGCCGGACACCCGGCAGCTCGAGTACGCGAGCCTGGATCCCTGGGTCGAGCTCGCGCAGCTGCTCGAGCGGGGGAAGTTCGACGCGCTCTTCCTCGCCGACGTGATCGGCACCTACGACAGCTACCGCGGCAGCCGCGACCCCGCCGTGCGCGAGGGGCTGCAGATCCCCGTCAACGACCCGTCGCTGCTGATCCCGGCGATGGCGTACGCGACCGACGAGCTCGGCTTCGCCTTCACGGCCTCGGTGCTGCAGGAGCACCCGTTCGCGTTCGCGCGCCGGATCGCCACGCTCGACCACCTGACGGGCGGCCGCCTCGCCTGGAACGTCGTCACCTCCTACCTCGAGACGGCAGGGCGCAACCTCGGCTGGGGCGGCCTGCCCGAGCACGACGAGCGCTACGAGCGCGCCGACGAGTACCTCGAAGTCGTCTACAAGCTGCTCGAGGGCAGCTGGGAGGAGGACGCCGTCCAGCGCGACGTCGAGCGGGGGATCTACGCCGACCCGGCGAAGATCCACGACATCGACCACGCCGGGCGCTTCTACGACGTCGTCGGCCCGCACCTCGCCGAGCCCTCGCGCCAGCGCACGCCGGTCGTCTTCCAGGCCGGCTCCTCCGAGCGCGGGCGGGCGTTCGCCGCGCGCCACGCGGAGGCCGTCTTCATCATCGCCCGCACGCCGGAGGGCGCCGCCACCCAGGTGCGGGACGTGCGCGCGCGGGCGATCGCGAGCGGGCGCAAGGCCGGCGACGTGCTCTTCTACCAGGGCCTCAGCGCGATCCTCGGCGGGACCGAGGAGGAGGCGCTGCGCAAGCAGCGCGAGATCGACGAGCGGGCGAGCGACGAGGGCTACGCCGCGCACATGGCCGGCAACCTCGGCGTCGACCTCAGCGCGATCGACCTCGACGCGCCGATCGGCGAGCTGCGCTCGGCGAACGTCCAGGGCGTCGTGAAGAACCTGATCGAGGCGGCGCCGGACACGACGTGGCGCTTCGGCGACCTGCTGCGCTACACCGCCGACCTGCGCGTCGTGGGCACCCCGGAGCAGGTCGCGGACCGGCTCCAGACGTGGGCGGACGCCGGCGTCGACGGGATCAACCTGATGTACCACACGACCCCGGGCTCGTTCGTCGACTTCGTCGACGGCGCGATCCCGGTGCTGCAGGAGCGCGGCCTCGCGCAGCGGGCGTACGCGCCCGGCACGCTGCGCGAGAAGCTGTCCGACGGCGCCGCCGGGCCGTACCTGCCGGCGCGCCACCCGGGCGCCGAGTTCCGTCGCGCCGCGGCGGTCGGGGCATGACCGCCGCGACGCGGCCGCACGCGCACGTGATCGGCTCCGACGCGGAGGCGCACGTCTTCGTCTACCTGCCGCGCGAGCACCCCGGCGTGCAGGTCGGGCAGGACTGGACGGCGTTCGGCCAGCGGGCGACGATCAGCGGCGTGACCTACCCCTGCGCGGCGGCCGCGAGCTGGCTGTCGACCCACGCCCGCAGCCGCGCCTCGGGCGCCGCGCCGACGAGCCGGTCCAGCTCGCGCCCCTGGTGCAGCAGCAGCAGGAGCGGGATGCCCTGGACGTCGTAGCGCGCCGCGATGTCTGGCGCGCCGTCGACGTCGAGCTTGACGACCTTCAGCCGGCCGGCGTCGGCATGGCCGATCCGCTCCACGAGCGGCGAGACCATCCGGCAGGGCGCGCACCACGCGGCCCAGAAGTCGACCAGCACCGGCATGTCGGCGTCGATCGCGGCGTCGAAGGTGGTCGCGTCGGCGTCGACGATCCACGGCAGCGGGTTGTGGCAGTTGCCGCAGCGAGGGACGCCGCGCGCGGCGACCGGCAGGCGGTTGCGCCGTCCGCAGTGATCGCAGACGACGGTCGCGACGGCGGCGTCCGGGGCGCTCACGTCGATGCGCCCTGCTGCTGGCTCTGCTGCTGGCTCGCCGGCGCGCCCTGCTGCTGGCTCGCGGGCGCGCCCTGCTGCTGGCCTCCGGACGACTCGCCCGTCGCCTCCTCGCCGCCGCGGACCTCGATGCGGTGCGGTCTGAGCGGCTGCGGCTTCGGCATCCGCACGTTCAGCACGCCGTCGTGCAGCGCCGCCTCGACCGCGTCGGGGTCGAGCCCGCGCGGCACGCGGATCCCGCGCTCGAAGCGACCGAAGGAGCGTTCGATCCGCCGCCAGGTACGCGACGGCTCCTGGTCGTCGCCGTACGGGAACGGCCGCTCGCCGCGGACGGTCAGGACGTCGTGCTCGAGCTCGATCTCGATCTGCTCGGATCTCAGGCCCGGCACGTCCATGAACACCGACACGTCCTCGTCGGTGACGATGATGTCGGCGGGGGGGAAGAACCCGAACCCGGCGCGTGGCATGTAGCGGAGGACGTCCCGCTGCAACGGCTCCAGCAAACTTGACATTGCGATCGTCCCTTCTCGTTGGTGATCTCCGGTCGGGTCAGCCTCTGCCGACCTCGATGCGGTGCGGCTCGCTGCGCTGCTGCTTCGGGATGCGGACCGTCAGCACGCCCTCGCGCAGCGTCGCCTCGATCCCCTCGGGATCGGTCTCGCCCGGCAGCGTGACGTGGAAGTCGAAGCGGCCGACGCGGCGGGTGCGGCGGCGCAGCACGCCGGCGCGCTCGCGCTCCTTGACCTCGCCGTAGATCGCGAGCTCGGAGTCGCGCAGCTCGACGTTGACGTCGTCGCGATCGACGCCCGGGAGCTCGGCCTCGACGATCCAGGCGTCCTCGGCCTCCTCCACGTCGACCGCGGGGATCCAGCCGGCGTCGGCGTCGAGCACGCGGTTTTCGCCGTCGGGCCAGACGCCGCGCAGCATCTGCATGAGCGAGTCCTGCAGCTGGTCGAGCTGCTGCACCGGGTCCCAGCGGGATCCCGTCGGCGCGGGGGCGGAAGCTGAGGACGAACGACGCGTCGGCAGCGGCATGCGGAGCTCCTTTCGATCGGCGGACGCTGACGTTGCAAGTAGACCGGGCGGGCGCCAGCGCAAACCGCCTGGACCGGGCGCGGACAGCGGATATCGCGGTCGTCTTGACGGCCTGACACGCCGGCCTACCGGGATCGACATGACCTCGGTGAGGACGGAGCGCCTCGACGCCCTGTCGGGCGCACACGACGTGCGCGTGTTGACCTGGACGCGCGAGCTGGCGGACGACGCGCTCGCAGGCCGCACCGTCTGGTGCGCGGCCGCCTCGCCGGTCGGCAGCGAGCTGGCCGCCACGCTGCGGGGGCGACTGCGCGACGACGGCGTCGCCGTGCGCGCGCTCGAGCGCGCCGCGCAGGAGCTGATCGGCGCGGCGGTCGCCGCCGACGACGTCGTCGTGCTGCACGACGCGCGCTCGGCCGTGCTCGCCCAGGTGGTGCGCGACCGCGGCGCGCACGCCGTCTGGCACGTGCACGTGCGCGGTGGCACGCGCCCCGCCGCGGTCCGCGAGCTGCACGCGCTGCTGCGCGCGGGCGCGCCCGCGGACGCCGTCGACGCCTACGTCGTGACGTCGACCCAGTCGCTCGGTCGCGGGCGGCGGGTCGAACGGGTGGCGGCGCTGCTGCCGTCCGCCGACCTGGTCGACGTGAAGGAGCTGGCCGACGCGGAGCGCGCCGGCTCCGCGCTCGGCTGGAGCAGCGCCCTCGCCGACGTGATCGAGGTCGATCACGAGGATCACGTCGGCGGCACCCTGCACGCGCGGCCAACCGTCCCGTCCCGCTGAACGAGGAGCGAATCATGGCGAAGGCCGTAGGGATCGACCTGGGCACCACGAACTCGGTGGTGGCCGCGGTCATGGAAGGGGGTCGCGCCGAGGTGATCCCGAACGCCGAGGGCAGCCGTACGACGCCGTCCGTCGTCGCCTTCACCGAGGACGGCCAGCGGCTCGTCGGGCAGGTCGCCAGACGCCAGGCGATCCTCAACCCCGAGGCGACGATCTACTCCGCCAAGCGCTTCATCGGGCGCAGATGGGGCGAGGTCGACGAGGAGGCGAGAATCGTCCCCTTCAGAGTCGTGCCGGGCCCCAACGACGCCGTCCGCTTCGAGATCCGCGGAAGACAGTACGCGCCCGAGGAGATCTCGGCCGCGATCCTGCGCAAGCTCGCCGACGACGCCGCCAGATTCCTCGGCGAGAGAGTCACCGAGGCCGTCATCACCGTGCCCGCGTACTTCAACGACGCGCAGCGCCAGGCGACCAGAGACGCCGGCAGAATCGCCGGCCTCGAGGTGCTGCGGATCATCAACGAGCCGACCGCCGCGGCGCTCGCGTACGGGCTCGAGAGAAGAGGGTCCGAGACCGTGCTCGTGTTCGACCTCGGCGGCGGCACGTTCGACGTCTCGCTGCTCGACGTCGGCGACGGCGTGATCGAGGTGCGCGCCTCCAGCGGCGACGGCCACCTCGGCGGCGACGACTTCGACAGACGGATCGTCGACTGGGTCGCGGAGCAGTTCAGAAACGACACCGGGATCGACCTGCGGCAGGACCCCCAGGCGCTGCAGCGGCTCTACGAGGCGGCCGAGCGCGCGAAGGTCGAGCTCTCCGCCTCCACCACCGCGCAGCTCAACCTGCCGTTCATCACGGCCGACGCAAGCGGTCCCAGACACCTGAACATCGAGATCACGCGGTCGAGATTCGAGCAGCTCACGCAGGACCTGCTCGAGCGCTGCCGCGGCCCGGTCGAGCAGGCGCTCTCGGACGCGAAGCTGACGGCCGACGACATCGACGAGGTGATCCTCGTCGGCGGCTCGACCCGCATGCCCGCGGTGCAGAACCTCGTGCGGCGGCTGACCGGCGGCAAGGAGCCGAACATGACGGTCAACCCCGACGAGGTCGTCGCGATCGGGGCCGCGCTGCAGGCCGGCGTCCTGAGAGGCGAGGTCGAGGACGTCGTTCTGCTCGACGTGCTGCCGCTGTCGGTCGGGCTGGAGACGATGGGCGGCGTGATGACGAAGGTGATCGAGCGCAACACGACGATCCCCGCGCGTCGCACCGAGGTCTTCTCGACCGCGGAGGACAACCAGACCGCGGTCGACATCGTCGTGCTGCAGGGCGAGCGCCCGCTGGCGGCCGACAACCGCGTGCTGGCGCGCTTCCGGCTCGAGGGGATCCGCCCCGCGCCGCGCGGCGTGCCGCAGATCGAGGTCACGTTCGACGTCGACGCCGACGGGATCCTCCACGTGACGGCGCGCGACAGAGACACCGGCGTGGAGCAGAGCGTGACGATCACCGAGAGCACGAAGCTCGACCCGCAGGAGATCGAGCGGATGGTGCAGGAGGCCGAGCAGCACGCCGAGGAGGATCGCCGGCGACGCGAGGAGATCGACGCGCGCAACGAGCTCGACTCGCTCGCCTACCAGGCCGAGCAGCTGCTCAGCCAGCTGGGCGACCGCGTGCCGCTGCACGACAGAGCGCGCACCGAGCAGCTGGTCGCCGACGCGCGCAGAGCGATCGAGGAGCAGGCCGGGCTCGACCGCGTGCGGCCGCTGGTCTCCGACCTGCAGCAGCTCGTGCAGGCGCTGCCGAGCGCCGCCGCGGCGGCCGAGCCGGCCGGCGCGACGGGCGCGCAGGGTGACGGCGCGCCGGAGGGCGCGGCCGCGGGTGCGAGCAGCTCGGAGGACGACGTCGTCGATGCGGAGTTCACCCGTGAATAAGGACGAGCGTGCCGACGAGCGGCCGGTCCAGGGTGCCGGCGTGAACGAGGGCGCCCGCTCGTCGGGCGACGAGCCGCCGCGTGCGGGCCCCGGCGCGAGCGAGGGGACCCGCTCGTCGGGCGACGAGCCGCCGCGTGCGGGTCCCGGCGCCGGCGAGGGGACCGGCTCGTCGGGCGATGCGCCGGCCGAGCGCGCCGCCGAGGAGCAGCAGACGCCCGAGCTGGCGGCCCGCGTCGCGCAGCTCGAGGATCGCTACCGGCGCGCGCTGGCCGACCTCGACAACTACCGCAAGCGCTCCGCGCGCGAGATCGAGCGGCGGGTCGAGGACGCGCGCGAGGGGCTGCTGCGCGACTGGCTCGACGCGGTCGACAGCGTCGAGCGTGCGCTGCAGATGGACGCGCCGGAAGGCGGGCTGCAGCAGGGGCTGCGCGCCGTGCTGGAGCAGATGGAGACGACGCTAGCGCGCCACGGCGTGACGCGGATCGGCGCCGCCGGCGAGCCGTTCGACCCCGAGCGCCACGAGGCGATCGCGGTGCGCGAGACCGGCGACGTGCCGGACCGCACGGTGCTCGAGGTGATGCGCTCCGGCTGGGCGGTCCGCGGCCGCGTGCTGCGGCCGGCGCAGGTCGTCGTCGCGCGCGCACCGCAGCCGGCGACCTAGACGGGCGCTCGATGCCGACGGCCTATCGCGACTACTACGAGGCGCTCGGCGTGCCGCGCGACGCGAGCGACGACGAGATCCGCAGCGCCTACCGGACGTTCGCGCGCAGAAACCATCCCGACGTCAACAAGGAGCCCGGGGCCGAGGACCGCTTCAGAGAGGTCTCCGAGGCCTACGAGGTGCTGCGCGATCCGGAGCGCCGCGCGCAGTACGACCGCCTCGGCGCGAACTGGCGCGCGGGTCAGGACGTCTCGGGTGCGCAGGGCTTCCGGCCGCAGGACTTCGGCGACGAGGACGGCGGCGTGCGGTTCGACTTCGGCGGTGGCGGTGGCGGTGGTGGCGGCGGCTTCGGCGGCGGCTTCGGCGGCGCCGATTTCAGCGACTTCTTCGAGGGGTTGTTCGGCGGTCGTGGCGCTGGGACGCGCCGGCCGGCGGCCGGCGGCGGCTTCTCGACGCGCGGCGGCGACCACGAGGCCGTCCTCGAGCTCTCGCTCGAGGAGGCGGCCGCCGGCGGTCGCCGCCGCGTGACGCTCGCCGACGGTCGCGACTACGAGGTCGAGATCCCGCCCGGCGTGCGCGACGGCCAGCGGATCCGGCTCGCCGGCGAGGGCGGCGCGGGCGTCAACGCCGGTCCCTCGGGCGACCTCTTCCTGCGCGTCCGGCTGAGACCGCACCCGCGCTTCCGCCGCGAGGGCCCGGACGGGCGCGACCTCGTCACCGACCTCCCCGTCGCGCCGTGGGAGGCCGTGCTCGGGGCGCGCATACCGGTCCGGACCCTGACCGGCACGGCGCGCGTGCAGGTGCCGCCCGGCTCCTCCAGCGGCCGGCGGCTGCGGCTCAGAGGCCAGGGAATGCCGGGGCGACGCGGCGAGCCGTCCGGCGACCTCCTCGCGGTCGTGAAGATCGTCGTGCCGAGAAGCGTCAGCGCCGAGGAGCGGCGGCTGTGGGAGCAGCTCGCCGAGACGTCCGACTTCGACCCGCGAGCGGGCGAGTGATGGCGACCGCCGCGCGCCCGAGACCCGCCGCCGTCACGACGCTCGTCGTGCGCCTGCGCCCGCCCTCCGGCGCGGCCGGGGTGGCGCTCGACTCGCTCGCGCACGACGCCGGCCTGCACCCCGAGCTGGTGCGCCGCCTGATCGCGCTCGGCGCGCTCGGCCCGACCGCCGGCACCCGCGCCGACCCGCGCTACCCGCGTGACGCCGCGTCGCGCCTGGCGCGCGTCGTGCGCCTGCGCCGCGAGCTCGGCCTCAGCTGGAACGGCGCACTGCTGGCGTCCGAGCTGCTCGCGCGGATCGAGCAGCTGGAGGCGCGACTGCGGCGCTACGAGCCCATCGACGACCGTCCGAGGTGACCGAGGCATGGATCCTGGCAAGCTGACCCAGAAGACACAGGAAGCGCTGCATGACGCGCAGACCAGAGCGCTGCGCCACGGCCACATGGAGGTCGCGCCCGAGCACCTGCTGGCGGCGCTGCTCGAGCAGCACGAGGGCCTCGTCGCGCCGCTGCTGGAGCGCGCCGGCGTGAACGTCCCGGCGCTGCGCGAGGCGCTCGAGCGCGAGCTCGAGCGGCGCGCGCGCGTGAGCGGTCCCGGCGCCGCGCCGGGCCAGGTCTACATCTCCCGGCCGCTCGACGAGCTGCTCGACGCCGCGACGCAGGAGGCGCAGCGGATGAAGGACGAGTACGTCTCCGTCGAGCACGTCGTGATCGCGCTGCTGGCGTCCGGCTCGCGCACGGCGGCGGGTCGCCTGCTGGCCGAGCATGGCCTCACGCGCGACCGCTTCCTCGCGGTGCTGACGGAGGTCCGCGGCGCCCAGCGCGTCACGAGCGCGACGCCCGAGTCCTCCTACGAGTCGCTCGAGAGATACGGCCGCGACCTCGTCGCGGAGGCGCGCCGCGGCCGCCTCGAGCCGGTCATCGGCCGCGACGCCGAGATCCGGCGCGTCGTCCAGATCCTGTCGCGCAAGACGAAGAACAACCCCGTGCTGGTCGGCGACCCCGGCGTCGGCAAGACCGCGATCGTCGAGGGGCTCGCCCAGCGGATCGTGCGCCAGGACGTGCCCGAGGGTCTGAAGGACAAGTCCGTCTTCGCACTCGACATGGGCCTGCTGGTGGCGGGCGCCAAGTACCGCGGCGAGTTCGAGGAGCGGCTGACGGCCGTGCTGAGCGAGGTGAAGGCGGCCGAGGGCCGGATCCTGCTGTTCATCGACGAGCTGCACACGGTCGTCGGCGCCGGCGCGACCGAGGGCGCGATGGACGCCGGCCAGCTGCTGAAGCCGATGCTGGCGCGCGGCGAGCTGCACTGCATCGGCGCGACGACGGTCGACGAGTACCGTCGTCACATCGAGAGAGACGCGGCGCTCGAGCGGCGCTTCCAGCCGATCCTGGTCGACGAGCCGGGCGTCGAGGACACGATCTCGATCCTGCGCGGGCTGCGCGAGCGGCTCGAGGTCCACCACGGCGTGAGAATCCTGGACGCCGCGCTGGTCGCGGCGGCGACCCTCTCGGATCGCTACATCACCGACCGCTTCCTCCCCGACAAGGCGATCGACCTCGTCGACGAGGCGTGCGCCGTCGTGCGCACCGAGATCGACTCGAGGCCGCAGGAGCTCGACCAGGTCGCGCGCCGCGTGATGCAGCTCGAGATCGAGGAGGCCGCGCTCGCGAACGAGACCGACCCGGCGAGCCGCGACCGCCTCGAGACGCTGCGCAAGGAGCTGGCCGAGCTGCGCGCGCAGGCGGACGCGATGACGGCGCAGTGGGAGTCCGAGCGCCAGGCGATCCAGCGGCTGCAGGCGCTGCGCAGAGAGCTGGAGGAGCTGCGGCGCGAGATCGAGGAGGCCGAGCGCGGCTACGACCTCAACCGCGCGGCCGAGCTGCGCCACGGCCGCCTGCCCGAGCTCGAGCGGCGGCTGAGAGCCGAGGAGGAGCGGCTGGAGGAGAAGGGCGGCGACGGGCGGCTGCTGCGCGAGCAGGTGACGGCCGACGAGATCGCCGAGGTCGTCGCGCGCTGGACCGGGATCCCCGTCCAGCGGCTGATGGAGGGCGAGCGCGAGAAGCTGCTGCGGCTCGACGAGGTGCTGCACGAGCGCGTGATCGGCCAGGACGAGGCGGTTCGCGTCGTCGCCGACGCGGTCATCCGCGCGCGCGCCGGCGTGAAGGACCCGAGACGCCCGATCGGCTCGTTCATCTTCCTCGGCCCGACCGGCGTCGGCAAGACGGAGCTCGCGCGCGCGCTCGCGGAGGCGCTCTTCGACTCCGAGGACAACATGGTCCGGCTCGACATGTCCGAGTACCAGGAGCGCCACACCGTCAGCCGGCTGGTCGGCGCCCCTCCCGGCTACGTCGGCTACGAGGAGGGCGGCCAGCTGACGGAGGCGGTGCGGCGCAAGCCGTACTCGGTCGTGCTGTTCGACGAGATCGAGAAGGCGCACCCCGACGTCTTCAACACGCTCCTGCAGCTGCTCGACGACGGCCGCCTGACCGACGCGCAGGGGCGCACGGTCAACTTCCGCAACACGGTCGTGATCATGACCTCGAACATCGGCTCGGCGTCGCTGCTGGAGGCGGGCAGCGCGAGCGGCAACGGCGCGGCGGGCATTCCCGACGACGCGCGCGACCGCGTGATGGCCGACCTGCGCGCGCACTTCCGGCCCGAGTTCCTCAACCGCGTCGACGACATCGTGCTGTTCCGGCAGCTGACGCTGGCGGAGATCGAGCGGATCGTCGACCTGCAGATCGCCGACGTCCAGCGCCGGCTCGCCGACCGCCGGCTGACGCTCGAGCTGTCGCAGGCGGCGCGCGAGCTGATCGCGCGCGCGGGCTACGACCCGGTCTACGGCGCGCGGCCGCTGCGGCGCTACATCCAGCACGAGGTCGAGACGCGGATCGCGCGGGCGCTGCTGGCGTCGGACATCCGCGAGGGCGCGACGATCACGCTCGACGCGGACGGCGAGCGGCTCGTCGTCGCGTGGCAAAACCCGCAGGCGCCGACGGAGGAGGAGCCGAGCGCGGCGCCGCCGGTGGGCGCCGCGGCGTAGCCGCTCGGCTCGCTTGCCGACGGACCGACCCGGCCTAGTGGTCGTGCAGATGACGACGTCGCAGCAGCTCGTCGAGACGCCCGACCGGGACGGCGCCTACCCGCGCCTGTCGGAGGAGCAGATCGGGCTGCTGGCGGCGCACGGGCGCCGCCGCGTCACGCGCGAGGGCGAGCTGCTCTTCGCGGAGGGCGACGAGGACTACGACTTCTTCGTCGTCCTGTCGGGCAAGGTGCTGATGCTCGAGGGCAGCGGCGAGGACCAGCAGCTGATCGCGGTCCACGGGCCGCACCGCTTCCTCGGCGAGCTGAGCCTGCTGACCGGGCAGGCGGCGTTCTTCAGCGCGGTCGTCGGCGAGTCCGGCGAGGTGCTGCAGGTGCCCGTCGAGCGGCTGCGTCAGCTCGTCACGCAGGACGCGGCGCTCGGCGACCTCGTGCTGCGGGCCTACCTGCTGCGGCGCGAGCGGCTCGTCGGCCTCGGCGCCGGTCTGCGGATCGTGGGCTCGCGCTACTCGCCCGACACCCACCGGCTGCGCGAGTTCGCCGCACGCAACCGCCTCCCGCACCGCTGGATCGACCTCGAGGAGGACCGCGGCGCCGAGGCGCTGCTGCGCCAGGTCGGCGTCGCGCCGGAGGAGGCGCCCGTCGTGATCCTGCACGCCAGCGTGCTGCGCAACCCGAGCAACTCGGAGCTGGCGCGCGCGGTCGGGCTGCCGGCGCTGCGCACGCCCGCGGCGGTCGCCGACCTCGTCGTCGTCGGCGCCGGCCCGGCCGGGCTCGCGGCCGCCGTCTACGGCGCCTCGGAGGGCCTCGAGACGATCGCGCTCGACGCGATCGCGACCGGCGGTCAGGCGAGCACGTCCTCGAAGATCGAGAACTACCTCGGCTTCCCGGCCGGCATCTCCGGCGCCGAGCTGGCCGAGCGCGCGACGATCCAGGCGGAGAAGTTCGGCGCGCGGGTGACGGTGCCGGCGGAGGCGACGCGGCTCGAGCCGCAGGACGGCCACCACCTCGTCGGGCTCGCCGACGGCTCCGCGCTCGCGGCGCGCACGGTCGTGATCGCGACGGGCGCGCGCTACCGCAAGCTGCCGGTGCCGCGGCTCGAGGAGTTCGAGGACGTGTGCGTGCACTACGCCGCCACGCTGATGGAGGCGCAGCTGTGCGCCGGCGAGTCGGTCGCCGTCGTCGGCGGCGGCAACTCGGCCGGCCAGGCGACGATCTTCCTCGCGCGCCACGTCGCGAGGCTGCGGCTGCTCGTGCGTGGCGAGGAGCTGGGCGAGAGCATGTCGCGCTACCTCGCCGACCGGATCGCGCGCATGCCCGGCATCGACGTGCGCCTGCACACCGAGGTCAGGGAGCTGCTCGGCGAGGACGGCGACCTCGACGCGGTCGTCGTCGAGGATCTGCACGACGGCCATCGCGAGCAGCTCGACGTCGACCGCCTCTTCGTCTTCATCGGCGCCGAGCCGCACACGCAGTGGCTCGGGGAGCAGGTTGCGCTCGACGAGCGCGGCTTCGTCCTGACCGGGCCGGAGGCCGGCGACGGCCGCGCGCCGCTGATGCTGGAGACGAGCCTGCCCGGCGTGCTGGCCGTCGGCGACGTGCGCAGCGGCTCGACCAAGCGCGTCGCCTCGGCCGTCGGCGAGGGCGCGATGGCGGTCCGGCTCGTGCACGAGCACCTCGAGGACCGCGCTCGACGCGGCTGAGCGCCCGTGGACCGGCTGGTGCACCTGATCGTCGACTGGGAGCCGGACGAGCTGGCGATCGACGACGTGCTCGTGCGGCTCGCGCTCGCGCTCCCGGGCGTGAGCGTCGTGCTCGAACGGGTCGCGCCCGGCGACACGCTCGCGGCCGGCATCTCCGTCGCGCGGCACGTGCTGGCCGACACCGCGGGCGAGCGCGTGATCGCGCACGACGTGCACGCCGGCGGGCAGGGTCCCGGGGCGTGGCCCGACGGCGCCGAGCGCTTCTGCACCGCTCGCAGCCTCGGCGGGGCGCTGGTCGTCGGTGCGAACGTCGGCTGGGCCTGGTCGATCGCGATCGACGGCCTGACCGACCTGCGCTGCGTCGACGTGCCGGCCGACGGCCTCCCCGGACGACCGCGCGCGCACCTCGCGGAGGCGATCGCGCACACGAGCCGCCACCACGAGCACGCCATCGGCGCGCGCGTCCCGCACGCGCAGGTGCCGGCGCTGCCGCGCGCGATCGTCGCCTCGCAGGGCTCCCGCTCGCAGGTGCCCGCGGGCGCCTTGCGGCCCCGTGCGACGGGCCTATGAGCTCCGGCATGGCGATCCCCTGCCCGCATGTCGTCCAGATCCGCTCGGTCGTCGCGCGCACGCCGGAGGGCTGCGAGGAGTGCCTGCGGACCGGCTCGTCCTGGGTCCACCTGCGGCTCTGCCTGTCGTGCGGGCACGTCGGCTGCTGCGACTCCTCGCCCAACCGCCACGCCCGTCGCCACGCCTTCGCGGTCGCGCATCCGATCGTGCAGTCGTTCGAGCCCGGCGAGGACTGGCGCTGGTGCTACGTCGACGAGGTGTTCGTCTAGTCGGCGGGCGCGATCGTCAGCAGCGTGCGCGTCCCGTCGGCCGAGACGATGGTGATCAGCCGCGGCAGCTCTCTCTGCTCCTCGACCCAGACCTCGCGCGGGTGCTCGGCGTAGTGCCAGAGCGCCGCGGGATAGAGCTGGCCGCGCCCGCCGACCGCGATCGCGATCTCGTCGTCCGCGTCCTCGAAGGTGATCGAGGCGAGCGGCAGGCTGGCCGCCTCGGGGCCGCCGAGCTCGTCGCCGATCAGCGCGATGCTCACGTCGAGCTCCTCCCCGGCCTCGATCCGCGCGTCGAGGCGCTCGAAGTAGGGCGCCCACTGCTCTTGCGGGAGCTGGCGGCCGGCCGGGCGGATCGCGTCGGTTCCCATCGCGCGCTGTCGGTAGGCCGGCGCCGCGGCGACGCAAGGCTTGCATCCGTACGGCGCGAGCCTATCTACGCGGGCATGAGCGATCAGTCCACAGAACACACCAGAACGCAGCCCGCGGTCTACGAGGGACGGCGCACCGTCGCCTCGTATCGCACGTATCCGGCGGCCGAGCGCGCGGTCGACTTCCTCTCCGATCGCAAGTTCCCGGTCGAGCGCGTCTCGATCGTCGGCCAGGGCATGAAGCTCGTCGAGCAGGTCACCGGTCGCCTCACATGGGCCGACGCAGCGCTGCGCGGACTCCTCACCGGCGCCGTCACCGGTGGCCTGATCGGGTGGCTGTTCGCGGTCTTCAACTGGTTCAATCCGGCGGTCGCGCGGGGCTGGCTGATCCTCGACGGCCTCTGGTTCGGCGCCGTCGTCGGGACGCTCCTGGGCCTGCTGACGTACGCGCTGACGCGCGGCCGGCGCGACTTCACGTCCGTCTCCGGCATGCAGGCCGACCACTACGACCTGCTGGTGGATGCGTCGGTGGCCGACGAGGCGCAGCGGCTGCTGCAGGACCTCCCGGGGGAGCCGTAGGCACCGCGCGCGGCGCCGGGACGGTCACCCTCGGCCTGCTGGCAGCGCCCGGACTGTCGGAGGAGCTCGCGCGCGAGCTCGCCGACGAGCTCGCGCCCCTGCTGGCCGAGCGCGTCGGCGACGAGGTCGCCTGGTCGGTGCGCGTCCGCGCCGACCCGCTCGCGGCTGAGACCGGACGCGCTCCGACCGAGATCATCGACGCCGCCCGCCGGCGGATGCTCGAGGAGGGCTGGGACCTCGCGATCGTGCTGACCGACCTGCCGCTGCGGGCCGGGCGCCGGCCGGTCGTCGCCGACGTCAGCGCGACGCACGGCGTCGGGCTCGTCTCGCTGCCCGCGCTCGGCCCGCTCGGCCTGCGCCGCCGGGTGCGCGAGGCGGTCCTGCGGCTCGTCGAGGGACTCGTCGGCGAGAGCCTCGAGCTGCGCCTCGACGGCGACGGCGACGGCGCCGGCGACGAGGAGGACCGCGTCGCGCGCCGGCGTCGCGTCGCGCGTCGGCTCGTCGAGCTGGCCGCGCCCGAGCGGCGCGTCGTCCCCGACGACGACGACATCGACGTCGGCTTCGTCGCCGCCGTCGTGCGCGGGAACCTGCGGCTGCTCGCCGGGATGGTGCGCGCCAACCGCCCGTGGCGCCTGATCGCGCGGCTCTCGCGCGCGCTCGCGGCGGCCGTCGCGGCCGTCGTCTTCGCGCTCGTGACGTCGGACATCTGGCGCGTCGCCGACGCGCTCTCGTGGCCGCGGCTGACGCTGCTGACGCTGCTGTCGGTGAGCGCGATCGTCGCGTTCCTGATCGTCTCGCACGGCCTCTGGGAGCGCGCCGCGCGAGCGCGCGACCGCGAGCAGGCGATCCTCTTCAACTTCGCCACGACGACGACGCTGACGCTCGGGGTGCTGTGCCTCTACGTCGCGCTGCTGGCGCTCGCGCTCGCCGGCGCCGCCCTGATGGTCGACGGCGACGTGATGGCTGAGCAGATCGGCCACCGCGTCGGCCTCGTCACCTACGCGAAGCTCGCGTGGCTGGCGAGCTCGCTCGCGACGGTCGCGGGCGCGCTCGGGGCCGGACTCGAGAGCGACGCGGCGGTGCGCGAGGCCGCCTACGGGTACCGCCCCGAGCGCCAGACGGAGCGCGATCGGCCGGGATCGGAGGAGATCGACGGCTGAGCCTGCCGGGCGGCAGCTTGCCGCGCGCCGGCGGCGGCCTATCCCTGTCGAGGCGATGGAGCGGTACGGATCGCGACCCGACCAGGAGCACTTCGGCGAGATCGAGCTCGGGGGCGCGCAGTCGTCGAACCCGCCCGACGACCCGGACATGATCGAGCCGGACGCCGACCCGCTCGACACCGACGTCGAGGACGCCGACCTCTTCCTCGGACTCGAGGATGACGACGAGCAGGAGGGTCGATGACCGGTCCGACGCGGTCGGGACCGGTCCTGATCGGCTACGACGGCTCGGATCCCGCGCAGCAGGCGATCCGCGAGGCCGGCGCCCTGCTGCACGGGCGCCGGGCGGTCGTGATCACGGTCTGGAAGACCGGCCTCGGACTCGAGCTCGTCCAGCTGCCGCCGATCGGGCAGGGCCTGCCGCCGGCGATGCTCGACGTCCGGACCGCGCTCGACGTCGACCGTCAGATGGCCGAGCACGCGCGGCGGCTGGCGCAGGACGGCGCGCGGATGGCGGCCGAGGCCGGCTTCGCCGAGCCGGAGGGGCTCGCGGTCGCCGACGACGTCGACACGCCGGTCGCGGAGACGATCGCGAACGTCGCGCGCGAGCGTGACGCGCAGGTCGTCGTCGTCGGCGGCCACGGCTACGGCCGCGTGCGCGAGGTGCTGATCGGCACGATCACGCGCGACGTCATCCGCCGCGCGCCGTGCCCGGTTCTCGTCGTCCGCGAGCGCGACGCTTGAGGGCCGCGGCGGCGGCGGCGGACGATTCGTCGTCCGCGAGCGCGACGCTTGAGGGCCGCGGCCAGCCTCAGCGCACGAGCGCGGAGACGTACTCGTCGGGCAGCTGCACCGTCACGTCGAGCAGCTCGCCGCCGCCGACCGCCTCGCGCAGGGTCTGGAAGACGGCGCGGGCGTGCACGAGCGCGAGCGGCGGCGCGACGCGCTCGCGCTGCGCGACGCCGCGCAGGAAGTCGGCCAGCGCCATCCGCCGCGCGCGTCCGGCGCTGCGGGCCGAGCCGCGGCGCAGCGGCGGATGCAGCTCGACCGGCAGCCGCATGATGAGGTCCTCGACCTCGCCCCCCGCGATCCGCTCGGCCAGCAGCTCGAGCACCGCCTCGGTCGCGCGCCGCGCGCCGTCCTCCCCGAGCTGGGTGCGGTCGGCGACGCGGCGCAGGAACTCGTCGGCCGCGATCGTGTCGATCTGCAGGCCGCGCCCGTAGAAGGAGGCGAACTCCCGCGGCAGCTCGGCCGTCATGTCGGCCCATTCCTTCCGCGAGAGCGCGAGCGCCAACGCGGCGAAGACGGCGCGCGCGTCGCGCTCGGCGGCGCCGAGCGGGACGCCGCCCTCGCGCGCGGCGATGCGGCGCACGAACTCGTCGACGTCGAACGCCTCCGGGCCGGTGCCGAGCGCGCGGTTCAGCGCCGGCGCCAGCTCGGGCGGCAGCTCGGCCGCGAGGTCGCGTGCCTCGCTGCCGTGGATTCGCTCGGCGAGGGTCTGGAGCGTCGCGCGGGCAGCCCGGTCGGCCTCATCGCGGTCGCTGCGCCCGGCGCTGACGATCGCGATGAAGCGCTCGTAGTCCATACGCTCGTCGGTAGGCCGCTGCACGGGCGCGGCAAGCGCGTGTGGCCCGCCGCCCGACGGCCTACCTTCGACGTCGTGCGTTGGCTCGTCGACGGCATGAACGTGATCGGCTCGCGGCCGGACGGCTGGTGGCGCGACCGCCAGGGCGCGATGGAGCGGCTCGTCGCCGCGCTCGAGCGCTTCGCCGACACGAGCGGCGACGACGTCGCGGTCGTCTTCGAACGTCCCCCGCAGCCGCCGATCCCGGCCCGCCGGGTGGAGGTCGCGCACGCGCCGCGCGCGGCCGCCGACGCCGGCGACGACGAGATCGTGCGGCGGCTGGCTGTCGACCCGGCGCCCAGGTCGATCCGCGTCGTGACGTCCGACCGCGCGCTCGCCTCACGCGCGCTGGCCGCCGGTGCCGAGGTCGAGCCGGCGGCCGCCTTTCGCGCGCGGCTCGACGACGCGACCGGCAGCTGAGCGCTCACGCACCCGGCCGCCTGCGCGTCGGCGCCGGCGCCTCCTCTTCGTAGGCGTCCGAATGCTCGGGCGTGTCGCCGAGCGGCGTCTCGTCGTCGATCCCGACGCCGGGGTGGGGATCGTCACTGGCGGCGGCCGAGCGATCGTGCAGGTGGCCGCCCTCGGCGACCGTCTTCTGGCGCACGACCGCGAGCCACAGCGAGAGCCCGGTCATCGGGATGATGCCGGCGGCGATCGCGGCCGCCGCGTACTGCACGCCCGCGGTCGCGGCGGCGATCGCGCTCAGCACGTACCACATCGCCACGCCGCCGACCGCGGCCCGGAACCAGGGCGGGCGCGGACCCTTCACGCCACGGCCGAGCGCCATCCACAGCGAGGCGGCGAACGCGATCAGCGCGAGCGCCATGCCGGCCGCCAGCGCGCTCCAGCGGCGGTCGCTGCCGAGCAGGATCAGCTCGCTGGCGAGGTAGACGAGGACCCACAGGACGGGTGGCCAGCGTCGCATCGCGCGCTAGCCCGGCGTCTGGCCGAGCGTGATCCGCAGGGTCGCTCTCGTGCCGTCGGATCGCACGATGCCGACGGAGACCGTCTGGCCGGGTCGCAGGGTGGCGAGCACCGTCGCGAGGTCGTCGGTCGAGACGATCGGCTTGCCGTCGAGCGAGACGATCGCGTCGCCGCGTCTGAGGCCGGCCGCGGCGGCTGGGCCGCCGGGGCGCACGGACGCGACGACGACGCCGACGCCTCCCACCGGCGTCGCGACCTGCACGCCGAGGAACGCACGGCCCGATCTCGTCACTCTGCCGCTCGCGATCAGCTGATCGGCGATCCGCTTGACCGTGCTGCTGGGGATCGCGAAGCCGATCCCGGGCGCCTGCGCGCCGCCGAGCTGCGGATCGATCGCCGCCAGCGTCGGGATCCCGATCACGGCGCCGTTCACATCGACGAGCGCGCCGCCGGAGTTGCCGGGGTTGATCGCCGCGCTCGTCTGGATCGCGGAGGAGATCACGACGCCGTTGCCCTCGCTGACGGTGCGCCCGATCGAGGAGACGATCCCCTCCGTCACGCTCGAGCGCAGCCCGAGCGGGTTGCCCATCGCGAGCGTCAGCTCCCCGACGCGCACCTTCGTCGAGTCGCCGAAGGTGGCGGCGGTCGGCGAGCCGTCGGTCAGGCGGATGACGGCGAGGTCGTCCGGCGGGAACGTGCCGACGAGCGTCGCGTTGTGATGGTCGCCGCCCGACAACGTCACGGTGAACGATCTGGCCGATCCGACGACGTGGTTGTTGGTGACGATGTCGCGCTTCGCGTCGTAGACGACGCCGGAGCCGAGCCCCTGCGCGGTCTCGATCTGCACGACGGCCGGGGAGACCCGCTGGATCACCTGCTCGAACGTCGCCTGCACGTCGGCTGCGCCGCTCGACGCGACCGGCCTCGCGAGCTTGAGGACGGTCGTGGCGGTGTGGGCGCCATCGCCACCTCCTCCGCCGCCGCCGCACCCGGCCGAGAGCACGGAGAGGGGGATGCTCGCAGCGAGCGCGACGGCCGCGGCGGAGCTGGGCGGGAGGCGCATGCCCCGCCAGGTAGGACGCGCGCTGCGCTGCGCAAAGAGCGCGTCAGCGTGTCGTCACGGCGGATTGCGGACGGGCCCGGCTGTTCGATGGGACGCCGCGAGCGGGCAGCAGCCGCGCGGATCGCGACGCTAGAGGTAGGCGTACATCGTCGTCAGCGAGATCGGCCTGCAGCCGGCGTCGAGGCCGAGCACGAGGACGTTGCCGCCCGGCTCCTGCCAGGTGACGAGGTGCTCGATCGGGTTCGGCTCAACGGTCGCGAACGTCGCGTCGCGGGTGCGGTCGACGATGCGGATGCCGTTGCTGTGCCGGATGCGCGAGCCGTCCGGCTGCGACTGCCACCGGGGTGGCTCGGGATTCGGTCTGATCGCTTCGTTCCTTCTCGTACGGGTACGTCGGAGCGATCTCAGGGTAGCCGGCAGCGTGGACATCGCCCGGACGCCGAGCGCCCGGCTCAGCCTGCCGTCATCTCGGCACGACCGGCCGCTCCTCCTCCAGCAGCGTCACGTGATCCCAGTTGACGTGCAGGTGGCCGCCGAGGCTGCTGACGAGCGCGACCGGGTTGGGATAGTCGCGCCGGACCGCGAGCACGACCTCGTCCTCGCTCTCCGGGACGACGATGACCTGACCGTTGGCGAAGGCGACGCGAGTGGGCATGCGGAGCTCCTTCAAAGGATCGACGGGCGCTTCCCACTTCAAGTCGGCCGCGGCGGCGCGCTGCCAAGGGACGCTAGCTCGCCGCCCCCCAGACGAGCAGCGCCTGCGCGTCGTCGGGGTCGATCTTCACGACCACCTGGCCGCCCTCGGCGACGCCCTGCAGCGTCTGCTCGTGCATCGACTGTCGCGTGCTGACGGCGTAGTCCGCGCCGCTGGCCGGATGGACGGTCAGCTCGAACTCGATCTGGTGGCCGCCGCCGAACTGGGAGCCGACCTCGCGCATGCCGAGCACCGTCGCGCGGCCTTCGATCCCGGACTGGTTGATCCGCATGATCTTGTCGCGCTCGCCCATCTGGGCGCGCGGGTTGACGGCCTGCTTGGCGGTGCCTCTGAGCTTGTCGAGGAAGCCCATCGTGTCTCCGTCCGTTCGGGGGAGCCGAACCAACCACATGCGCCAGAAAAAGGCAAGCTGGCGGCGGCGGTCGCCGTCCGCACGATGGGTTGGGAACCAACCGGAAGGATGACGATCGTCGCACCGGCCTCTACGGTGCGGGCTCGTACCTTCCGACCGGAGCCCATGCATTGCACCAGTACGCCACGACCGAACGTCCCTTTCCGACGCTCACGACCCACGTCCGTCCCGACCGCGAGCGCGTCGTCGTCGCGCTGCGCGGAGAGCTCGACCTCGCGAACGTCGGCGATGTCGAGCAGGAGGTCCAGGCGCTCTACGGGCGCGACTTCCCGACGGTCGTCCTCGACCTGCGCGGACTGTCCTTCATCGACTCGACCGGGCTGCGGCTCCTCCTGCGCCTCGAAGCGCTGGCGAGCGGCGAGCGGCGGTCGTTCTCGATCGCCGACGGGAACGGACCCGCGCGCCGGCTGCTCGAGCTGACGGGGCTCGGCAACCACTTCGAGACCACGCGCGTCTGACGCCGGGGATCGCTCGGATGATCCGCGCCTCTCCCGACGCGCCTATCTGCCCCGCCGCGTGATCCGCCGGATCAGGTCGACGCCGACGTCGCGCAGCTCGAGCAGGTCGCGGCCCTGCTCGATCGTCACGATCACGAGGTCGCGGAAGCCGCCCGTGACGACGGTCGCCGCCTCGATCGAGAGCGGCCGCACGTCGGCGTCGTGCTGGCTCGCCTCGTCGACGAGGCGGACGATCAGCTCCGCCCAGCGCCGGTTCATATCGCGCACGCGCGCGCGGCCGGCGGGGCCGAGCCCCGGCGTCTCCTCGATGCAGGAGCGCACCAGCTCGGGGTCCTCGGCGAGCGCGCCGAGGTACGCGGCGATCGTGCGCTCGACGCGCGCCTCCCACCGCCCCTCGCCCGTCGCTGCCTCCGCGATCGTCCGCAGCAGCCCGTCGCTGACGACGTCGAAGAGCGCGAGGAAGCACGCCTCGCGGTCCTCGAAGTGCTGGTAGAACGTGCGCCGCGACGTTCGCGCGCGGCGTACGACCTCCGCGACCGTCGCCTGCTGGAAGCCGTCCTCGCGGATGGCGTCGGCCATCCCGACGAGGAGCCGGTCGCGGAATCCGCCGGCGCTGGCGGTGGGGTCGTCCACCGTGCTCAGGCGACGGCGACCGCGAGCGGCGTCCGCGCGGCCGGGACCCGCCGGCGCACGATCGCCCGGCCGCCCTCGGCCGGGCTCCAGGCGACCCCGCGGAACTTCCACGCCTCGTCCGGCGCGTCGGTCGGCAGCAGCTCGACGCGCCGGAGCAGGACGCGCAGGACGACCTCGATCTCCAGGTGCGCGAACGTCGCGCCGATGCAGCGGCGGATGCCGCCGCCGAAGGGGATCCACGCGTAGGTGTCGGGCAGCGCGTCGAGGAAGCGGTCGGGTTCGAAGCGGTCGGGAGCGGGGAAGAGCGCGGCGTCGTAGTGCGTCAGCCCGGCGCTGAGGCCGATCAGCACGCCCGGCGGGATGCGGTAGCCGCCGACCTCGAACGGTCTGATCGTGTGACGGCCGGCGAAGGCGATCACCGGCCGCATCCGCTGCACCTCGCGGATCGTCGCGTCGCGCAGCGCTCTGCCGCCGGCGTCGGCCTCCTCGACGAGGCGCGCGAGCAGCTCGGGGTGGCGGCGCAGCCGCTCGACCGCCCAGCTGAGGGTGTGCGCCGTCGTCTCGTGCCCGGCCGCGAGCATCGTCACGAGCTGGTCGCGGATCTCGGGGTTCGTCATCGGGCTGCCGTCGCCGTGGCGGCCCTGCACCATCAGCGCGAGCACGTCCGGCCGCTGCTCCAGCTGCGGGTCGCGGCGCGCGTCCTCGATCAGCGTGTCGAGGATCGCGTCGACCTGCGCCCGCAGTCGCAGGAAGCGACCCCACGGGCTGCGGCGGCCGAGGTCGCGCTGCAGCTGCGGGAAGCGGGACAGGCTGGAGCCCTGCTCGGTCCACGGCGGCAGCAGCTCCTCGAGCTGCTCGAGCCGGCGCCCGGAGGCGCCGAAGACCGCGCGCAGGATCGCGCGCAGCGTGATCCGCTGCATCGAGGGGCCGGTCGCGAACTCGACGCCGGCCGGCCAGCGGTCGATCTCCTCTTCCGCGATCGCCTCGATCAGCGGCTCGTAGGCCTTCAGCCGCTGGCCCTTGAACGGCGGCAGCAGCAGGCGCCGCTGCTCGAGGTGCTGGCCCTCGTCGATCCCGAGCAGCGAGTTGTCGCCGAGCACCCGGCGCAGCGGGCTTCTGTCGCCGGCGTGCAGGACCGTCGGGTCGGCCGTGAAGGTGTGCTTGATCAGCGCCGGATCCGACAGCACGACCATCCGCCCGAGCCCGGCCATGTGCAGCGAGAAGATCGGGCCGTAGCGGCGCCGCTGCCGCTCGAGGAACGGTCGCTGGCGCGTCATCAGCCCGACCGTCTGCAGCGCCATCGGCATCCGCGGGCCCGGCGGCAGTCCTTCGATCACGGTCGCCATCGGAAGCGTTCCCTCTCTCTCAGGACCGGCGCACGAGCGCGTCGAGCCGGTCGATCACGTCGTAGTAGCGCGTCGGGGCGAGGCGGACGAGCAGGTCGAGCGCGACCGCGTCGGGCCCGACGAGGATGCGCGAGCGGCCGCGCGCGACGCCCGTGTGGATGATCTCGGCGGCATGCTCGGGCGTCGTGCGCGCGATCGTGGCGAACTCGCGCGCGGCGGCCGCGTGGTCGGCGCTCCGGTTGCGGAAGTCGGAGCGGAAGCGGGCGTTCTCGACGATCTTCGTCTTGACGCCCCCGGGATGGACGACGACGGCGCGCACCTGCGTGTCGCGCAGCTCCTGCCGCAGCGCCTCGGTGTAGCCGCGCACCGCGAACTTGGAGGCGCAGTAGGCCGTCTGGTGGGGGAAGCCGACGATCCCGAAGATGCTCGAGGTGTTCACGATCACGCCCGCGTCCTGGGCCAGCAGCAGCGGCAGGAACGCACGGACGCCGTGGACGACGCCGTGGAGGTTCACGTCCAGGACCCACTCGTCGTCCTCCGGCGCGGCGTCGGCGACCCCCTGGAGGACGGTCACGCCGGCGTTGTTGAAGACCATCCCGAGCGGCGCGGGAGCCCATGCGGCGACGGCGGCGGCGAACGCCATCTGCCCCTGGCGGTCGCGCACGTCGAGCCGCTGGGCGAGGACCGGGCCGTCGATCGAGGCCTCCGTCTCCGCCAGGCCGGCCTCGTCCCAGTCGGCGAGCGCGACCGGGCAGCCGTGCGCGGCCAGCCGCTGGGCGACCGCGCGCCCGATCCCGGAGCCGGCGCCGGTGACGACGGCGGTGCGGCCGTCCACCGCCGGTGCGGCCGGACGCCGCCTCATGCGCGCGTCTCTCTCGAGGTCGACGTCGACGGGGTCGCGGCCGCGTCGCCGCTCGGTCTCGCGGCCGCGTCGACCTGCGCGGCGTGGTCGGCGACCAGCTCGACGAGGCGCGGCCAGGCGCCCACCGGCAGGTCATGGCCCATGCCGGCGATCGTCTCGAGCCGCGCGCCCGGGATCGCGGCCGCCGTCGCGCGGGCCCCGGACGGATGCACCATGCGGTCGCGGTCGCCGTGCAGCACCAGGGTCGGGGCCGCGATCCGCCGCAGCTCGGCGGTGCGGTCGCCGGATCTGATGATCGCCGCCAGCTGGCGCCCGGTCCCGGCAGGGTCGTGGCCGCGGTCGTACGAGAGCCCGGCGAGCGCGCGCACGGCGGCGGCGTCGAAGGGGAAGCCGGCCGAGCCGATGTGGCGGAACATCGCGACGCTGCGCTCGATCGCGACGTCGCGGTCGGCGGTCGGGCGCGCGAGCATCCGGCGCAGCGTCGAGGGCGCCGGGCGGCCGACGCGCGCCGCGCCCGTCGTCGACATGATCGAGACGAGGCTGCGCACCAGCTCGGGGTGCTGCGCCGCCAGCGTCTGCGCGATCATCCCGCCCATCGAGGCGCCGACGACGTGGGCGGGCGCCAGCTCGAGCGCCGTCAGCAGGCCGGCGGCGTCGCGCGCGAGGTCGGCGAGGACGTACTGGCCGGGGCGGAAGCGACCGGCCAGCAGGCGCGGCGTGGTCGGCGGCGGGACGTTCGCGCGCGTCGAGCGACCGACGTCGCGGTTGTCGAAGCGCACGACGTGCAGGCCGCGTGCCGCAAGCGGTTCGCAGAACCCGTCGGGCCACGAGACGAGCTGCTGGCCGAGGCCGGCGATCAGCAGCAGCGGCGGATCGGCTGGATCGCCGAACGCCTGCCAGCAGAGGCGGGCCCCTCCTCCGACCTCGACGAATCGCTCCTCGCCGGGGCCGCTCATGCCGCCGCCGCGAGGTCGCGTGCCGCGGCGCCGCCGAAGCCGTCGCCCACGCTGGTGGTCGGGTGCTGCCCTGCCACGTCGATCGGCACTGCGGATCTCCCTCCGTCGAGCGGTACGCACTTGTACCAGCGGACCCTAGCGCGCGGTTTGACCTTCGGTCAAATTGCAGGTGGGCCAGCCGTGGTTGGAAAGCAACCATGCGCACCGCCCGCGCGTCGAGACGTCGAGCAGCCGCGGGACCGGGGCCGTACGGTGCGTACGAACCCCTCCGTACCCGCCCGCCGCTCCCCCGCCCGTGAGTCCCGAATCCCGCTCCCTCGACCGCTCGTCGCCGCCACCGCCGTTCTCGACGGCCGGTTCGCTCGAGGGCGCGCGCTACCGCCTGCGCCTGGTCGGCGAGCTGGACCTCGCCGCGATGCCGACCGCGCACGCGGGGCTCGCCGGCGCGTTCGACGCGCCCTGGGAGACGCTGCTGGTCGACCTCGCCGAGCTGTCGTTCACCGACTCGAGCGGCGTGCGGTTCGTCTTGGAGGCGCGCGCGAGATGCGCGACGGCGGGGCGCGGCTTCGCGGTCCGGCGCGGCCCCGCCGACGTGCACCGGGTCTTCGAGCTGACCGGCCTCCATCGGGCGCTGCCGTTCGAGGACTGAGTCCGGCGCCGCGAAGGCTGGCGGAGCCAGCCCGAGATCGTGGAATCGATCATCTAGAGCTCGAACCACACGACGGTCGTTCCACGCTCCTCCTCGACGCCCCACGCGCGCGTGACGGCGGCGACGATGCCGAGCCCCCAGCCACCGTCCGTGCTCCGTCTCGCCGGCGCCGGCGTGAAGCCCGGACCGGCACTGCCGACGCTGACGCGCAGTCCGCCGCCGGTCGTCGCGACGGACAGCTCGATCGTTCCCGCCCCCGTCCGGTCGCCGTGCCGTACGGCGTTCGTGACGAGCTCAGAGACGGCCAGCAGCGCGGCGCTCAGCCGCGCGTCGCCGCTGCCGAGCAGGTGCGCGAGCGTCCGCCGCGCCCGCCCCGGCGCGGTCGCGTCGGCGGGGAGGGGAAAGGTCGCCATGCCTTGGAACGGCTCCCCCGCGCTCTCCGAGGTGGTCGTCTGCTCGCGTCCCATGCCCAGGGCGCTACCCACCGTTTCGCATGCGCATCCGCGTCACGTCCGTTGATCTCCGCGCGCGGCCGCGGCACGGCGATGCGAGGACAGCGCGATCGCGAGCGCGACGGTGTCGCCGGCGCCGTGCGGGGTAGGTGGTCGGGGCAACCGCGGAGCGACCGGGAGGTGAGGCAGATGCAGCGGCGTTGAGCCATCGCGACCAGCCGCGCCGTGTGCGCGGCCTGCCACCACCCGATCGATCGAAAGGAAGCTCCGTGTCAGTCCTCGACGAGCTGCCGACGACCGTCGCCACGGTCGTCCGGCAGCAGATCGCGCCCGCGGCCGCAACGCTCGACCGCCGGCGCGCGTTCCCCAGCGACAACCTGCGAGCGCTCGCCGAGGCCGGCGCGCTCGGACTGCTCGTGCCGGTCTCCCACGGCGGCGCCGGCGGCGGCCTCGAGGCGCTGAGCGCCGCCTGCGAGGAGATCGGCGGCGCCTGCGCGTCCACCGGGATGACGTTCCTGATGCACTCCGTCGCGGCCGCGACGGCGGCGAGTGACGCGCCCGCCCACGGGCGCGCCGCCGAGCTGCTGGCCGGGATCGCATCCGGCGCCCTGCTCGGCACGCTCGCCTTCAGCGAGCGCGGCACCGGCGCCCATTTCTACGCGCCGGAGCTGCAGGCGGTCCACGAGGAGGGACGCGTCCGCATCTCGGGCCGCAAGAGCTTCGTCACCTCGGGCGGTCACGCCGACGTCTATCTGGTGCTGGTCCAGAGCGACGAGACGGAGGGGCTCGACTGCTACGTGGTGGAGCGCGACGCGCCGGGCGTGAGCTTCGACGGCGCCTGGGAGGGACTCGGCATGGCCGGCAACGCGAGCGTCGCGATGCAGCTCGATGACGTCGCCGTCGACGCGGACGCGCGGATCGGCGCGCCGGGCGCCGGCGCCGAGCTCGTCTTCGGCGTCGTCGCGCCCGTCTTCCTCGTCGGGCTCGCGGCCGTGAACGTCGGGATCGCGGCGGCCGCGCTCGCGACCGCGACGGCGCACGCCGCCGGACGGCACTATGCCGACGGCAGCGTGCTCGCGGAGGTGCAGGCGATCCAGCACGCGCTCGCCGACATGGACATGGCGGTGCGCGCCACGCGCGGCCTCGTCCGCGAGGCGGCGCGGCTCGGCGACGCCGACGACGACGGCGCGCTCGTGCCGATCATGGAGGCGAAGGTCGCCGCGACGACCGCCGCCGAGGCGGTCACGCAGCGCGCGCTCGAGGTCTGCGGCGGCCAGGGTTACACGCCCGCGCTGCCGATCGCGCGCCACCTGCGCGACGCGCGCGCGGGCGCCGTGATGGCGCCGACGAACCTGGTCCTGCGCAGCTGGATCGGCAAGGCGCTCGCCGGGCTCCCGGTCCCATGAGCCGCGAGGACGACCTGATCACGGTGGGCGCCGTCGCCTACCACCCGCGCGTCGTCACGATCTGGGAGGCGTTCCGCGCCTACTTCGCCGACGCCGGCGCGCCGACCGACTACGTGCTCTACTCGAACTACGAGCGGCTCGTCGAGGCCGTGCTCGGCGGCGAGGTCGAGATCGGCTGGAACACGAACACGGCGTTCGTCGCGCTCGAGCGGCGACTCGGCCGCGAGGCGCGGATCCTCGGCATGCGCGACCTCGACGCCAGCTTCGCGAGCGTGCTCGTGACACGCCGCGGCGAGGCGTTCGCCGACCCGCGCGAGCTCGCCGGCCGCCGGCTCGCGCTCGGCAGCCGCGACTCCGGGCACGCGGCGATCCTGCCGCTGCACTACCTCCGGGAGCAGGGTCTGGATGCGGCCGCGGCCTGTGAGCTGGTCCGCTTCGACACGGACCTCGGCACGCACGGCGACACCGGCGACTCCGAGCTGCGCGTCGTCGAGGCGGTCGCCGGCGGTCGCGCCGACGCGGGGGCGCTGGGCGACGCGACGTGGGCGCGCTTGCGCGCCGAGGGCCTGCCGGTCGCGGCCGAGCTCGAGCTCGCGTGGCGCTCGCCGACCTACTGCCACTGCAACTTCACCGCGCTGCCGTCGCTCGACGCGGCGCGCGCGCAGCGGTGGCAGGCGGCGCTGCTGGCGATGGATCACGACGACCCCGCGATGCGCCAGCCGATGGACCTCGAGGGCGTCCGGCGCTGGCTGCCCGGCGACCGCGACGGCTACGCGTCGCTGATCGCCGCCGCGGAACGGCTCGGCCTGGGGCCTCGGGTTCCCTCGGAAGAACTCGCGCAACGGAAGCCGAGCCCCTGGGCGAGGCTTTCGCGCGCTCGTTCTTCCACCGGGGACGTTGCGCGATGACTGTGAGACGGCTCGACGCCGAGGGCCTCGAGTTGGGCGGCGGCCTCGAGGTGCTGCTCCAGGCCACGCTCGCGGGGATGCCGGCCGGGGCGTGCGCCGACGTCGTCGTGCGCTCGCGCGCGGTCGCGCTCGAGCTGCCCGGGTGGGCGCGCGTCGAGGGCCACGAGGTGCTCGACGCGCAGCTCGACGGACGCGGCCCGTTCGTCGTGCGCGTGCGCCGCGGCGCCGGCGCGCGCGTGCTCGCCGACGCGCTGCCCCC
>JAOPZA010000147.1 GCA_025964325.1 Conexibacter sp.
GCCGTCGGCTCGGCCGCCGCGCGGCCGCCGACCGAGCGGCGGGTCGCGCGGCGCGCCTCGTCGCCGTCGACCTCCTCGTCCCAGTCGTCCATCGGCAGCGAGACGAAGGCGGGACCGGCCGGGGGGAGGGAGGCGAGGTGCGTCGCGCGGGCGAGGGCGGCCGGGACGTCCTGCGCGCGCGGCGGCTCGAAGGCCCACTTCACGAACGGGTGCGGCACGCGCGTCGCGTCGCGGTTCGTCAGGTTCGCCTGCATGGTGATCTGCGCCCGCACCTGCTGGCCGGCGGTCACGAGCAGCGGCGCCTTGTTCGCCTGGGCGTTGAAGATCGCGCCCATCGCGTTGCCGAGGCCGGGTGCGGTGTGGAGGTTCGCGTGCGTGACGCGACCGGACGCCTGCGCGAAGCCGTCGGCCATCCCGACGACGACCGCCTCCTGGAGGCCGAGGACGTAGCGGAAGTCGGATGGGAACTGCTTCAGCATCGGCAGCTCGGTCGAGCCGGGATTGCCGAAGATCGTCGTCATGCCGCGTTCGCGGAACAGCTCGAACGCGGCGTCGCGCACGCTCGTCACGATGCCCTCTCCTCCTCGTCTCGACGGACCGTCGAGCGACATTCCACCCGCTGGGCCCCGGCGCGTCCACGGTGCGCGGCCCAAGCGACGCACGCGCAACTGTGCAGCGTGCACAATGGCCGCGGTGAGCGAGGACCTGGAGCCGAGGCCGACCGCGGCACGCGACGCGCTCCGCGCGGTGCTCGCGCGGATCGACACCGAGGCGCTGCTCGCGCGGATGGAGGAGGGCTTCCGCGAGCTGCCCGCCTACACGCGCTTCGTCGCCGGTGGGGCGGTGCTCGACGATCGCGGCCGCGCGGCGATCCGCTGGAACCTCGAGCTGTTCCTGCACTGGCTCGCGGACGGCCGGCCGCCCGACGACGCGACGCTCCGGCAGCTGCGCGAGCTGGTCCGGGTGCGCGCCGGCGAGGGGCTGCCGATCGAGGATGGCCTGCTCGTCTACCGCCACGGCGCACGGCTCGGCTGGGAGGCGCTGCTCGAGCTGGCGGACGGAGATCGCGCCGTGCTGCTCGACGGAGCCGACGTGTTCCTCGACTACGTCGCGACGATCTCCGACGTCTTCGGGCAGGCCTACGCGGCCGAGCACGACTCGCCGATCGGGACCGAGGAGCGCCGCGCGCGCACGCTGCTGGACCGCCTCTGCGCCCACGCGCCGCTCGGCTCCGAGGAGCACGAGCTGGCCGACCGCGTCGGCTTCCGCATCGGCGACGCGCTGCGGCCGTTCGCGCTGATGCTGGTCGGCGGCTCCGCGCGCGCCCACGGCGACGCGGCCGCGCGACTGCGGCGTGCCGGCGTCCTGGCGGCGACCGAGGGCCCGCGCGTGACCGGGGTCGCCCATGCGCCGGTCGCGTGGGAGGCGCTCGGCCTGGGCGCGCGCCTGCTCGTCGCCGAGGGACCGCCGGCCGGGCGCGAGACGCTCGCCGACGCGCTCGAGGATCTGCGGGCGCTGGTCGCGATCGCGCGCCGCGCCGGCAGACGCGGTCGCGTCGACGCGGAGGAGTTCCTGCCCGATCTGCTGCTGCACGCCTCGCCGCTGATCGCCGCGCGACTCGAGGAGCGCGTCTTCGGGCCGCTGCGCCGCGGCGCGCGCGCGGAGCTCGTCACGACGCTGGAGCTGCTCGCCGCCCACGACTTCGACCGTGCCGCGACCGCCGCCGCGCTGCCGATCCACCGCAACACGCTGCGCTACCGCCTCGACCGCGTCCGCGAGCTGACGGGGCTCGACGTCGACCGCGCCCACGACCGCGGGCTGATCTGGCTCGCGACGATGCAGCGGCGCGCGGTCGCGCCGTCCGCGCCCGCGCCTGCCGCCGCGCTCAGACGACCTTGACGTCGACCGAGCCCTTCGCCGTCGCGGCCGGAGCCGCCGGGGTCGCCGGGGTCGCCGCCGGGGCCGGCGTCGCCTGGGCGACGCGGTGATTGGCGGCGGCGTGCGCCGCCGCGTCGCCGTCGTTGAGGGCGGCGGCGCCGGTCAGGCCGTCGCCGTCGCCGCTCGCGGCCTGGACCGCCGCCGGCGTCACCATCTGGGGCGTCAGCCGTGCCGAGACGCTGGGAACGTTCATCGCTACCTCCATCGTGTGGGTGGACGTCCCCGCAATCGGCCGCTGCGGCGGCAACGGGACCCGTCGCAACGGATGTACGAGAGATCGAGCGACGGTCAGGATGCCGTCAGGCGCCGGCGCGTAGAAGGACGCGTTCAGCGCGTCCTCACGTCGCACTGGCGCGCGCTACCGACGCTCGGGTAGGTTCGCGCGATGAATCGTCCCGTCAGGCTCGCCGCCGCGCTCTGCGCCGCGGCCTTCGCCATCCCCACGGCCGCGTCGGCGCAGGACTTCGCCGGCACCGCGCTCAACGTCATCCCGTCCGGCCAGTGGGGGTCCGCGCCCCCGCCCGCCGGGGCGGACCTGCAGGCCAAGCGCTACGACGCGCTCACGCCGCTCTTCGACAAGGTCACGCCCGCAGACCTGAAGCGCGACTTCAAGCCCGAGACGTTCGGCACGAAGGGCCAGTGCCCGTGCCACGCCGAGCGCGTGCCCCGCCGCGGCGTGACGATCGTCCGCGACCGCTTCGACGTGCCGCACATCACCGGACGCAACCGCCTCGACCTCGACTGGGCGGCCGGCTGGGTGCTGCAGGAGGACCGCGGGCTGGTGCTGGCGCTCGGCCGCTATCCGGCGCGCCTCGCCGCGCTCGACGCGCCGGGGATCGACGCCTTCTCGCTCGTCACCGGCCTGAGAGCGGTCAAGGTGACGAAGCAGGCCGACGCGATCATCGAGCGCCAGCAGACGGCGGCGCTGAAGGCCCAGGGCCCGGAGGGCGTCGCGCTGCTGCGCGACGTGGACGAGTACGTCAAGGGCATGAACGCGCGGTTGACGTCCGAGGGCTCGTCCGCGACCCCGTACACGCGCGTCGACGTCTACTCGCTCAACGCGCTCGCAGGGCAGATCTTCGGCCAGGGCGGCGGCGACGAGACGCGCTCGGCGATGCTGCTGAACGGGCTGCAGAGAAAGCTGGGCAGCGCGACCGGCCACCGCGTCTGGAGCCAGCTGACCGAGCACGTCGACGACGACACGCCGGTCACGATCGCGAAGCGGTTCCCGTACGAGGCGATCCCGGCTCATCCGACCGGCAACGCCGTCGTCGAGAACGGCTCGATGAACGCCGCGGCCGCGCGCGCCGCCGCGACGCCGGCGAAGGCGCACCGCAACATGTCGAACTTCGAGATCCTCGCCGGCAAGCGCTCGACCAACGGCCATCCGCTGTTCGTCGCCGGCCCCCAGATCGGCTACTTCTACCCGGGCCTCACGCTCGAGATGGACCTCAGAGCACCGGGGATCGAGGCGCGCGGCGCGGCGATGCCGGGCGGCGCCGGCAACCTGCTGATCGGTCGCGGCCCCGACTTCGCCTGGTCGCTGACCTCCGCCGCGTCGGACACGAACGACCAGTTCGTCGAGACGCTCTGCGGCGGCTCGGACACCAGATACCTGTTCAAGGGCAGATGCCGCACGATGGGCGCGGTCGACGCCGGCGTGATCGTCGGCAGAGGCGCGGTCAAGTACCGGACGACCGTCCACGGTCCCGTGCTGGGGTACGCGACGGTCGGCGGCAGGCGCGTCGCGATCTCCTTCCAACGCTCCAGCCGTGGCAAGGACGTGCTGTGGCAGCTCGCCTTCAAGCGGCTGACCGACGGTCAGGTGACGGGCGTGACGTCGTTCTACGCGGCGGCGGCGACGTCGCCGTTCACCTTCAACGTCGGCTACGCCGACGACCGCGACATCGCGATGTACTCGACCGGCGCGCTGCCGCTGCGCGACCCGCGCGTCGACCCGCGCCTGCCGACGATCGGCACCGGCCAGTACGAGTGGAAGGGCCTCCTCTCGGCCAGCGCCCACCCGCACGTCGCGAACCCGGCCTCGGGCGAGCTGATCAACTGGAACAACAAGCCGGCCGCGGGCTTCGGCTCGTCGGACGCGAACTGGGAGCAGGGCTCGATCCAGCGCGTGCAGCTGCTGCAGGCCGGGATCGCGAAGCGCGCGAAGCACGACCTCGCCTCGGTCACGAGCGCGATGAACGCGGCCGCGACGCAGGACCTGCGGGTGCAGGGCACGCTGCTCGACGGGATCGACCGCGTGCTCGCGGGATCGACGGCGCCGAGCCCGCGGGCGCAGCAGATGCTGACGCTGCTGAACGGCTGGCGCGCGACCGCTTCGAGCCGCCTCGACAGAGATCTGAGCGGCACGATCGACGCCGGCGCCGCCCCGGCGATCATGGATGCGCTCTACCCGCGGCTGGCGGACGCGGTGCTCGACCCGGTCCTCGGGCCGGAGCTGGGCGCGCAGCTGAGCGCGCAGGTCGGTGAGACGAACAACACGGGCAGCGGCTTCACCGGCGGGCGCATCAACTACCTCGACAAGGATCTGCGCCAGCTCACCGGGACGAGATTCCGCTCGCCCCTCTCGACGCGCTTCTGCGGGCTGGGCGACCTCGCCAGCTGCCGGAGCGCGATCTGGAAGGCGTTCGAGGACACCGGCGCCGCGCTCGCCACCGCGCAGGGGACCGCGGACGCGAGCGGATGGACGGCGGACGCGAACGCCGAGCGGATCAGATTCCTGCCCGGCCTGCTGCCGACGACGATCCGCTACACGAACCGCCCGAGCGGCATCCAGCAGGTGCTGACGTTCACCGGGCACCGGAAGGTGCGCCGCTAGGACGTCGACCGGTGGCGCGCGCACGAGCTGCTCGTGCGCGCGCCGCGGGATCGCGCTTGCGGGTTAGGCGACGACCTTGTAGATCCGGCCGGTCAGGTCGCCCACGTAGATGTCGTGGCCGTTGACGCCGAGCCCGATCACGGGTGCGACGAAGCCGGTCAGGAACGGCGTCGGCGTGCCGCCGGCGGTCGGGATCTTCACGACCTCCGGGCCTCTGCCGGTGCCGCCGAAGAGCGAGACGTAGAGCGTCTTGCCGATCGACCCGATCCCCATCGGCGAGGCGTGTCTGGGCAGCAGGATCGCCGGCTTCGCGAAGCCCGCGCAGGCCGATCTGACGAGCCACGTGCAGGTCGGGAAGCCATAGTCCTGGCCGTTCTTGGCGATCACGATCTGGTCCGGCGGGGTCTTGCCTCTGTCCTGGCTGAGGACCGAGACGTAGGGATTGCGGGCGCCCTTCGGGAACGTCAGCTGGAACGGCTGGCGCAGCCCGCGCGCGACGACTCTGAGGTCGGTGCCGTCCGGGCGCAGCGAGACGACCGCCTGGGAGAGCGGGAACGGGTCCTTAGCGTGGTCGTACTTCTGGATCAGCGAGAGGCCCGCGTAGAGGCGCCCGTTGGGTCCGAAGGCGAGCCCGTTGAAGCCGGGGAAGCCCTTCTTGCCCGAGTAGAGCAGCTTCGAGCTGGCGAATCTCGTGCCGTCCCAGCCCGTGTAGGCGATCAGCTGGGTGCCGGCGGAGACGTACAGCGTGCCGGCACGCCAGGCGAGGCCGAAGACGACCGGCGGCGTGCCCGGCACCTGCGTCGCCTTGCCGTTGGCGAGGACGAACAGACCGCCGGGCGCTCTCTTGCCGCTCTCGTCCGGACCCGAGGCGACGAAGGTGGTGGAGCCGGCGAAGGCGAACGCGGTCGGCGTCGGCACGCCCGACCCGACGACCTGGACCGCGTGTCCGTTCGCCGCTCTCGGGGGCGGCGGCGGACCCTGTGCGGCCGAGGCCGCCGCTGCCGAGACGGCGAGCAGCAGCGAGACGACGGCCGCGAGCGCAGCCGATCGCGACCAACGGGGAAGAGCCATGTACCACTCCGATCTTTGGGAAACCTGGTGGCGGCACGGTACGCGATCGACCGGATCGCGACGGCGAGGGCGCCGCGCCGGCGGCCGGCGGATCGCCGCGACCGACCGTCAGCTGGGCTCGCCGTCGCCCGGCCAGGTCCAGCGCGGAACCTCCCGCAGGGGGTGCAGCGCCGGGATGGTCGGTCAGTAGCTGAAGACGGTCGCGCCGTCGCCGATCCGATCCATCAGCGGCGTCGCGCCTCCGAGCGTGGCGTTCGGGACCAAGGCGGCCGCGTCGAGCCGGCGGCCGTCGAAGCAGATGGGGCAGACCAGGA
>JAOPZA010000157.1 GCA_025964325.1 Conexibacter sp.
TCGCCGAGCGGCTGCGCGCCCTGGTCCCCGGTGCCCGCTTCCTCGAAGCACACGGCCAGATGGACGAGCACCAGCTCGAGGAGACGATGCTCGTCTTCCTGCGCGGCGACGCCGACGTCCTGGTGACGACGACGATCATCGAGTCGGGCCTCGACATCCCGACCGCCAACACGCTGATCGTCGAGCGCGCCGACCAGCTCGGCCTCAGCCAGGCCTACCAGATCCGGGGACGGGTGGGACGCTCCAAGGAGAGCTCCTACGCTTACATGCTCTACCCCAGCGCCGAGGCGCTGACCGAGGACGCCGCGGCCCGCCTCTCGACCCTCGCCGACCACACCGAGCTCGGCTCCGGCTTCCGGATCGCGATGCGCGACCTCGACATCCGCGGCGCCGGCAACCTGCTCGGCGACGAGCAGTCGGGCCACGTCGCCGCGCTCGGCTTCGAGCTCTACATGCAGATGCTCGACGAGGCCGTCCAGTCGATGGGCGGCGAGGAGGACGGCGCCGACGAGTACGAGCCCGTGCGCCTGGACATCAACGTGGACGCCTACGTGCCGGTCGATTACATTCCGTACGAGCAGGCGAAGATCGAGGTCCACCGCCGCATCGCCGCGGCACGCGAGGTGGCCGAGTTGGCGGAGCTGCGCGACGAGCTGGAGGATCGCTTCGGCGAGCCGCCGGAGCCGCTGCGCAACCTCCTGATGTTGCAGCAGGCGCGCATCAAGCTGGGGGAGGCCGGTGCGCGTGCGGTGAGCTTCCGGGGTGGACGGCTCGCCGTGACGCCGATCGAGCTCGATTCGCGACGCGCGAAGCGAGTGCGGGAGGAGATCCCCGAGGCGCTGTACGAGTCGGGCAAGTCGCAGCTGTCGATGCGGGTGCCGGACGACCCCTCGGCCCGCTTCCCGGCGGTCGTCCGCGCGGCGGACGTGCTGCTCGCCGTCACGCGCGAGGCTGCGTGAACGACCGCCCGACGCGTATTCGGCACGGACGCCAGAGCCCTAAAGATCGCCTAATAATCGGTTGAACTGCCGCATCACCTGAGGAGACTCCTGTACGATGAACTCGTTCATGCCCAAGACATTTCGAATCATCCTGGCGCTTGGCGCCTTTTTTGTGCTCGCGCTCGCCGTCGCGGCTTGTGGCGGCAGCAGCAGCAAGAGCGTCCCGGACAACGCGATCGCCACGGTCGACGGCACGCCGGTGACGAGAGCGGACTACACGCGCTGGTACGACATCACCGCCAGAAGCTCGGCCCAGCAGGGTCAGGCCGCGGTCGTGCCGGACCCGCCGACGTACGCGAGATGCATCGCGGCGCTGCAGGCCGCGGCGACCAGAGCGAGAGCGAGAACGACACCCACCGCCGCTCAGCTCAGAACGCAGTGCAGAACGCAGGACACGCAGACCTCGCAGACGACGATCGCGCTGCTGGTCCAGGCGGACTGGCTCGAGAAGGAGGCCAAGAGCCTCGGCGTCACCGTCACCGACAGCGAAGTCGCGAGACAGCTGGCGACGACGAAGAGACAGGCCTTCCCGACCGACAGAGCGTATAGAGCGTTCCTCACCACGTCCGGCATGACGGAGAGAGACATCCTCTTCCGTCTCCGCGTCCAGGCGCTCTCGACGAGAATCGGCGAGAAGATCCAGAGACAGGCCGCGCCCGTCACGGCCGCGCAGATCTCCGCCTACTACGACAGAAACAGATCGCAGTTCTCCGTCCCGGAGCGTCGCGACATCGAGGTCATCCTGACGAGAACGCAGGCGCAGGCGAACAGCGCCAAGCAGGCCGTGCAGAGTGGCACGAGCTGGAGAGCGGCCGCCAAGAAGTACTCGATCGACACGGTCTCGAAGGGCAACGGCGGCGTGCTGAGAGGCGTCGCGAGAGGCCAGCAGGACAGAGCGCTCGACTCGGCTGCGTTCAGCGCCCAGAAGGGCAGGCTGATCGGTCCGATCAGAGGCCAGTTCGGGTGGTACCTCGTCCGCGTCACGAACATCACGCCGGCGAGACAGAACACGCTCGCGCAGTCGCAGGCGCAGATCAGACAGGTCCTCACGCAGCAGGGCCAGCAGAGAAAGATCACGGCCTTCGCGAGCGACTTCCAGAGACGCTGGACGAGCAGAACGCAGTGCGCGAAGGGCTTCGTCATCCCCGTCTGCGCGAACGCGCCGAAGGCCAGAAGAACGACCTCCACCGCCGGTGGCACGGTCGCGACGGCTCCTTCGACGACCGGCAGATAGCAGTCGAGAGATAGTCTCCCGCGCTGTGAGCGCGAGCCGTTCCGAGATCCAGGAGGCGCTGCTTCAGCTCGACGAGCTGACGCGGCGCCTCCGTCGCGAGTGCCCCTGGGACCGGGAGCAGGACGAGCGCACGATCGTCCCGCACACGCTCGAGGAGGCCTACGAGCTGGCCGACGCCGCGCAGCAGCGCGACGACGGCAAGCTGCTCGACGAGCTCGGCGACGTCCTCTTCCAGGTCCACTTCCTCGCGCTCCTGCTGGAGGAGCGCGGCGCCGGCGATCTCGCCGCCGTCGCGCAGCACACGCGCCAGAAGCTGATCCGCCGCCACCCGCACGTCTTCTCCGACACCGAGGTCGCGGGCGCGGCCGACGTGCTGCGCAACTGGGACGAGATCAAGAAGGGCGAGGAGGGACGCGAGCGCGGCGTCTTCGCCGAGGTTCCCGAGAACCTGCCGTCGCTGCTGCACGCGCGCAAGCTGCAGCGCCGCGCGGCCTCGAGCGGCTTCGACGTCGACGGCGTCGAGATCCCGCTGCAGACGGTGCGCGACGAGCTCGAGCAGCTCGAGGCGGTCGCCGAGGCCGGCGACTCCGAGGCCGTGCGCGACGCGCGCTTCCACGAGCTCGGCGACCTCCTGTTCGCCGCCGTGAACGTGGCGCGGAAGCTGCACGTCGACCCCGAACTGGCGCTGCGCTCCTCGAGCGAGCGCTTCCGCGCGCGTCTCGAGGCCGCCGCCGAGCTGGCGTCACGGGACGGCCGCGCCTGGGACGATCTGGCGCGCGAGCAGCAGCTCGCCTACTACGCGCGCGTCGTCAGCCAGTCGTCCGACTGACCCCGATCCCGTCCGACCCGTCCCCAACCAGGAGACTCGAACGCATGAGCCAGATCGAGCACGTCCACGGCCGTCAGATCCTCGACAGCCGCGGCAACCCCACCGTCGAAGTCGAGCTGAGCCTGCGTTCGGGCGCCTGGGGACGTGCGGCGGTCCCGTCCGGCGCCTCGACCGGCGAGTACGAGGCGACCGAGCTGCGCGACGGCGGCGACGCGTGGGGCGGCAAGGGCGTGACGAGGGCGGTCGCGAACGTCAACGGCGAGATCGCGACGGCGGTGCGCGGACGCGACGCGACGAACCAGGCCGGCCTCGACCGGCTGCTGATCGAGCTCGACGGCACGCCGAGCAAGTCGCGCCTCGGCGCCAACGCGATCCTCGCGGTCTCGCTGGCGGCCGCGCACGCGGCCGCGGCGGAGGAGCGCCAGCCGCTCTGGCGCTACCTCGGCGGCGACGCCGCGCACGTGCTCCCGGTCCCGATGATGAACGTGCTCAACGGCGGCGCCCACGCCGACAACAGAATCGACTTCCAGGAGTTCATGGTCGTGCCGTGGGGGGCGCCCAGCTTCTCGGAGGCGCTGCGGGTCGGCGTCGAGATCTACCACGCGCTGAAGGGGACGCTCCACGCCCGCGGGCTCTCGACGTCGGTCGGCGACGAGGGCGGCTTCGCCCCCGACCTCGAGTCGAACGAGGCGGCGCTGCGGGCGCTCGTCGAGGGGATCGAGGCGGCCGGCTACACGCCCGGCGACGAGGTCGCGATCGCGCTCGACCCCGCGACGAGCGAGATCTACCGCGACGGCCGCTACGTGCTCGAGCACGAGGGCCGCGCGCTGACCTCCGACGAGCTGGCCGACTACTGGGCCGACCTCGCCGCGCGCTACCCGATCGTCTCGATCGAGGACGGCATGGACGAGGGCGACTGGGGCGGCTGGTCGACGCTGACCGATCGTCTCGGCGACAGAGTCCAGCTCGTCGGCGACGACCTCTTCGTCACCAACTCGCAGCGCCTCAAGCGCGGAATCGACGCCGGCGTGGCGAACTCGATCCTCGTCAAGGTCAACCAGATCGGCACGCTGACCGAGACGCTCGACGCGATCAAGCTGGCGCGCGAGAACGGCTACTCGGCCGTCATGTCGCACCGCTCGGGGGAGACCGAGGACGTGACGATCGCCGACCTCGCGGTCGCGACCGGCTGCGGCCAGATCAAGACCGGCGCGCCCGCGCGCTCGGACCGCGTCGCGAAGTACAACCAGCTGCTGCGGATCGAGGAGGCGCTCGGCGGCGACGCCGTCTACCCCGGTCGTGCGGCCTTCGGCCGCGCCTAGGGCACTGCATGATCCCGCCCGCGCGGTCAGTGCAGGGGCGCGGGCGGGAGGAGAACGACTGCGACGGGCGAAGCACGGGCAATGCCGCCCGCCCGCTCCGCCGCTCCGCCGCGACCCCGCCCCACCCGCGGCCGTCGGCCGCCCGCCGGACGCAGCCCGCGCGCGAGCGCGCTCGGCGCCGCCGCGCTGCGGGTCCGCTGGGACCGCGTCGGGCGGATCGCGCTGCTCCTCGTCCTGCTCGGCGTCGTCGGCCTCTACGTCGGCCCGGCGCGCTCCTACCTCGCGACCTGGAAGCAGTCGAACGCGAAGCACGCCCAGCTGACGACGCTGCAGCGCGAGCACCAGGCGCTGCTGCAGCGCGCCACGTCGCTTCACGACCCGCGCACGGTCGAGAGCGAGGCACGCCGCCTCGGGATGGTCCGTCCCGGTGAGCTGCCGTACTCGGTGCAGGGGCTGCCGGGCGACTGAGCGGACGGCACCCGGGTAGCCTGGCACGGGTGCAGTTCGAGACGGCGATCCAGCTGTGGGAAGAGGGCCAGCGCCGCCTGCGGCAGGCCGATCCCGCCACGCAGGCGCTGCTCGAGCGCGTCGTCGACCGGATCGTCGACGAGCTGCGTCGCCGCCTCGGCGGCGCCTTCACGACCGACGAGCTGGCGGCGCTCTACAGTCAGGGCACCGACTGGGCGCTCGACCTCGCGATCGCGACCGTGCCCCACGATCCGCGGGCCTGGGACGCGCAGACGGCGGCCGACGCCGCCTTCCTGCGCTACGTGCGCGAGGCGACCGACTACGCCGGGGGACGGCGTCGCGTGCCCGACGAGGACGACGCGCAGCAGCGGGGGACCGGCTGAGGCTCGCCGCGGAGGGCGAGCGGGGTGCAGAGGGGCGGGCGACGCAAGCGCCGCACCGCCGCTGCTGCGACTACTCGTCCTCTTCGTCGTCGCTGCCGGCGCGACGGATCACGATCTGATCTTCCTCGATCGTGATCTCGACGGGGCGGTGACCCGCCCAGTGCTCGGCATAGACGGGGTCGTCCTGCACGGCCGGGTCGAGCCAGAGCCCGTATCCCTCGTCGCCGTGGTCGAACGTTCCCTCGAGGGGGCCGGTGCGGACCTTCCGACGGCGGCCACCACGACGACCACGACGGCGGCCCGGCTTCTCGCCGTCCTCCGCGTCCTCGTCGTCGTCGACCGCGATGGAGCGCTTGCGGGCTCTTGCCCGTGCAGCGTCCTCCTTGGCTCTGGCCTCTGCGGCCTCGGCCTCCGCCTTCGCCTTGGCCGCTTGCGCGGCCTCCAGCTCGGCGGCGATCTGCGCGTCGTCTTCGGCGCGCAGGTCGATCTCGTCGTCGTAGTCGGCTCCGGGTGCGGCGAGGTCCGTATCGGCCTCGCCGGGCACCAGGTCGTTCTCACGCTTGAAAGCAGCAATCTGCTGCGTCGTGACTTCGAGCTGGTGCGCGATCCATGCATCGGTGCGGCCCTGTCGGACCCACGTGCGGATCTGGTTCAGCTGTGGGCGAAGCGATCTGCGTGCCATCGGGCGGGCAGACTAGCGGAAAGTCGATCGCTGACCGCCGGCCGTGGGTGCAGGGGGAAATGCGAAGTCGACGGAGGCCGCTCGTTATGCTTGCTTCTTGAGCGACCGGTTCGTCCGTGCAGCGCCGTCTCCCGGTTGCTTGTCCGGCCATCAGGCAGCAGGGAGGCATGAACGCGCAATGTTGGTGCTTACGCGCAAGTCCAACCAGAGCATCATGATCGGCGACGACATAGAGGTGTCGGTCCTCGCGATCATGGGCGAGAAGGTGCGCATCGGGATCCAGGCGCCGCGGGACATCCCCGTGTTCCGCAAGGAGGTCTACCTCGAGATCCAGCAGGAGAACCTCGCTGCCGGCGAGGGTGCGAGGGAAGAGGTCGACGCCGCGCTGCGGAAGCTCGGCGGCGGCGGCGACGAGGAGAGCTGATCTGCGACGGGCGGCCGTGCGCCGTCGTCAGCCGAAGCCGACGGAATGCGAGCCGCCCCGAGCGTGCGCCGGCGGGGCCGGCGCTCAGCCCATGACGGCGTAGAGCGTCTCGAGCATCGCGATCGTGACGACGACCGCCGTGGCGACGATCGAGAGCACGAGCAGCACGAAGCGCAGCGAGCCGCGTCTGTGCACCTGCTCGAGGTGGCGTCTGCGCGACCGCTGCGCCGCGGTCCTCTGCAGCCGCTCGCGCCGGTGACGGTCGGCGGCGGTCTCTTCGTAGAAGGCCTGCTCGAGCTGAGCGAGGCTCTGTCGCATCCGCATAAGCAGGAAACCCTACCACCGTCCCGACGCCGCGTTTATGTGCCTCGGCAGGCGCCCCAGAGCCCCCGACGACCGGCGCGTGCCGCGCTCTGCAGCGCCGCCAGGTCGACGGCGTGGCTCGTGTTCGGGGCGATCCGCAGCGTTCGCGCGGCGCCCTCGCGCACCAGCTGCGCGTTGACGAAGAGACCGTCGCGGGCGCGGTAGACGTACGCGAGCAGGCGTCCGTAGCGGTCGCGCAGCTCGCGGTCGAAGCGCAGCGTCAGGGCGCTGCCGGCGCCGCCGAGAACGCGCGCGTTGAGGTCGTGCGCGGCGCGGCCGAAGCACTGCACCGGCGTGTTCGGCTTGACCGTCTCCGGGGTGTCGAGACCGATGTAGCGCACGCGCTCGCTGTGGTCCCCGAGGCGGACGACGAGCGTGTCGCCGTCGATCACGCGCTCGACGCTGCCGCCCGCGACGCCGCCCGGGCGCAGCTGCGGGTCGCCGCCGCCGCCGAGCCAGCTCGGCAGCGGCACGTTGCCGAGCACGACCCCGGCGACCAGCAGCAGGGCGATCCAGGGAAGGGCGCGCGGCCAGCTCACGCGCCGCACGCTACGTCAGCGCCCGCGCGCCCGGCCCGGCACGGCGTCGGCTGCGCGCGAGTTGATGCAGCGACGCCGCAGACGCGCGCGGGTCCGTGCGCGTCTGCGGCCTTCGCTCAGGCGACTTCCTGCTGCTCGTAGACGCCCACGAAGCGGAGGTAGTTGTCGGCGATCTTCGACGCCGCGTCCTCGCGGGAGACGCTCCCGTCGAGGAAGCCTCTGAGCGAGTCCCACCAGATCGAGCGGCCGATCGCGAAGCCGATGAAGCCCTCGACGGGCGCCGCGACGCGCAGCCAGTGGTCGACTCTCTCGTCGCTCGCGCCGCGGCCGAGCAGCACGTTCGTGACGCCCTCGCGCCCCTCGCCGGTGCGGGTCTGCCGCGCCAGCATCTCGGCGTCGCTGCGCTCGTCGACGCCTTCGATCTTCCAGACGTCGACCTCGACGCCGCCGTTCTGCAGCGCCTCGATCGCGCGCCGCATCAGCTCGGGCCGCAGCTCCGCGTCGTAGCGGTCGACGTCGCCCCCAACGGACTCGAGCTGGGCCGGCTCGGCCGGCACGAGCAGCTCGAAGAGGAACTTGCGGGCGTTCGCGTGGAGCCAGTCGGCGAGCCGCTTGAGGCGCTCCATCTGGCGCGCGTTCATCTCCGCGTCGCCGTCCGGGTTGTAGCGCACCAGCACCTTGCTGAAGTCGGGGTCGAAGTGCTCGATGTGGGCGCCGAAGTCGTCGCCGTACTGGAAGTCGAACTCGTTCTGGCCGCTCTTCTCGACCGGCATCGCGAGCTTGAGTCCCTTCTCCTTCGCCTCGCGCGGGACGTCGCCGCCGAACTGCTCGTCGACGAGCACGCCGATCGCGCCGGGCTCGGCGCCGCGGCCGGCGGCGAGCTCCATCCCCTCGTAGATCAGCTGCTTGGCGTCGGCGATCGTGGCCGTCTCCTCGGGCGTCGGATCGCCCTCGATTCCGAACATCTTCTTCTGGAACGACCCGCGATGGTCGAACGCGAGGATGTACAGCTTGCCGTGGTAGCCGAGGGCCATGGGACCGTCCTCTGAGTCGGGAGAAGTGATGCGCGCAGTGACCCGTGAGTCTAACTCTCCGGCCCGCCCCTCCGAGGGGTACGCTTCGCCGTGCGTGGAGCCCCGTTTCGCCGGTCCCAACTACACGATCGGCATCGAGGAGGAGATGATGATCCTCGATGCCGGGACGCTCGAGCTGCGGAGCGAGATCGAGGAGCTGCTGAAGGCCTCTCCGTCGGACCAGGTACGGCCGGAGCTGATGGAGTCGGTGCTCGAGATCGCGACGATGCCGCAGCCGAACACGGCCAAGGCGGGGGAGGAGCTGCGCGGGCTCCGTCGCCACATCCGCGAGACGGCGGCCGCGCAGGGGCTGGCGATCGGCTCGGCCGGCACGCATCCCTTCGCGATGTGGGAGGAGCAGCGGATCGTCGGTCGCTCGCGCTACCGCGACCTCGTCAGCGACCTGCGCTTCGTCGCGCGCCAGGAGATCATCTTCGGCCAGCACGTCCACGTCGGGCTCGACGACGCCGACAAGGCGATCCACGTCGCCAACGGGATGCGCGTCCACCTGCCGGTGCTGCTGGCGCTGTCGGCCAACTCGCCCTTCTGGCGCGGCCACGCGACCGGGCTCGCCTCGACGCGCACGCCGATCTTCCGCGCCTTCCCGCGCGTCGGCATCCCGCCGACCTACGACGACTGGGACGACTTCGCCGCCAAGATCGGCTTCATGGTCGAGAGCCGCGTGATCGAGGACTACACCTACCTCTGGTACGACGTGCGTCCGCACCCGAGCCTCGGGACCGTGGAGATCCGCGTGATGGACGCGCAGACGCGGATCGAGCACACGCTCGCGCTGGCGGCGCTGATCCAGGCGATGGTGAAGGAGCTGGCCGAGCACTTCGACGCCGGCAGAGGGCTCTCGAAGTATCCGCACCAGATGATCGACGAGAACAAGTGGCTCGCCGCGCGCCACGGTCTCGAGGGCGAGCTGGTCGACCTGCCGAGCACCGAGCGGGTCGCGACGCGCGCCCTCGCGGCACGCCTGCTCGAGCGGTTGCGCGACCACGCGCAGGACCTCGGCTCGGCCGCCGAGCTGGAGGGCATCGAGGACCTGCTGGAGCGGGGCAACGGCGCCGCGCGGCAGCGCGTCGTCCACGAGGCGAACCACGACCTGCGTGAAGTCGTCGCCGAGATCGTGGAGGCGACCGGGGTCTGATGCGGAGGCGGCTCGGCGATGCGGTCGCCGAGATCGTGGAGGCGACGGGGGTCTGATGCGGAGGCGGCTCGGCGATGCGGCGTGCGCGCGGTGTCCGCGAACTGCGCCGAGGGCTAGACTCGTCCTGTGACTAGCGGCGGCCCCGACCTGTTCGTCATCTGCAAGAGCTGCGGCTCCGAAGTCAGCCCGTACATCACCGAGTGCCCGTACTGCGGCAACCGGCTGCGCAAGCGCGCGCCGAAGCTCGACCGCGAGGGTCGCCCGTCGGACAAGGCGCGCCGAGCGAAGCGTCCGTCGCCCTCGCTCGGACCGCTGCGGCGGGGCGAGATCCCCGGAATCCGCCACGACGCGAGACCGTACGCGACGATCGCGATCGTGCTCACGAGCCTCGTGCTGCTCGTCCTGATCAAGGCCGGGGTCGTGCCGCTGTCCGACGTCGCGCTCGTCTTCGGCCACTTCGACGATCCCTGGTGGCACGTGCTGACGGCGCCCTTCGCCTACGCGAACTCCGGCTACGCGTTCGCCGCGCTCTTCGCGATCGCGATCTTCGGCTGGCTGAACGAGCGGCGCCACGGACCGCTCGCCGTCGTCGCCCTCTTCCTGCTCGGCGGCGCCGGCGGGATGCTCGCCGTCGCGGCGACCGAGAGCTTCCCGCTCGCGTTCGGCGGCAACGGCGCCGCGCTCGCGCTCGTCGTCGCCTGGGCGATCCCCGACCTGCTCGAGGTGCGCCGCAACCGCGAGATCGACGGCGACCTGCTCGGCGCCGCCGTGATCGCGATCATCCTGCTGCTGCTGCCGGTCGCCGACCAGTCGGCCGACGCGCTCGCCGGCGTCGCCGGCCTCGTCGCCGGCATCCTGCTCGGCTACCCGCTGGCGCGCCTGCGCGCTGCGCGCTGACGAGCTAGCTGACGCGGATCGAGCCGGCGGCGCCGTCGAGCAGACGGCCGATCACGACGCCGCCGAGCTCGTCGGCGCGATCGGTCGGCACCGCCGCCAGCAGGCCGCCCGAGGTCATCGCGTCGCAGACGAGTCGTCGGTGCGGCTCCGGTACGCGGTCGGCGAAGGTGGCGAAGTCGCCGGCGAACGCGCGATTGCGCTTGGAGCCGCCGGCCAGCGCGCGGTCGTCCTCGAGGAGCTCGAGCACCCCGTCGATCGCGGGAACGGCCGCGGCGTCGAGCTCGGCGGCCAGTCCGCTCGCGAGCGTCAGCTCGTGCAGGTGGCCGAGCAGGCCGAAGCCCGTCACGTCCGTCAGGGCATGTGCCCCCGCCGCCCGCGCCGCCCGCGCGCCATCGCGGTTGAGCTGCGTCATGACGGCGATCGCGGCCGCCTGGATCGCGTTGTCGGCGATCCCCCGCTTGGTCGCCGTCGCGACAGCGCCGGCGCCGAGCGGCTTCGTCAGCACGAGCGCGTCCCCGGCGCGGCCGCCGGCGTTCGTCAGCACCTCGTCGGGATGCACGGTGCCGGTCACCGCCATCCCGTACTTCGGCTCCGCGTCGTCGATCGAGTGGCCGCCGAGCACGGCGACGCCGGCGGCGGCCGCGACGTCGCCGCCGCCGCGCAGGATCTCGCGCAGCACTTCGGCGCCGAGCGTCTCGAGCGAGAAGGCGACGAGGTTGAGCGCCGAGACCGGCTCCCCGCCCATCGCCCAGACGTCGGAGAGCGCGTTCGTCGCCGCGATCCGGCCGAAGTCGTAGGGGTCGTCGACAATCGGCGTGAAGAAGTCGACGGTCTGCACGATCGCGAGGTCGTCGCGCAGCCGGTACACGCCGGCGTCGTCGGCGTTCGCGTGGCCGACGAGCACGTTCGGATCGTCAGAGCGCGGCAGCGCGCGCACGATCGGGTGAAGGTCGGCGGCGGGGATCTTGCAGCCGCAGCCGGCGCCATGGGAGAGCGAGGTGAGCTTGATCGTCACCGCCCTATCATCACCGCAATGAGCGACCGCGAATACACCGACGCGGAGATCGACGCGGCCGTCACGGCGCTGACCGACGCAGAGCGGCTGCGCGACGCGCAGGATCTCGTCACGCGCGCGGCGCCGAGCCTCCAGCGCGTCCTCAACCAAGCGCTCGCGGAGGGCGGCTGGTTCGGCGAGCTGCACGAGAAGGCCGTCAGAGAGGCGGCCGGAGGTGCCGAGACGGCCGCGCGCGAGCGGGCCGTGCGGACGCTCGTCGCCGACGAGACCCGCCTCGGCATGCTGGTCGGCGTCGCGGTCGGCTTCGAGTTGGCTCGCACGCTCGCATCCGACGCTTCCACGACAGAAGGGGACTGACCATCATGGACCTGCGCTTCCTCGGCCACGCGGCGGTCGCGCTCAGCGACGGCGACACGACCGTGCTGATCGACCCGTTCCTGACCGGCAACCCGAAGGCGGCGGCGAGAGCGGACGAGCTCGACGCGACGACGATCCTGCTCACGCACGGCCACGCCGACCACATCGGCGACAGCGCGGCCATCGCCAAGCGGACGGGTGCACCGGTGCTCGCGATCGTCGAGCTGGCCGGCGAGCTCGCCGAGGAGGGGATCGAGACGGTCGGCTTCAACCTCGGCGGCACGGTCGCGACCGAGTGGGGCTCCGCCAAGCTCGTGCCCGCATGGCACACCTCGACGACGCCGAACGGGACGGTCAACACGCCGGCCGGACTGCTGGTCGACTTCAAGGGCACGACCGTCTACCACGTCGGCGACACGTGCCTCTTCTCGGACCTGCAGCTCGTCGGGCGCAACCGGGCGATCGACATCGCGCTCGTGCCGATCGGCGGCTTCTACACGATGGACCGCCACGACGCGGTCGAGGCGGTGCGGCTGATCGGCGCCACCACGGTCGTGCCCGTTCACTACGACACGTTCCCGGCGATCGCGACAGACCCCCAGGCCTTCAGGGCCGACGTCGAGGCGCAGACCGACGCGAAGGTCGTCGTGCTCGCCCCGGGGGAGACGCTGACCGCATGACGCACGCGATCGTCCTCCTGAAGTCGGATCGCAGCGCGCTCGGCGACCTCGGCGGCCAGCTCGCCGACATCCCCGGCGTCGCCGAGGCGTACTCGGTGACGGGCGAGTGGGACTTCGTCGCCGTGCTGCGGCTGCGCCAGCCGGACGACCTCGCGCACGTCGTGACCGAGACGATCTCGCAGCTCCCCGGCGTCACGAAGACGCAGACGATGGTCGCCTTCGAGGTCTTCTCGAAGCACGACCTCGAGGCCCTCTTCTCGATCGGTCAGTAGGTGCTTCGCACTGGGAGTTCCACGGCGGCGGGCTGGCGCTACGGGGCGTTTGCGGGAACTCCCGGTGTCTAGCGGACGCCGGCGATGCTGAGCGCTCTGCCGAACGCTTCCGCCATCGCCTCGTAGGTGTGGCCCGCGAGCGCGGCGCGGCCGGCCGCGCCGAGCCGCCCGCGCAGCGGGGCGTCGTCGAGCAGGCGCCGGATCGCGCCCGCCAGCGCGGCCGGGTCGCCGGCCGGGACGACGAGGCCGGTCGCGTCGTCGCGCACGAGCCCCCCGGCGACCGCGCCGACGGCGTCGGTCGCGACGACGGGCGTGCCCTGGTGCATCGCCTCGTTGCAGACCAGTCCCCACGGCTCGCGGAAGCGCGGCGTCGGGATCGACGGCATCGTCACGAGCGTGGCGGCGGCGTAGGCGACCGGCAGCCGCTCGCGGGCGAGCGGCCCGAGCAGTCGCACGCCGGGCGCGGCGGCGACCTCGCCGGCGAGCGGACCGTCGCCGATCACGGCGAGCGTCGGCGGCGGCTCGCCGGCCGCCGCGTCCGCCACCGCGAAGGCGCGCCCGCCACGCAGCTCCCGCCAGGCGGCGAGCAGCTCGCGCACGCCCTTCTCCGGGACGAGCCGCCCGACGTACAGGACGAGCGGACCGGCGGGCAGCCCGCTCTCCTTCCGCCACGCGGCGATCTCCTCCGGCTCGACGGCGCGGCCGAAGAGGTCGGCCTCGACCGACTGCGGCGCGACCGTGACGCCGTCGTCGTCGCGGTCGCGATAGGCGCCGACATAGCGGCTGACGTGGCTGCCGTAGGTGACGACCGCGTCGGCGTTGCGGTAGACGTGGCGGATCAGCGGGAAGCCGACCGCGGCCTTCGCCCCGCCGCGCGGATGCGCCCACACCGACGCCCACAGGACGAAGGGACGCCGCCGCGCGTGCATGCCGGCGTAGGTCGCGGGCAGGATCGCGCCGCCGGCGACGGGAGCGATCGCGGCCTCGTAGCGGCCGCCGAGCGCGAGCGCGGCGCGCGGGCCGACGAGCCGCCGCGCGGGGAAGGGGGCGGCCGCCAGCTGCGCGTCGAGATCGGCGAACCAGGCCGGCACGTAGCTCTCGCCACCGCCGAAGCAGAGCACCTCGACGCCGAACCGCTCGGCCAGCAGGCGGTAGAGCGGCACGCGGTACGGCGTCAGGTAGTTCGTCACGAGGGCGATCGCCACGTTGCCCGCAGCCTGCCAGAATCGCCCGGCTGTGGCTTCCCTCCCGCGCGTCCTGTTGCTGCACAACCGCTATCGCGCCGCGGGTGGCGAGGAGCGCGTGGTCGAGGAGATCGCGGCGCTGCTGGAGGAGCGCGGCCACGCCGTCGCGCGGCTGGAGCGCGACAGCGGCGCCGCCGGCGCCGCGGCGGCC
>JAOPZA010000168.1 GCA_025964325.1 Conexibacter sp.
GGGTGGGCCTGCACCCCGCCGGCGGCGGCGTGCCGGCCCCCCGGCCGCCCCCCCGCGACGGTGGTGAGCGGGCGGCCGCGACCGCCGCCCGCCCAGGCTTCAGGGCTCGGGCCAGGGCGCGGCGGTCACGAGGCCGTCCTGCCCCGCCGCCGCCCACAGCTCCTCGGCGACGTGCGGCGCGAGCGGGGCGAGCAGCTGCACGGCCGTCAGCAGGGCGGCGGCGATCGCCGCGCTGTCGCTCGGCGTCAGCGTGTCCTGCTGTCTGAGGACGCGGCGCTCGAAGTCGCGGATCCGCTCGACCAGCGTCATCACGTTGCGGGCGGCGCGGTGCGTCTCGAGCCCCTCCATGTTCTCGGTGATCCGCCCGACGGCCGTCGAGCGCCAGGTGTCGAGCCGCTTGCGCAGCTTCGCCGCGCCCTCGTCCTCGTCGGGCTCCGGCACCTCGCCGACGCCCTCGATCCGCGGCAGCGCGTAGGTCCAGAAGCCCCGCAGCCACTTGTGGCAGTACTGCAGCGCCTGGTCGGTCCAGGTGAGGATGTTCGTCGGCGCGGCCGCGAACAGCACCGCGAGGCGGACGGTGTCGGCGCCGACCCGCTCGAGCAGCTCGTCGGGGTCGACGACGTTGCCGAGGTGCTTGCTCATCTTCTTGCCGTCGAGGTGGACCATCTCGTGCATCAGCACGCGCGTGTGCGGCTCGCCCTCGGTCAGGTGCGGCAGGACGCCCTGGTCGCGCAGGAACTTCGCCGTCATGCGCTGGTCGAACATCGAGCCGCCGCCGTCGGCGCCCCAGATCACCTGGTGCACCGGCAGCCAGCGGCGCAGCTGCTCGTGATCGAACATCGCCTCGCTGCGGCCGCCGGCGGGGACGCTGAACGGCAGCCACTGCCAGAGGCCGTCGACATGGCAGTCGAGCGTGTCGATCTCGCGGCGAGCAGCCGCGCCGCACGCCGGGCAGCTGCAGGCGATGAAGTCGGCGCGCGCGGCGAGGGCGTTGCCGGCGCCGGTCGGCCGCAGGTCGTCGGGCAGCCGCACGGGCAGCTGCTCGACCGGCACCGGCACGGTCCCGCACGCGTCGCAGTGGACGAGCGGGATCGGCGCCCCCCACGCGCGCTGGCGCGAGATCGGGAAGTCGCGGGCGCGGTAGCGCGCCGTCTCGCGCAGCGTCGGCGGCCCGGGCGGCAGCTTCCACGCCAGCGCCTTGCCGGCGTGCAGGCGCTTGGCGATCGCAGCGTCGGTTCTGTCGACGGCGGGGATCCCGAGCACGGCCGTGCGGCCGTAGCGTGCGTCGACGGCGGGGGTGATCACGACCGGCAGCGGATGGTCGAAGCCGGGGACGCCGAGCACGCGCCCGCTCGCGACGACCGGCACGTTCTCGGCGTTGCGCTCGTCGCGCGCGATCCCTCCCTGACGGATCCGTTCGAGCTTCCCGCGCACCTCCTCGTCGAGCACCCACAGGTCGATGTCCGGATGGTTCGGCGACATCGCGACGAACTCCGCGTCGTCGACCGCGTCGGCGTGCGGCGTGAAGACCGTCAGGACCGCGCCGTCGAGCGTCGCGGCGTCGAACTCGACCCCGTCGACGCGCCCGAGCATCGTGCGCTGGGCGCCGACGGCGGCCGCGTTCCAGTCGCCGAGCCGCTCGAGCCCGCGCTCGTTCTCCTCCAGGTAGCGACCGATCCCGAGGTACCACTGCGAGCGCTGCACCAGCCGCACCGGGTTGTGGCAGCGCCAGCAGGTGCCGTCCTCGACCTGGAGACTGGCGAGCACGGTCTGGCAGTCGTCGCACCAGTCGACCTGGCCGTCGGCGTGGTAGACGAGCCCCTCCTCGCGCAGGCGCAGGAAGAGCCATTGCGTCCACTTGTAGAGATCGGGCTCGCTCGTGACCCACTCGCGGTCCCAGTCGAACGAGTAGCCGAGCCGGTCGAACTGCTCGCGCATCCGGGCGCGGCACTGCTCGACCCACTGCTTCGGCGTCAGCTCGTTCTTGATCGCGCCGATCTCGGTCGGCAGCCCGAAGGCGTCGAAGCCGATCGAGAAGAGGACGGCGCGCCCGCGTGCGCGCAGGAAGCGCGCGTAGGCGTCGCTTATCGAGTAGCTGCGGATGTGGCCCATGTGGGCGCTGCCCGACGTGAACGGACAGGCCGAGAAGATGTAGGCGGGCGGACGCCCATCGTCGGACTCCGGCGTGTCGAAGACGCCGGAGTCCCGCCATGCCTCCTGCCAGCGAGCTTCGATTGCTGCAGGCGTGTAATCCGGTGTGACGCTTTGCGAGGCCAATGGTCCCCCTGTTCGGCCTGACGTTGCGGAACTCACCACCGCGCGCGTTCACCCTATGCGAGATGCGCATGACTCGACGCCGGCGGCGTGGACGTCTCAGAGACGTTCGATCACGACGATCACCCGCAGACAGCGAGCTACGGGTGATCTTCGGCTTCCCTATGAGTGATTATCGGATTTATGACTGAACTGCGAATGCGCCCGACGGGATTCGAACCCGCATCTTGCGGGCCCTAAACCCGCCGCTCTTGAGCTGACTTTCGACACATGCGCTCGGACGAGGGCCGCGAACAGCGGCTACAGCCACCGGCGAGGGAAGGTTTTGGGCCCCGAGCCTGCCGGCTAGAAGGCTAACTCCCGCCTCCGCGCATGCACCTATTCGATTCGCCGTTGACCAGTTGAGCTACGGACGCTCGCAACTGCGTTGAGCCAGCCAACCCCCTGGACGGCTCGATGGCGATTATAGGGGCGGCCGGCGGCCGGGTCAATTGAATCGGCGCGCGAACGACCCCGGTTGCGCCGGTCCGGGGAGCGGTGTACGCTGGCGCCGTCGCTGGAGTGGCTCAGGGGGAGTCTCGGCGTTCCAGCAGTCGCCCATCTGTGGTGCACGTCATCCACCCGGTCTCTCTCCGAGGTGCAATTCATCGTGTCATCTTCTATTCAATCTGGTGTACGGATCGCCGTCGGTTCGGCGCGAGCCGATTCCACGGTGCGGGTCTTCGAGCTCGAGCGGCCCGGGTCCGTGCGCGTGGGCGTGCGCGCCATGCCGAGCGCGGGCGCGCTCCTGCGGGTCGAGACGACGGGCGTCTGCGGCACCGACCACCATGTCTTCGGCGGCCGCATCGCGGTGCCGACGCCGTGCCTGCTCGGCCACGAGGTGATCGGCCGGATCGAGCGGCTCGCGCGGGCCGACGGGATCGTCGCGGAGGCCGGCGTCGGCGTCGGCGACCGCGTCCTGGTGGCCCCGAGCGTCCCGTGCGGCGACTGCGAGGGCTGCCGCGGGCTCGGTCGCTGCCTCGACCGTCCGGTCTACGGGCTCACGATGGCCGGCGACGGCCTCACCGGCGGCTTCTCGCCGCTGCTGGCGCTCGTCCCCGGCACCCGCGTCTACCGCGTCCCCGAGCGCGTCCCGGCCAAACGGGCAGTCTTCGCCGAGCCGATGGCCTGCGTGCTGAGCGCGCTGCGCAAGGCCTACGACGCGCACTACGCCCCGCCGGCGACCGACGCGCTCGTGATGGGCTTCGGACCGATCGGCGTCTGCGCAGCCGTCGCGATCGCCGCCTCCGGCGGCGACGTGACGGTGCTCGAGCACGATCCGGAGCGGCGCTCCCTCGCCCTCGAGCTCGGCTTCGCCGCGCTCGCCGGCGCCGCGCAGACGCCGCCTCGCGGCTACCCGCTCGTGATCGACTCGGCCGGCACGCCCGCGGCCTTCGCGAGCGGGCTGGAGCTGCTGGCCTGGGGCGGCACTCTCGTCGAGATGGGCAACTACGCCGACCTCGGGGCGGTCGCGATCAAGCCGAGCGACATCTGCCTGCGCGATCTGCGCGTGATCGGCAGCGGCGAGACGCTCTACGACGACTTCCCGCCGGCGATCCGGCTCGTCGCGGAGACGCCGGTCGCGCTCGAGGCGGCGATCACCGACGTCCATCGCTTCGACGCGATGACCGAGCCGAGCCTCCTGTTCACCGCCCGCGCCCGCGGCAAGGCCCTGATCGCGTTCGCGTCGTGAGCGGGAACGGCCACGGCCTGCGGCCACCGACGGGCGCGCAGGTCCTGCTGCTGACGCCGTTCGACGCGGACGGCGCAATCGACGAGCGCTCGCTCGCGTCGCTCGTCGACTACGTGATCGACGGCGGCGTCGACGGGATCGTCGGCCTCGGCACGACCGGCGAGTTCTTCACCATGTCGGTCGACGAGCAGGCCCACCTGATGGCGCTCCTCGCGGGCATCGTCGGCGGCCGCGTCGGGCTGACCTTCGGCGTCGGCAACAGCGCGACGAGCGTCTCGATCGCGCTGGCCCAGCACGCGCGGGCGCTCGGCGCCGACTGTCTGATGCTGCAGCCGCCCTACTACTTCGACCACACGCCCGCCTCCGTCGAGGCGCACTTCACCGCCGTCGCGGGCGCCGTCGACCTGCCGCTGATGGCCTATGACGGCGGCGGTGGGATCGAGCTGAGCGTCGAGCGCGTCCGCCGCCTGAACGAGCAGGCGGCGAACATCCGCTACGTCAAGATGTCGGTCGTCGACCCCGCCAAGGTCGCGGCGATGCGCGTCGGCGCGCCGGCGGTCGAGGCGCTCGTCGGCGACGAGAACATGCTGCTGATGGGGCTCCGGCACGGTGCGATCGGCAGCACCGTCGGCTGGAGCAACGTCGACCCGAGCGCGATCGCGCGCATCCACCGCGCCTTCGAGGGCGACGACCTCGCCGGCGCGCGGACGATCCTGCTGCGCGAGGTGGTGCCGGCCGTCTCGCCGTGCATCACGGCGAAGAACGGCTGGATCCGCAGCTACAAGGAGATCCTCGCCGCGAAGGGCGTGATCGCCTCGCCGGCGACGCGCCTGCCGCTGACGCCGCTCGACCCGATCCGCAAGGACGAGGTGCTGTCGGCGATGCGCGAGCTGTCGGTGCTGTGATGGCGATCGCGACGGACCCCGCGACCCGCTGCCGGCTGGCGCTATTCGATCTCGACGGCGTCCTCGTCGACTCGCGCGACGCGATGCAGGAGGCGTGGGAGGCGGTCCAGCGCGAGCTCGGCGTGGCCGTGCCCTTCGCAGCCTACTTCCGCGAGATCGGGCGCCCCTTCGCGGACATCATGGAGCGGCTCGGGCTCGGCGAGCGCCGCGAGGAGATCGAGGGCGTCTACCGCGCCACGGCGCTCAGGACCGCGGCGCGCGTGCCGGCCTTCCCGGGCGTCGCGGCCGCGCTCGACCGGCTCGCCGTCGCCGGCGTGAAGCTCGGCGTCGTGACGTCGAAGGCGCGTCCCCAGACCTACGGGACGCTCGCACAGTTCGACGTGCCGTTCGAGACGATCCAGACGCCCGAGGACGGCCACCCCGGCAAGCCGGCGCCGTGGCCGCTGCTGATCGCCGCGAGCGAGGCGCACACCGACGTCGAGGAGAGCGTCTTCGTCGGCGACATGGCGGTCGACTGCGACGCCGCCCGCAACGCCGGCATGCGGTTCCTCCACGCCGCCTGGGGCTACGGCCGCCGCCCGGCGGGGGTCGAGCAGCTGCAGAGCGCCGACGAGATCGGCGACCTGATGCGACTCGGGGCGACCCCGGGTCGCCGCGGCCGCGGCGGACGACCAGCGCGCGCAGCGGGGAGCGCAAGCGAGCCGCTGCTCGGCACCGAGGAGCGTCAGCGAGTCGGTGCCGCGGAGACGCGCGGCACGAGGTAGCGGCCGACGAGCGGCAGCCGCAGGAAGCCCTCGACGCTCGCGTAGAGCAGGCCGACCTTCGGCATCGCGCCGGGATCCTCGACGACGATCGAGCGGGCCAGCCACTCGGGCTCGAACTTCGCGTTGAAGTCGCGCAGCGACTTGATCTGGAAGAAGGGGTTCAACACCTCCGCCAGCTTCCGCAGCGCGCGCTGCGGGATCGACAGCTTGGCGTCGGTGTCGAACAGGCGGCCCCAGGCGGCGAAGTTCATCGACAGGCGCTTGACGCCGCGCGCGCCGAGCTCGATCGCGGCCTGGGCGATCAGGTACTCGGTCACGCCGTTGACCGAGTCCGGCTCGCGCTGCATCAGGTCGAGCGAGTAGCCGGGCTCGGCGCCGAAGCAGGGCACCAGGCGCAGGAACCCGACCGGGCGCTCCTCGGCGTCGAACGCGACCGCCAGCAGCAGGTCGGGGTTCTCGCCCCGCACGCCGCCGCCGAGCTCCATCGTGAAGCCGCGCTCGGGCGCCTTGCCGCGCCAGCGGTCGCGGATCCCGTTGAGCTGGTCGCGCAGCTCGGGGGTGGCGTCGACCTCCCGGACCAGCTGGAAGTGGTGGTTGCGCGCGACCTTGTTGACCGCCTCGCGCACCGCCTTCATCGGACCGCCCGCGAGCGAGAAGGTGTCGCAGCGGATGATCGCCTCGTCGCCCATGTAGACCGCGCGGAAGCCGTGACAGGTGTAGAGCTCGAGCTGCGACTCCTGCACCGCCAGGAAGGCCATCCCCCACGCCCGGCTGCGGCAGAAGCCGACGAACTCGTCGACGACCCGCTGCATCGCCTCCGGCGGCCCGATCGGGTCGGCCGCGACGAGCGCGGTCCCGGCCACCAGCGTGTAGGCGATCAGCGCCTGCCCGTCCTGCGAGAAGAAGTAGCTCTTGTCGGGCCGCAGCGCGAAGTAGGCGAGCGAGTCGTGGCCGTAGGCGTGCACGATCGTGCTGGCGCGCTCGCGCTCCTCCGCGCTGGGACCGGCGCCGCTGCGCACGACGCGGAACAGGACGATCAGCAGCAGCAGCAGTCCGGCGATGCCGAGCGCCAGCAGCGCGGCCGGGAAGAAGTCGGAGAAGAGGCGGCCGCGGTAGGTGTACGGGCCCGAGACGCCGATCAGGCCGCCGAACGTCGTCTGGATGATGCCGCCGAACGTCGGCGTCGGATCGATCCGGTTGTGCTCGAGCAGGATCGAGACGAGGCCGAACGACAGCACCCCGGCGAAGTAGACGGGCACGATCCAGATCAGCTCGAGCAGCGACGCCGGATCGCTGCGGGCGCGGAAGGCGTCGCGGTACCAGATCAACGCGGCGACCATCGCGACGCCGTAGAGCGCGGGCAGCGGATGGGGACCTCTCAGCACATGGATCACGACCGCGACCGTGAAGCTGCCGAGCACCAGGACCCAGGCGCGGTGCTTGCGTCGTGCGATCTGCGGCGCCGCGAGCACCAGCACCAGGCCGACGAGCACCGAGGCGACGTGGCCGGCGACGCGGTCGGATTCCGGCACCAGCACGCGCCGCAGCACGCCGAGGCGGTCGTCGAGGCCGTCGATGCGTGGCAGCAGGTACATCAGGCCGCCGAGGAAGGTGAGCCAGGAGAGCACGCGCGGCGCGATCGTCGACGGCGACGACGGCTGCGCGGCGCGCGGTGGTGGCAGTGTGGAATGGGCTGGCGCCGTGGAACCGGCTGGCGCCGATTCCATCGGAGGTCCGGCTGGCGCCGAACCTCCGGGGTGCGGCGACGCGCCGGGGGCGGCTGGCGCCGTGGAACCGGCTGGCGCCGATTCCATCGGAGGTTCGGCTGGCGCCGAACCTCCGGGCAGCGGTGGCGCGCCGGTCACCGGCACGAAGCTCGCCGCGCTCGCGGGCCTGGCGGTTGCCGCTTCCCCGAACTCGGGTTTCATCGTCGGGAACAGGATCACGTCGCGGATCGCGGCGGCGTTCGCGAGCAGCATCACGAGCCGGTCGAGCCCGATGCCGAGCCCTCCGGTCGGCGGCAGGCCGTACTCGAGGGCGCGGATGTAGTCCTCGTCGACGTCCTGCGCCTCGTCGTCGCCGGCCGCCTTCGCGGCCGCCTCCGCCTCGAAGCGCCCGCGTTGGTCGACGGGGTCGTTCAGCTCGCTGTAGGCGTTCGCCAGCTCGCGGCCGCCGACGACCGCCTCGAAGCGCTCGACCAGCGCGTCGTCGTCGCGGTGCGTGCGCGCCAGCGGCGAGACCTCGCGGGGATAGTCGTAGACGAAGGTCGGCTCGACCAGCTGGCCCTCGCAGCGCTCGTCGTAGACCTCCGACATCAGGCGGCCCGCGCTCCAGCCCTCCTCGTGCTCGATCTCGTAGCGGTCGCAGATCGCGCGCGCCTCCTCGATCGGCATCGACGGGTGCATGCGCGCGCCGTCGGCGTGCTCGGCGATCAGGTCCGCCATCGTGACGCGGCGCCACGGCGGCGCCATGTCGACGTCGCGGCCCTCGAGCTGGATGATCGTCGTGCCGTTGGCGGCCAGCGCCGCCTGCGAGCAGATCGTCTCGACCAGGTCCATCATGTCGCGGTAGTCGCCCAGCGCCTGATAGGCCTCGAGCAGCGTGAACTCCGGGTTGTGGCGCCGGTCGAGGCCTTCGTTGCGGAAGACGCGGCCGATCTCGAAGACGCGCTCGAAGCCGCCGACGACGAGCCGCTTGAGCGGCAGCTCGAGCGCGATCCGGAGGTACATCTCGATGTCGAGCGCGTTGTGGTGCGTGACGAACGGGCGCGCGGCGGCTCCGCCCGCGGAGGCGTCCAGCACCGGCGTCTCGACCTCGGTGAAGCCGCGCTCGGTCAGCACGCGCCGGACCGCCGCGATCGTCGCGGAGCGGATGTCGAACGTGCGCCGCGTCTCGGGGTTGACGATCAGGTCGAGGTAGCGCTGCCGCAGGCGGGTGTCGACGTCGCTCAGGCCGCGGTGCTTGTCCGGCAGCGCGCGCAGCGCCTTCGACAGCAGCCGCAGCTCGCTGATCCGCACCGACAGCTCGCCGCGCTTGGAGCAGACGACGGTCCCGGCGACGCCGACCCAGTCGCCGCGGTCGAGCGTGCCGACATCGGCGAACGCCTCCGCACCGAGGTCCGCGCGCGAAGCGAGCAGCTGGATCGTGCCGCTCTGGTCCTTCAGGTCAGCGAACTGGAGCCCACCGTGACGGCGCAGCAGCATCACGCGCCCGGCGAGCCGGACGACCGTGTCGGTCTCCTCGCCCGCGGCGAGGCCGGAGAAGGCGCTGCGCACGTCGCCGACGGTGCGATCGCGGTCGAAGGTCGGCGGATAGGGCGTGATCCCGCGGGCACGCAAAGCGTCGAGCTTTGCAAGGCGGCGGGCGCGCTCGGCAGCCGCGACGTCCGACGCGTCGGAGGACTGCGATTCGTCGCTCACGGCCACGAAGACATCATCGTCCAGTTCTGGTGTCAAGGTGAGTTGAGGTCGTGCCGAAGGGGAGTTGGACAGCTCCACCTGTATCGGACGAGGATGAACGGAACATGAGCGACCAGGTCACGACGGCGGCACTCGAAGAGAAGCAGAAGCTGCGCAAGCACTTCGGTCGCTTCGACATGTTCTTCTTCCTGATCTGCACGCTGGTCGGCCTCGACACGCTGGGCGCCGTCTCCTCCGTCGGACCGCAGGCGTTCACGTGGCTCGCCGTGCTGGGCGCCTTCTTCTTCGTGCCATATGCCCTTCTGACCGCCGAACTGGGCTCCTCCTTCCCGGCCGAAGGCGGCGCGTACGTGTGGGTGAGACTCGCCTTCGGCCGGCTCGCGGCGGCCGTCACGTCCGTCTTCTACTGGCTCTCGAACCCGATCTGGCTCGGCGGCTCGCTCACGCTCCTCGCGATGACGACCTTCTCCGAGTTCTTCGTGAACCTCGACCACCACAGCGACCTCTGGAAGTACCTCTTCGGGATCGTGTTCGTGTGGTTCGCGGTCTGGGCCTCGATCCTCTCGTTCGGGATCGGCAAGTGGGTCTCGACGATCGGCGGCTGGGTGCGGATCGCGCTGCTGAGCTTCTTCACGATCTCGGTGATCGTGTATGCGATCGACCACGGCGTGCACGGCGTCGGCGCCGGCGGCTTCGCACCGACCTGGGGCGTCTTCGCCGCGGCCGTGCCGGTGCTCCTGTTCAACTACGTCGGCTTCGAGCTGCCGAACGCCGCCGGCGAGGAGATGAAGGACCCAGAGCGCGACGTCCCGGTGACGGTCACGCGCGCCGCGATCGGCACGCTGCTGCTCTACGGCGCGCCGATCCTCGCGATCCTGCTGGTGCTGCCCCAGTCGCAGGTGACGAGCGTCGGCGGCTTCATCGACGCGATGAAGACCGTCTTCACCGTCTACGGCGGGGACGTCGTGACCGGCGCCGGCGGCACCGTGACGCCCACCCTGCACGGCGTCGGGCTCGTGCTCGGCGACCTCGCCGCGGTCGGCTTCATGCTCGCGCTCGCGTCGAGCGCGACGACCTGGATGATGGGCGCCGACCGCGCCCAGGCCGTCGCCGGCTTCGACGGCGCCGCGCCGCGCTGGTTCGGCATCTTCTCGAAGCGCTGGGGCACGCCGATCGCGGTCAACCTGATGTCGGGCGCGACGGCGACGATCGTGATGGTGCTCGCGCTCGTGCTGACCAACGGGAACGGCGCGAAGTACTTCGGTGCGGTGCTCGGACTGGCGATCTCGACGACGACGGTCTCCTATCTGCTCGTCTTCCCCGCGCTCGTGCGGCTGCGCTACACCTACGCCGACGTGCCGCGGCCCTACCGCGTCCCGTTCGGGACACTCGGCGCCTGGGCCGTGAGCATCGTGACGACCGCCTGGGCGCTGTTCGCCGTCGTCGGCCTCGTCTATCCCGGCTTCGGCACCTCGGATCCCGACAAGGCGCTTCCGAAGGGCTTCCGGCGGCTCGAGTTCGAGCTGACGCAGATCGTGCCGCTCGCCGTCCTCGTCGGGCTCGGCCTGCTGTTCTACGTGCTCGGGCGCCCGACGCGCGAGCGCTTCGTCTCGGTCGCCGACCCGCTGGCCACGCCGTCGGCCTCCTAGGAGAGCGCCGGCTCGGGGCCCACGCCCCGCGGCGCTCCCTGCGCCGGCGGCGGCGCGTCCTGCTCGTTGCCGGCCAGCACGATCACGCCCCCGATCATCACGAGCAGCGCCAGGACCGAGCCGGCCGCGCCGAGCGCGGTCTCGTGGAGCCGCTCGCCGAGCGCGAAGATGCCGAGCAGCACGCTCGTCAGCGGGTCGACCGCCATCTGCGTCGCGATCGCCGCTCCGAGCGCGCCGGACTGCAGCGAGGCCTGGCTGAGCGTCATGCTCGCCCACCCGACGACGATCAGCGCGTAGAGGTGCCAGTCGGCGACGACGTCGACGATCCCCTTGTCGAGCTGCTCGCCGACCGCCTTCGTGAGGAGCGCGCTGAGGCCGAAGAGGATGCCGGTCGCGATGCCGATCAGCGCAGCTCGCTGACCTGGCGGCCGCCCCCGCGCCGCCAGCACCAGCAGTCCGCTGGCGGCCGCGCACGCGCCACCCGAGCAGATCCAGGCGAGCGTCGTCGGGTCGCTGCGTCCGCCGCGGGGGTCGCTGACGATCAGGAAGGCGATCAGCCCGACGGTGACCGCGACCGCGGCCCCCAGCTCGCGGCGTCCGGGCCGCGCGCCGCCGAGCCAGGCGCCGAACGGCAGCGCGAAGACGACGCTGGTGGCGATCACCGGCTGGACGACGACGAGCCGTCCGGCCTGCAGCGCGAGGAACTGGAACACGAAGCCGGCGCCGTCGGCCGCGATCCCGGCGAGCCAGCGCGGCCGCCGCGCGAGCTGCAGCAGGAACCCGGCTCTGAGCGCGTCGTCGTCGGAGGACTGCTCAGCGACCTGCTGCTGCAGGACCGTGCCGAGGGCGAACACGACCGCCGCCGCGAGTGCCAGGAGGACCGCCACGCGCCGACCCTAGCGGACGCCCGGCGGTGCGTCGGGCTCGGCCTTCGCGTTCGCGAGCACGGCGATGCCGGCGATCATCACGACGAGCGCGAGCGCGGCGCCGACGATCCGCAGCGGCGAGGCGCGCAGTCCCTCGTCGAGCGCGAACGCGCCGAGCAGCACGCTCGCGATCGAGTCGACGGCGAGCATCGTCGCGATCGCGGGGGCGAGCGCGCCGGTCTGCAGCGCGGCCTGGCTGAGCGTCAACGAGATCCAGCCGACGACGGCGAGCGCGTAGACGTGCCAGTCGGCGAGCACGTGGAGGATCCCGCCGTCGAGGCGGTCGACCGTCGTCTTCGTCAGCAGCGCGCTGAGCCCGAAGAGGATCCCGGTCGCGATCCCCAGCAGCGCGGCGCGGCGCTGGGGCGCGGCGCGACGGGCGGCTGCCACGAGCAGGCCGCTGACGAGCGCGCAGCCGGCGCCCGACGCGATCCAGGCGGCCGTCGTCGCATCCGCCGTGCCGCTGCCGGGATTGCTGCTGAGCAGGAACGCGGCGAGACCGACGGTGACGGCGACCGCCGCGGTCAGCTCGCGGCGGCTGGCGCGCTGCCCGCGCAGCCGCGCGCCGAGCGGGAGCGCGAAGACGACGCTCGTGACGAGCACCGGCTGCACGACGACGAGCCGGCCGACGGCGAGCGCCCACGCCTGGAAGGCGAACCCGGCGCCGTCGGCGGCGACCCCGACGAGCCACAGCGGCTGGCGCGCGAGACGCAGCAGGAAGCCGGCGCGCAGGGCCTCGTCGGCGTCCGCCTGCTCAGCGACGCGCTGCTGCAACACGGTGCCGACCGCGAACGCCAGCGCCGCCGCGAGAGCCAGGACGACGTCCACCTGGCGGACCCTAGTGCACGCACTTACCGCACCGGCGCCGGCTCCTGCGTCTGGCGGTCGCGGCGGACCTCGGCGGCGAGCGCCTCCAGCAGCTCCTCGAGGGCGGCGACGAGGTCGGCGTCGGCGAGGCCGTGCTCGGGGTGGAGCTGCTCGTGCGCACGCGCGACCGGCAGCTCGCGGTCGAGCACGCGCGCGCCGATCGCTGCAAGCACCTTGCGCGCCTCCGCCTGTGCCCAGACCGCGCCGAACATCCCCGTGCTGGCGCCGATCACGGCGACCGGCTTGTTGCGCAGCACGTTCGTCGCCGCCGGGCGCGAGGCCCAGTCGAGCGCGTTCTTGAGCACGCCCGGGATCGAGGAGTTGTACTCGGGCGTCGCGACCAGGACGGCGTCGGCGTCGGCGATCGCCTCCCGCAGGGCGGTGACGGAGGCCGGCGCGGTGCCGGCCTCGTCGTCCTCGTCGAACGCGGGGATCGCCTTCAGCCCGTCGAACTCGACGAGCTCGACGTCCTCCGGCACGAGCCTGGCCGCGGCGCGCAGCAGGGCGCGGTTGTGCGAGTCGCGCCGCAGCGAGCCCGCGATCGCGAGGACCCGCATCGGTTAGCCCTCCGCGCGCGCCAGCTCGAGATCGACGGTCAGCTTGACGTCGTTCGCGAGCGCGAATCCGCCTCTCGGCAGCGGCGCGTTCCAGTTGAGGCCGAACTGCGTGCGGTCGACGACGGCCTCGAGCGCGAGGCCGATCTTCTCGTTGCCGGCGATGTCCTCGTGCGGGCCGGTGATCGTGCCGCGGGCCTCGACGGGATGCGTCTGGCCCTTGATCGTCAGCTCGCCGCGCAGCACGACGTCCTCGCCGCTGCGGTCGAGGCCGGTCGAGACGAAGCGGATCTCGGGGTGGCGCGCGCTGTCGAAGAAGTCGGGCGACTTCAGGTGGGCGGCGAGGTTCTCGTCCTTGACCTCGAGCGAGTCGACGCGGACGGTGCCCTCGAAACGGCCGTCGGTCAGCGTGGCGTCGAAGTCCTCGAAGCGACCGCGGAAGGTCGAGACGACCATGTGCTTGACGGCGAATCCAGCCGTCGAATGGATCGTGTCGAGCGTGTAGGTGCCGGCGAGCTGCTCGCTGGTGGTGCTCATGGTGCGCTCCTCGTGGCTTGTGGTGAGCTGTGCGGACTACGGTCCGCTTTCGTTCCCGGGACGCTAGCATAAACGGACTGCGGTCCAATCATGAAGATGTCACTCGTGCCCCCACTTCCATTCCCGCTCGGCGAGCTGCCGCTCTACGCCGGCGATCCGGCCGAGCGAGCCGACGCCGCACGCAACCGCCGGCGCGTCCTCGAGGCCGCCCAGCGGCTGTTCGAGCGCGACGGCGTCGACTGCACGTCGATGGACGCGATCGCGGCCGAGGCCGGCGTCGGCAAGGGCACGCTCTTCCGTCGCTTCGGCGACCGCGCCTCACTGCTGCAGGCCGTGCTGACCGAGAACGAGCAGGCGTTCCAGGATCAGATGATCCGGGGCGAGCCGCCGCTCGGGCCGGGCGCGCCGCCGGTCGAGCGGCTGATCGCGTTCGGCGAGGGGCGCCTCGACCTGCTCGAGCACCACGCCGCGCTGATGGCCGGCGCCGAGTCCGGTCAACCCGGCGCCTACCTGCGCTCGCCCGTCTGGGCGTTCTACCACCTCCACGTCGCGGTGCTCCTGCGCGAAGGCGCGCCGCAGCTCGATCCGACCCTCGCCGCGGACCTGCTGCTGAGCGGACTCAGCGCCCAGCTGTTCCTGCATCAGCGCGTCGGGCGCGGCGTCCCGCTCGCGACGCTCAAGCGGCAGTGGACCCTCGTGGCACGGCGGATCCTCGCGCCCGCCGGCGCCGCAGGCGGACGCCGACGAGCACCGGCGTCGAGGCAGGACTCAGTCTCAGGTAGAGCCTGAGACTTGGCTCGCGTCGCTCGCGCTCCAGCCCGCCCAGCGGTCGACGTCGAGCGCCAGCACCGCGCCGCGCGCCTGCTGCTGCGGATAGCGCTCCTGCAGCAGCGCGATCGCCCGCTCCGCTTCGGGCGCCTCGGCGTCGAGCACGCGTCCGGCGCCTTCGGCGCGCACCCACCAGAGCGCGCTCCAGTCGGCGTCGTCGTAGTGGTCGACCAGCGCGGCGACCGCCGGATTGGCCTCGACGTTCGCGAAGCGGCGCAGGGCGGTCGAGCGCTTCGGCTTCGCGTCGGCGACGCTGTAGATCGTCTCGCCGACGACGGCGAAGACGATCGGCACGAGGTGGGGGCGTCCGCCGGCATCGGCGGTCGCGAGCCGGGCGACCCGCGCCGCGACGAAGCGGGCGCGCGCCTCCGCGACCGTCACTCCCCGTTCAGCTCCGCGATCGCCTCTTCCCAGCGCTCCAGTGCCGCCTCGAGCGGGGCCAGGCCGGTCGAGGGCATCCACCGGACGGCACGCCGGAAGCCGGCGTTCTGGAAGCGCTCGAGGACCTGCGCGTCCGCCGGCACGCCCATCACCATCAGGTCGATCGGTCGCTCCGCGCGCTCGCGCAGCTCGGCCGCACGCGTGAGGAGGTCGTCGCCGGGCATGTAGTTCGGGAACCAGGCGTCGCCGACCGCGAGGACGCGATCGAGCACCGTCGCGCCGTTGCCGCCGACGAGCACGGGCGGATGCGGGCGCTGCGCGGGCTTCGGCCACTGCCAGATCTGGTCGAAGGAGACGTGGTCGCCGTGGTAGCTCGCCTCGTCCTGCGTCCAGATCGCCTTCATCGCCTCGACGCGCTCCGTCAGCAGCGCCATCCGCGTGCGCGGATCGGTGCCGTGGTTGGCCATCTCCTCGCGGTTCCAGCCGGCGCCGACGCCGAACTCGAAGCGTCCGCCGGAGAGCTGGTCGACGCTGGCGACCTCTCTCGCGGTGTGGATCGGGTCGCGCTGGATCACGAGGCAGATGCCGCTGCCGACGCGCAGCTTCGAGGTCGCGACGGCCGCCGCGGTGAGCGCGACGAAGAGGTCGTAGGTGTGCAGGTACTTGCGCGGGAGCTGCTCGCCACCGGGATAGGGGCTATCGCGGCGCGCCGGGATGTGGCTGTGCTCGGCGAAGAAGAGCGACTCGTGGCCGCGCTCCTCGACCAGGCGCGCGACCGCGCCCGGGGCGACCGCGTCGTGGGTGGGGAAGTAACCGATGCCGAAGTCCATGGAGCCGGAGTCTAGTTCGACGCGCTTCGATCGAGGGCGGCGGGACCCGCTAGCGTGATGCCATGGAGCCCCAGGGACGGACTACCCCGCTCCGCCTCACCCTGATCGCCGCATTCGCCGTGCTGGCGATCGACATCGCGACGAAGCTCGCGGCCGTGCACTGGCTCCAGCAGCGGCCGCCCGTCGCGATCCTCGGCGGCGCCGTCCACCTGCAGCTGCTGCGCAACCCCGGGGGCCCGACCGGGATCCTCGACGACCACCCCGAGGTCGTCACCGCCGGCACGCTCGTCGCCGTGCTCGCGATGCTCGGCGTCACGCTGCGCGGGCGCGTGCGCACGCCGCTGGGGGCGCTCGCGCTCGGGCTCGTGCTCGGCGCCGGCACCGGCAACCTGCTCGATCGCCTGCTGCGCGGGCCCGGACCCTTCCGCGGCGGGGTCGTCGACTGGCTGCGACCGCCGTGGGGCGACGGGGTGATGAACTTCGCCGATCTGATGATCAACGCCGGGATCGTGCTCGGGGTCGTCGCGATCGTGCTCGCGCGCGGGTCCGCGCGGGCGCCCGCCGCGCCCGCGACCGAGCCGGCGCCGCCGGCCTGAGTCGGCAGAGCGCTGGACGAGTGGACCGCCCGAAACGCAGAAACCCCCGCGTTAGCAGGGGTTTCGCGTAGTCGGGGCGCCCGGATTCGAACCGGGGACCTCGCCGACCCGAACGGCGCGCGCTACCAGGCTGCGCCACGCCCCGACGAAGCTGCAGTATCCCACAGCCGACCGCTGATGGTAGCGTCGCCCACGATGGCCGCCGCGACCGCTCCCACCGCCGACGTGCTCGCGTTCCTCGACGAGCTGCTCGAGCCGGGTCGCTTCAAGGACATGCAGCCGAACGGCCTGCAGCTGCCCGGCGCCGAGTCGGTCACGACGATCGTCACCGGCGTGACCGCCCAGCTGGCCCTCTTCGAGCGCGCCGTCGAGGCCGGCGCGCAGCTCGTCATCACCCACCACGGCCTGCTGTGGGACTTCGATCCGCGCCGCATCGACCGCGCGCAGGCGCGGCGGCTGAAGCTCCTGCTCGGCCACGACATCGCGCTCGCCAGCTACCACCTCCCGCTCGACGGCCACCCCGAGGTCGGCAACAACGCCCTGCTCGCCGTGGGGCTCGGCGCGAGCGCGCACCGGCCCGCCTTCGCACACGCCGGCGTGCCGATCGGCGCGATCGCGACCTTCGGCGCCGACGGCGTGCCGGCCGCCGAGCTGTTCGCCCGCGTCGCCGCGCTGACGGACCGGGCGCCGCTCGTCTTCGACGCCGGCCCGGCCCGCGTCCGCACGCTCGGGATCGTCTCCGGCTCGGCCGCGGGAGACCTCTCGGAGGCGATCGAGCTGGGCCTCGACGCCTTCCTCACGGGCGAGCCGAAGGAGCACGTGATGGCGCAGGCGCGCGAGCACGGCGTCCATTTCGTCGCGGCCGGCCACTACGCGACCGAGACGTTCGGCATCCGCCGGATCGGCGACCTCGTGGCGGAGCGCTTCGGCGTCCTTCACCGATTCGTCGACATCCCAAACCCGATCTGACGAGAGGGTTTGAGCCCGTCCTCCGAGAGGGGTATAAGTGGCGCATGTAGCGAACCAACCGAGGAGGTCTGACGACCCATGGCGAATCACCTGACGCCGACCGAGCTCGCACGCGAAGCCGGACTCGACCGGCGCGACGTCATCGCGAAGTGTCTCGAGACCGGCGTCCCGATCTTCCACGGACGGATCGACAAGACCCTCTTCCTCTCCAGCATCGGCCACAGCTCCGACGGGGCCGTCGTCACGGCCGCGCCGCGCGGCGGCTTCACGACCGGATAGTCCACCGGCACCCGCGCGCAACCCGCGCACGAGCGCCCCGGCGCTCATACAATCGCCTCCTCTCGTTCGGCACACCTGAGGAGGATGTGATGGAGGCCAGCGCTACGAGCGCCGTCGACGCGTCGACGGGTTCGAACACGATCGCCGATCTGCTGCTGCGAGCGGTCGAGCGCTATGGCGAACGCGTCGCCGTCAGCTCCAAGCAGGACGGCTCCTGGCAGGACGTGACCTTCGCGCAGGTGGGCGCGATCGTCGACGAGCTCTCGCTCGGCCTGCTCGACGCCGGGATCGTGCCGGGCGACCGCATCGCGATCCTCTGTCGGACCCGCCCGGAGTGGACCTACTGCGACTTCGCGGCGACGCAGATCGGCGCCGTCGTCGTCCCGATCTATCCGACGAACTCGCCGGAGGAGTGCGAGTTCGTCCTCGCCGACTCCGAGGCCCGCGCGGTCGTCTGCGAGGACCACGAGCAGCTCGCGAAGATCGCGTCGGTCCGCGAGCGGCTGCCGCAGCTCGAGTTCGTCTTCGTGCTCGATCCCGCGACGGGCGAGGACGGGAGCGCGAGCGGCGACGCGATCGCGATCGACGTCGTCCGGGCGCGCGGACGCGGCGGCGACCACGCGCGGATCCGGCGCCTGGCCGAGACCGTCGAGCCGACGGACCCGTTCACCTTCATCTACACCTCCGGCACGACGGGGCCGCCGAAGGGCTGCGTGCTGACGCACGGCAACTATCGCGCGATGCTGTCGATGGTCGAGGCGGCCGGCGGCACGACGGAGGACGAGGTGACCTACCTCTATCTCCCGCTCGCCCACTCCTATGCGCTGCTCGTGCAGCTGCTGTCGTTCGACGTCGGTGCCTCGATCGCCTACTGGAGCAACGACACGCAGCAGATCATCGTGGAGCTGACCGAGGTCAGACCGACGAGCCTGCCGTCGGTGCCGCGCATCTTCGAGAAGATCTACACGCTCGTCACGAGCAACGCGCCGAAGGAGCAGATCCGCGGCGCGACCGAGGTCGGCGTGCGCGTGCGCGACCTGCTGCTGCGAGGCCAGACGGTTCCCGCCGAGCTGCAGGCCGCCTTCGACAGAGCCGACGCGGAGCTGTTCGTCAACGTCCGCAACGCGTTCGGCGGCCGCGTGCGCCAGGCCGTCTCCGGCGCGGCGCCGATCGCGAAGGAGATCCTCGAGTTCTTCTACGCCTGCGGCGTGCCCGTCTTCGAGGGCTACGGATTGACCGAGACTGCGACCGCCGCCACCTTCCAGTCGAGCGAGGAGCACAAGTTCGGCACCGTCGGCAAGCCGTTCCCCGGCGTCGAGGCGAAGATCGCCGGCGACGGCGAGATCCTGATCCGCGGCGCCAACGTCTTCTCGGGCTACCACAAGCGCGAGGACGCGAGCTTCGGCGCCGTCGTCGACGGCTGGCTGCACACCGGCGACCTCGGCTCGCTCGACGAGGACGGCTTCCTCTCGATCACCGGCCGCAAGAAGGACATCATCATCACCGCCGGCGGCAAGAACCTGACGCCGGCCAACATCGAGAACGACCTCAAGCGCTCGCGCTGGGTCTCGCAGGCCGTGATGCACGGCGATCGCCGCCCCTATCCGGTGATGCTGATCACGCTCGACGCCGAGGAGATCGTGCCGTGGGCCCAGCAGCAGGGCCTGCCGACCGAGATCGCGGAGCTCGCCCGCGAGCCGCAGGTGCGGGCGCTGATCCAGGCCGATCTCGACGCCGCGAACGAGCGCTACGCGCAGGTGGAGCGGGTCAAGCGCTTCGCGATCCTCGACCACGACCTCTCGCAGGAGACGGGTGAGCTGACGCCCACGCTGAAGGTGAAGCGCAACGTCGTCAACGAGAAGTACGCCCCGATCCTCGATGGGCTCTACGCGCAGTGACCCGACGGGCGTAGCCTGAGGGGCGCATGCGCACGGATCCGACCGACACCGGCGGCCTCTTCGTCAGCCGCCGACCGGGCACCCGTCCGGTCCACTACCGCGAGCCGCCGCCACAGCCCGACGGCGGCCGGCGGGCCTTCGACGGTGCGCTCGCGGTCGCGATCCTCGCGCTGATGGTCGTCGTCAACCTCTCCTTCTGGGGGCCGCTGCCGCTCGCCTGCCTCTGGCTCGGCGGCCGCACGCAGTGGTGGTCCGACAGCGTCGGCGTCGGGATCGCCGTCGCCTTCGCCGTCCTCGGCGCCGGCCTGCTGCTCGGCTTGATGGCGCTCAAGCGGCTCGACGCCGCCTGGGTGCTCGTGCGCCGCGCGAGCGGCCACGACCAGCGCGACGGCGTGATCGGCCGCATCTTCATGTACTGCTGCATGGTCGGCGTCCCGGTCTTCGTCGTCTGGCTGCTGGGCTTCAGCGGAGCGCAGCTGTCGGGCGGCGGCGTCTCGCTCTAGTGGGCCTGCGCGACTACTACCGGCAGTTCGCCGGCATGAACGACGCCGAGGTCAGCGCCGAGCTGCGCGAGCGAGCGGACGAGGCGCGCCGGCGGGCGCTGACGAGAGTCGACGCGCTCGACCTCTCGCGCACGACCTGGCACGAGCTGCCGCATCCCGACGTCGTCGCCGCCGTCACGTTCGCGGCGCGCGGGGCGATCAACGCCCTGCCCGACCCGACGGCCGGCGAGCTGCGCCGCGAGCTCGGCGACCGCAACGGCGTGCCGCCCGAGCGCGTCGTGGTCGGCCACGGCGCCGCCGGCCTGCTGGCGGCGGCGGCGAGCGCGTTGCTGGGCGCGGACGACGAGCTGCTGACGCCGTGGCCGTCCTACGGCCTCTACCCGGTGATGGCGCAGCGCGCCGGCGCCCGCGCCGTGCCGCTGCCGGACGGGCACGACGTCGCTTCCATGCTGGCCGCGGTGACGCCGCGCACCCGCGCGATCGCGCTCTGCAACCCGAACGACCCGACCGGCGCGCACCTCTCCTCCGGCGCGCTGCGCGAGCTGCTCGACGCGCTGCCCGAGCGGGTCTCGCTGCTGCTCGACGAGGCGCTCGCCGACTACGTCGCGAGCGAGCAGCCCGGCACGACGACGGCGCTGCTCGAGCGGCACCCGCGGCTGCTGATCTTCCGCACCTTCTCGAAGGTCTACGGGCTCGCCGGACTGCGCTGCGGCTATGCGCTGGGCGGCCCCGGCGCCGAGGACCTGCTCGCCCGCATCGCGCCGCAGCTGGGCGTCGGGATCCCCGCGCAGGCCGGCGCGCTCGAGGCGCTGCGGGCCTGCGGGCCCCAGGTCGCGCTGCGCCGCGCGGTCGTGATCGCCGAACGCGCGCGGCTGCTCGACGCCCTCCACGACCTGCCGGTCGACGCCCCGCCGAGCGAGGCGAACATGCTCTGGCTGCGCAGCGGCGGCCTCGCCGCGAGCGAGCTGACGGCGCGGCTGCGGCGCGCCGGCGTGGTCGTCTTCGACGGCGCCGAGGTCGGCGACGGGCACCACGTGCGCGCGGCGATCCAGAGCCCGGCCGCGAGCGATCGGCTGCTCGACGCGCTGCGCGCGGTGTTCTGAGCGCCGCGGCGCCGGGGCGCGTAGCGCCTACTCGGAGGCCGACTGGCGCAGCAGGGTCCCCGTCGTCTGCTCGAGGATCTTGCGCCAACCCGCCGTCTGCTCCGGTTCGGCGGCGAAGTGCTTGACGACCTTGCGCACCCGCGCGCCGGAGATCTCGATCCCGTGTCTCGCCGCGACGTGCTTGAGGCGGTCGTAGTCGGCCGCCAGCTTGACCGTCACGGAGCGGAAGCCGTGGCGCGCGATCTCGACGCGGGAGCCGTAGTTCATGATGCTCGTCTCGAACATCAGGCGGTCGGTCGGCTCCGGCTCGATCAGCACGAAATCGACCCCCGGATAGCGCTGCTCCCACAGCTCCTTCTGCGCGTGCAGCCGCTCGTAGGTCATCAGCTTGAACGTCTGGTAGCCGATCCGCGGGAAGCCCATCTCGGAGATGCGGCGCCCGCGCGTCCCGTCGGCCTGCACGTCGTTGACATACGGCACGAGCGGGTTGACCACGACCACGAGCTTGGCGCCGGCGTCGACCGCGATGTCGAGGTTCGTGGTCGAGACGATCCCGCCGTCGACCAGCTCGCGCTCGCGGACGCGAACCGGCTCGTACACCATCGGCAGGGCCGTCGAGGCGCGCACCGCGGTCGAGATCGGCACGTCGTCCCAGCCGTCGGCGCCGAAGACGATCCGCTCGCACGTGTCGAGGTCGGTCGCCGTCAGATAGAGCTCGCGCGTCAGCTCGCGGAAGTCGTCGCTGTGCTCCGGCCCCTGCAGCACCGCGCGCACGTAGGACTCGATCCCGGCGCCCGAGTAGAAGCCGGACGGCATTCCCTCCGCGAGCGTCAGCACGACGTCGAGCGCCGAGACCTGCCCGACCTGCCCGGCGAGCTGGCGCGCGAGTCTCGCGAGGCGGAACGGGAAGACGAGCGCCTTGCCGGCCAGCTCGCGGACGTTCAGGTGCAGCAGCGTGCCGAGGTCGATGTCCGGGAACGGCGTCGGCACCTGGCGGTTGACGACCCGCATCATCTCCTCGGGCGTGATCGCGTTCGCCGTCATCGCCGCGACGAAGGAGCCCGCGCTCGTGCCGACGTAGACGTCGAAGTCGCTCACGCTGCGGTTCACCGAGAGGAGGTCGAGCGCTCGCAGCGCGCCGATCTCGTACACGGCGCCCGTGAGGCCGCCGCCGCCGAGGACGAGCGCCGTCTTCGACCGTCGCGAGCGCCGCGCACGTGCCGCGCTCGCACGGCGCGGGCGCGGCGCGGGACCGTCGAGGCTGACGACTCTCCCCATCGGCGTAGTCTACGGCGACGTTTGGACGGACCAGACCGCTACTCCGCGCCCGCGCTGTTGTTGAGACGATCGTGCCCTTGCTCGCCGCCCGCTCCCACCGCCCTGCCGTGCGCGTCGCGTTCGCGCTCCTCCTCGCCGCGCTCGCCTGCGCGGGCGCTGCTGCCCTGCGGCCGGCCGGGGCTCGCGCCGCCAGCAGCTCCCTGTCGACGCAGATCGCCAACCAGCTGGCGCGCGCCGGCGGCGCATCCGGCGCCTTCGTGCTCGACACGACGAGCGGCCGGGCGCTCGCGACCGTGCGCGCCGACACGGCCCGGATCCCGGCGTCGAACGAGAAGCTGTTCACGACCGCGACCGCGCTGCTGCGCTTCGGTGCCGCCACGTCGCTGGCGACGACGATCTACGGCAGCGGGCAGGTCGACGACGCCGGCGTGTGGCACGGCGACCTCTATCTGCGCGGCGCCGGCGACCCGACCTTCGGCAGCGCCAGCTTCGTCCGCAGCGCCTACGGCGCCGGCGCCGACGTGAGCAGCCTCGCGACGCGGCTCGCCGCGAGCGGGATCACCAGCGTCACCGGCGCGATCTACGGCGACGAGTCGTGGTTCGACACCCGCCGCGGCGGCCCCGCATCCGGCTACCGCGTCGACTACGACATCGGCGGACCGCTCAGCGGGCTCGATTTCAACCGCGGGCTCGCGAACGAGAAGGGCACGGCACTGCAGACGAAGCCGGCGACGTTCGCCGCCCAGCAGCTCGCGGCCGCGTTGAAGACGGCGCGCGTGCGCGTCAGCAGCCGGATCGGCGAACGGCGCGCTCCAGCCGGCGCGCAGCCGCTCGTCTCCGTCGACTCGCCGACGATGGCGACGCTCGTGAAGCTCACGCTCGTCCCGTCCGACAACTTCTTCGCCGAGATCCTGTTGAAGGACCTCGGCGCCAAGTACGGCGCCGGCGGCTCGACGGCGGCCGGTGCCGCGGTCGTGCGCAGCACGCTCGCGTCGCGCTTCGGCGTCTCCCCCACGGTGCTCGACGGCTCGGGCCTCTCGCGCGGCGACGCCACGACGCCCCGCCAGGTCGTCACGCTCCTCGACGGGATGCGCGATCAGGCCGGCTTCCGCAGCGGCTTCGCGGTCGCCGGACGCACCGGCACGCTTGCGGCGCGGATGCGCCGGACCTCGGCGCAGGACCGCTGCGTCGGCAAGACCGGCACGCTCTCGAACGTCTCCGCCCTGTCGGGCTACTGCACGACCGCGAACGGGCATCTGCTGGCCTACTCGCTGCTTCAGAACAGCGTCTCGCCGACGGCGGCGCACACGGTGCAGGACCGGATCGCGATCGCGCTGGCGCGGCTCGCGCCGAGCGGGCCGCCGCGCGCGACCCCGACGGGCGGCGCCGGTGCCGTCCGCGCAACGAGGTAGCTTGCCCGCCGGTGTTGGCCGGCTTCAAGAAGTTCATCCTCCGCGGGAACGTCGTCGAGCTCGCGGTCGCCGTCGTGGTGGGCGCGGCGTTCGGCGCGATCGTCACCGCGCTCGTCGCCGACATCATCACGCCGATCATCGCCGCGATCGGCGGCAAGCCCGACTTCTCGAACCTCGCCTTCACGATCAACGGCAGCCGCTTCACCTACGGCCACTTCGTCAACGCCGTGATCTCGTTCCTGATCGTGGCGGCCGCGATCTACTTCCTCGTCGTCGCGCCGCTCGAGCGGCTGCGGCCGAAGCCGCCCGACGATGCGTCGCGCATGTGCCCGGAGTGCACGAGCCGCATCCCGCGCGAGGCGAGACGGTGCATGTACTGCACCTCGGTCGTGACGCCGACGCCCGCGCCGCCGGCGCGCTGAGCCCGCCTACGCCTCGACCGCGAGCGCCGAGCTCGCCAGCGGCGGCGTGCGCCGCAGCCGCAGCGCGAGCACCAGCGCGACCGTCAGCAGCGCGCCCGCGACGGCCGTCACGGCGGTCCACTGTCCGTCGCTCCAAGCGGCGCCGGCAGCGATCCCGGCGAACGAGGAGCCGCCGTAGTAGGCGAGCAGGTAGAGCGCGGAGGCCTGCGCCGCGGAGCCGGTCCCGCCGCCGCGGCGGCCGACCCAGCTCGAGGCGACCGAGTGGCCGGCGAAGAAGCCGGCGGTCAGCGTCGCGATCCCGAGCACGATCAGCGGCAGCGCGTGGGCGCTCGTCAGCACGAGCCCGGCGCCGGCGAGGCAGATCGCCAGCGGCAGCACCGGCCGACGCCCGAGCTTGTCGGCGAGGCGGCCCGCCCAGGCGGAGCTGAAGGAGCCGATCGGGTAGACGAGGAAGACGGCCGCGAGGGCACCCTGGCCGAGGTGGTAGGGCGGGGCCGAGAGGCGGAAGCCGAGGCCGTTGTAGACGGCGACGAAGGCGCCCATCAGCAGCGCGCCGACGGCGTCGAGCCGCAGCAGCCCGGGCTCGGTCAGGTCGCCGCGCATGCGCCGCAGGACCGCGCGCGGCTCGAACGGCCGCGGCGTGAAGTGGACCGAGGCGGGCAGCAGCTTCAGGAACGCGAGCGCGCAGACGAGCCCGAGGCCGGCCACGCCGAGCAGCGCGAGCTGCCAGCCGCCGACGTCGGCCAGCTCGCCGGCGACGAGCCGCCCCGACATCCCGCCGATCGCGTTGCCGCCGATGTAGAGGCCGATCGAGAGCCCGAGCGAGGCGCCGTGCACCTCCTCCGAGAGGTATGCCATCGCGACCGCCGGCAGACCCGCCAGCGCGACGCCCTCGAGCGCCCGCAGCGCCAGCAGCACGCCATAGCTGGGCGCGAAGGCGCAGGCGAGCGCCAGCAGCGTCGCGGCGAGCAGCGACCAGGTCATGACGCGCGTGCGACCCCAGGCGTCCGAGACCCAGCCGGCGAACAGCAGCGTCAGCCCGAGCGTGGCGGTCGAGACGGCGAGCGCGAGGCTCGACATCGCCGGCGAGACGTGGAACGAGTCCGCCAGCAGCGGCATCAGCGGCTGGGGCGCGTAGAGCAGCGCGAACGTCGCCACGCCGGCGCAGAAGAAGGCGACCGCAACCCGACGGAACCCCGCCGCCCCAGCGCGGTGGCGCAGGTCGGCGGGGGCGTCGGGTGCGGTCGTGGAGGAGGACACGGGTCGAGGGTAGGTGGCCGGGATCGATACTTCCAATGCATGATTGACAATCGATCGATGCGCCATCAGCATGTGTGAGATGGCACACCGAATCGCACCTCCTCGACGATGACGCTGGAAGAGCTGCGCTGGTTCGTCGCGGTCGCCGACCGCGAGCACGTGACCGGCGCCGCCGCCGACCTCCACGTCAGCCAGCCGGCGCTCTCTCGCGCCCTCGCGCGTGTGCAGGCCCACGTCGGGGTCCCGCTGTTCGACCGCCAGGGCCGGCGGTTGCGGCTCAACCGCTACGGCCGCATCTACCGCGAGCATGCGCGCCGCGCGCTCGCGGAGCTCGACACCGCGCGCAGCGAACTGGAGGACGCGACCGGCGACGAGCACGGCGTCGTCGTGCTCGCCTTCCTGCACACGCTCGGCAGCTGGCTCGTGCCGGCGCTGCTGAGCGGCTTCCGGGCCGAGCGGCCCGGCATCTCCTTCCGGCTGATGCAGGACAGCGCCGCAGCGATGCGCGCGGCGCTGCGCGGCGGCGAGGTCGACCTGATCCTCACGAGCCCGCGGCCCGACGATCCCGCGATCGCCTGGCGCGCGCTCGTGAACGAGCCGCTGCGGCTGGCGGTCCCGCCGGCCCACCGGCTGGCGACGCGCAAGCGCGTCGGGCTGGCGGAGGTCACGGGCGAGCCGTTCGTCGCGATGAAGGCCGAGTACGGCCTGCGCGGCATGACCGACGCGCTCTGCCGCGCGGCCGGCTTCGAGCCGCTCGTCGCCTTCGAAGGCGACGACGTCGGCACGCTGCGTGGGCTGGTCGCCGCCGGCCTCGGCGTCGCCCTGCTGCCGGCGCCGTACTCGGCGGGGGTCGAGATCGAGCCGCCGACCCCGCACCTGCGGGTCGCCGACGGCGGCTCGTTCCGGACGATCGGGCTCGCGTGGGAGGAGCGCCGCTATCGCTCGCCGGCGACCGAGGCATTCCGCGCGTTCGTCCTCGCGAACGCCCGCGCGCTGGCCGCCGGCATCGCGCCGGAGGACTAGGCCCTAGCCCTCACGCTCGCCGGCGACCGGATCTGCGCCATGACCCGCTTCGACGACAGCGTGCTCCCATGGTTCGGGCTACCGCGATCGCTCCCGAGCAGATAGCCAGAATTCCGAGCGATGGATGTGCGCGGCAGCGCAACACACACCGGCGCCGCCCCCCCGAATACGCCTCATGACCCACTTCTCAAACACGCTCTAGACGCCCGCGTGCGCTCTCGGGCGTCTGGGCGGCGGCTGGTAGCCGGCGTGCGGCACGATCCGGCCGCCCGCGACGCTGACGCCGGCCGAGCCGAAGTCCTCGCGTGAGACGCGCGTCACGAGCCGCGCCGCGGCCGCCGCGGGATCGGCGTGGGGCACCCCGAGCCGCGAGAGCCGCAGCGAGCTGAGCGTGCCGGAGGCGAACGCGCCGTCCGGCCCGAGCTGGACCGACAGCAGCGCGCTGATCCCGGTCACCGGGCCGATCCCGAAGTTGCCGTAGCCGGCGAGGTTGCCGAGCGAGTAGGCGATCAGCCGGCCGTGGTCGATCTCCATCCCGCGCAGCACGTGGGGACCCGAGCCGACGACCAGGTCGGCGCCGGCGGCGATCGCCGCGTGCGCGAAGGCGCGCGTGTTGCCGCGGTGCTCGCCGTAGGCGATCTCGTCGCGGTCGGGCGTGTGCGTCTGGTCGGAGCCCTCCGCGCCGGCGTGGAGGAAGACCACGACGACGTTCGCGCGTCTTGATGCCGCGGCGATCTGCGCCCGCGCGCCGCGGAGGTCGTTGATCGACGACGCCCATGGGTAGGCCGAGAAGCCGAGGAACGCGACGCGGGCGAGCGGCAGCCGCCGGACCGTGATCTCCCCCGGGCGTCCGGTGACGGCGATGCCCTGGCGGTCGACGGCGCGCACGGTCTGGTCGAGGCCGGTCGCGCCGAAGTCGTAGGCGTGGTTGTTCGCGACGTTGACGACGTCGATGCCCGCCGCCTGCAGCCCGGCGGCGTTCGCGGCGGGCGCCTGGAAGGCGAAGCAGGTGCTGCTCGCGCCCGGCGCGCACTTCGCCGGGCCGCCGCTGCCGAGCGTGCCCTCGAGGTTGACCGCGGCGAGGTCGGCCGCGCGCGTCTGCGGTGCGACCGCGGAGAGCAGCGTGCGCGCGAGGTCGGGCGGGTTACCGTAAGACGAGCCGAGCGTCACGTCGCCGCCCCAGGCGAAGGTCAACGGCTGGCCCGGCGGAAGTCTCTCCCCCGCCGCCGCTGCACGCGCGCTGCCGGCGAGCAGCGCGACCGCGCACGCGCCGAGCGCAGCGGCACGCAGCGCGCGGCGACCTACAGGGCTCGATCGCGATCCCACGCGCGGCAGTCTACGGCCGCGTCGACGCCTCGACCCGCGAGCTGGAGAAGCCGCCGACGCCACAGTAGCCGGGTACGTCGGGCGAGCTCGGCTGGAGCATCTTCGGCCGCTGCACGGTCCAGCTCGCGTGGTCGTAGAACCACGGTGCGACGAGGCCGGCGTGGTTGTACGCCGGGGAGCCGAACAGCTCGTCGGCGAGCGTACCGCTCTGCGCGATCGCGCTCGACTGCTTGTCCTTGTAGGACCCGTGCAGCATCGCCATCATCTGGGCCGCCCGGGGCGCGCCGCTCGCGAACATGTTGAGGGGGAAGAACGTCGTCGACGGGGCCGCGTTCTTCCACGGGTAGTGCGCCCGTGGCGCGCGCGAGTAGATGCAGAACGTCTGCGCCGCTTGCGCGGGGGCGATGCCGGGGATCCGCACGAGGTCGTAGGCCGCCGGGACGATCGCGGTGTAGAGCCACTGCTTGACGCCGAGCCGCAGGTTCGCGTACTGCTGCGCGACCGTCGTCGTGCTGACGCCCCAGGTACCGAGGACATCGCCGCCCGCCGTCGACAGCTTGCCGTAGTCGGAGACGAGGATGTCGCCGTAGGAGCCGAGGGCGAAGTACGCCGTCATGAGATGCTGGTCGACCTCCCCGCCGACCTCGTTCGCCTTCGCCTGGATCGCCCAGTCGGGCGACGGGACGCCGTCGTCCGAGGTCAGCTCGGAGGCGATGTCGAGCGCGGCGGCGATCGGGCCGAACGCCTCGCCGACCTCCGGCACCTCGGCGGCGCCGTACAGCAGCGAGGCGGCCAAGCTGAGGTTCGCGCTGACCTGGCTCGTGCGCTCGACCGGGATGCTCCCCATCACCGTCGTGGCGATCCCGTCAGCCGCGATCGCCGTCGACTCGTTGGCCAGCGAGAACGGGGTCTGCAGGTCTCCGATCATGTTCCACACGTTCTCGACGTCGCCCAGCTCGTTGCTCAGCTCGGTCTTGACCGCGGCGAAGTCGGCGGCCGTGAACGCCCGCGTCCCGCCGCTCGGGTACGTCACGTTGCCGAGCTTCTGCGCGAGCCCCGCGATCGCGGCGCCGTTGCAGTACTCGGCGTGCAGGTCGGGCTGCGGCGTCGAGGAGCAGAGCGCCGGGCCCTGCGTCGGAACGCCGAGCTGGGCCGCGATGTACGTCCCGGCCGCGCGCTTGCCCGGCGTGTCCGTCTGTGGCCACGGCGTCGGCGGCTGGAACGCGACCTGCTCGAGGCCGTAGTTGGCGCCGCCGACCGAGTCCGCCAGCGTCGCGCGCAATGCGCCGTCGGGGCGCCGCTTCAGCAGCCCGGCGAGGCTGTCGCCGCCGTGGGCGGTCCATTGCGAGCTGGCCTCGGCCGCGGGCTCGGCGCCGCTCGACCGATCGCTCGGCGCCGGGTTGCCGATCAGCGCGTAGCCGCCGCTGCCGTCGAGCCCGAGGAACATCCATTCGCTGCCGCCGAGCCGCTCGAGCTGCTGACCGACGTTCACGGACCATGCGGTCGTCGGCCGCGGGTGGCCGATGCTCTGGACCACGACCGTGCTGCCGGAGATCGCGTTCGCCCTCTGCAGCAGCCCGGCGAGCGCGCTCTGCTGCTGCGCGTCGGCTCCCGGATCGCCGGTGTTCGTGCCGAAGACGGCCGGCGTGCCGAGCACCGGGCGCAGGGCGGCGTCGGTCACGAGGACCTCGAAGCCGGCGTTCGCGTTCGAGGGCAGCGAGCCGGGGTAGCTCGCGCCGCCGAGCGCGATCGTGTTCGAGCGCGCGGTCGCGCTGCCGCTCGTCTCGATCGAGACGCGGTCGGGTGAGACGAAGCGGTAGACCTTCGCGCCGCCGGCCAAGAGGGGGACCGTCTGCTGCAGCCATCCGGTCATCTCACCGGGCTGGCCGATGCTACCGGAGCCGTTGCTCTCGGTCAGGCCCTCGTTGCGCGCCGCCGTCGCAGGGCTGTCGAAGATGCCCTGCACGATCGTCGAGCCGGGCCCGGTGATGACCGCGAGCACCTGATGCTGCGCGACGTACTGCGCGCCGGTCAGCATCGCCCACGTCTGGGGGTCCGCGCCCGACGGGACGAACGACGTGCCGAGCTCCTCGAGCGTGCTGGCGTCGAGGAACAGGACGTAGGCCCGGTTCGCCGGGATCGCGTAGAAGGACTCGCCGACGCGGACGCAGGTCTGGCCGTCGACGGTCGCGCGCGAGTCGAACGCGACGCCCAGCGGCGCGCTCGTCGGCGCAAGCTCGAGCGGCAGGGACTGCGTCGTGCAGCCGTTGCCGACCTGTGGCGCGGGCGTCAGCGTCCCGGCCGGAAGCTGACCCCTCGGCGTCGAGCTCGGCCGGATCGTCTCGAGCGAGGACGCGGCCAGCAGCGGCAGCGGCGTCGACGCGATCGGCTGGCCGCTCGGCGTCGTCAGGTCCATCAGCGGGCCGCCGGGAGTCGTCCCGGCGGCGGCCGCGACGGCACAGCCGGACGCGGCCGCTCGCGCGTGACCGCCGCGTCCACCGGTCTCCGTGACGGTCAGCGCCAGCTGGTAGCGGCCGGGATGGTCGGCGAGCAGGCGCGGACGGGCGCTCGTGGCGCCCACCAGCCGCGCATGCGCGCGGCGAGGAGCCCCCACGACCCGCCAGCGGAAGCGCAGACGGCCGTGCCCGCTCGCGCGCGTGGCGCGCGCGTCGAGCCGGATCGCATCCCCCTGCCGCGGGCGGTTCGGCAGCGTGACGCCGACGAGCGGCGCACCACGGCGCACGAGCACGCTGCGGCGCACGACCTGCGTGCGATCGCCGGTGCCGCGCGCCTGCACGACGATGCGGTTGCGTCCGAAGCGGACGCCCGCGGTCGTACCGAGCGAGACGACGGTCAGCTGCTTCGCGCGGAGGCGCAGCGGCGTCGCCAGGCGCCGTCCGTTGACCGTGACGGTCGCCTCGGCGAGCCGCCGCAGCACGCGCACCTGCAGGCGCACCCCACCCCGGATGGACGCCGGCAGGCCGACCGCGACGAGGCTCGTGCCGGCGCGCTGGGGAGTCGTCGAGCGCTTGGCGCTCGCGGCCGCCGGCGCGAGCAGCGAAATGGCCAGGAGCAGCAGGAACAGGGTTCTGAGTGGGGAGCCGAGTGTGCGCATTCGCGGAAATGTACGGCCCCGCGCGGAGGAAAGCGCGTCAGCGCGCCAACCTCAAGTTTCGGCCGCTGCTACCGATGCGTCAGTCCACGTCGTCCGCGGATTCGGCGCCAGCCGAATCCGCAATGGAATCGGCGCCAGCCGATTCCACGTCGTCCGCGGATTCGGCGCCAGCCGAATCCGCTATGGAATCGGCGCCAGCCGATTCCACGGCGCCAGCCGAATCCGCAATGGAATCGGCGCCAGCCGATTCCACATTCCCGCGCAGCACCGCCTCGAGCCCCGGCTCGTCGAGCACGGGCACGCCGAGCCGCTCGGCCTTCTCGAGCTTCGTGCCGGGGCTCTCGCCCGCGACGACGTAGTCGGTTCTCTTCGAGACCGTCGAGGTGACGCGGCCGCCGGCCGCCAGCACCCGCTCGGTCGCCTGCTCGCGGGTCAGGTTCGGCAGCGTGCCGGTCAGCACGATCGCTCTGCCGGCGAGCGGCCCCTCGCCCGGCGGCGGGCCCTCCTCCTCCAGCCGCACGCCGAGCGCGCGCAGATCCTCGATCACCGCCTGCAGCCGCTCGTCGTGCAGCTGGTCGTGGATCAGCTGCCCGACGATCGGGCCGATCCCGGGCGTCTCGGTGATCTGCTCGGGGGACGCGGCGAGCAGTGCGTCGATCGTGCGGAAGCGCTGCGCGAGGTTGCGCCCGGTGATCGAGCCGACGCCCTCGATCCCGATCCCGAACAGCACGCGCCCGAACGACTGCTGCTTCGAGGCCGCGATCGCGGCGACCGCGCGCCTCGCCGAGACCTCGCCGAAGCCCTCCAGCTCGACCAGCTGCTCCTCCGTCAGGCGGTAGAAGTCCCCGGGCACGCGCACCAGCTCGTGCTCCATCAGCAGCGAGACCTGTCGCTCGCCGATTCCGTCGACGTCCATCGCGCCGCGCGAGACGAAGTGCTGCAGCAGCTGCCAGCGGCGCCCCGGGCAGTCGCGGTTCGGGCATCTGGTGAAGACGCCCTCGTCCTTGATGGTCGGCGTGTTGCAGATCGGGCAGTTCGCGGGCGCGTGCGGCACCGGCGCGCGGTCGCTGCGCTCGACGACGTGCGGCGCCGGCGAGAGCACCTGCGGGATCACGTCGCCCGCCCGCAGCACGATCACGTCGTCGCCGGGACGGACGTCCTTGCGCGCGAGATCCTCCTCGTTGTGCAGCGTCGCGAGTCTCACCGTCACGCCGCCGACGTGGACCGGCTCGAGCACCGCGAACGGGTGCAGCGTGCCGAACTTGCCGACGTTCCACATCACGTCGCGGAGGGTCGTGACGGCGGTCGTGGGCGGGAACTTCCAGGCGATCGCCCAGCGCGGGTCGCGCCCGACGACGCCGAGCCGGCGCTGCAGCTCGAAGTCGTCGACCTTCACGACCGCGCCGTCGATCTCGAACGCGAGCGAGCCGCGCCGCGCCTGCCAGTCCTCGCAGCGCTCGAGCACCGCCTCGGTGCTCTCCAGCCGCACGATGTCGGGGTTGACGCGGAAGCCGTGCGCTCTGAGCCACTCGAGGCTCTCCCAGTGGCTGCCGAACGACAGCCCGTCGGTCACGCCGACCGCGTAGGACCACATCGACAGCGGGCGCTCTGCCGCCAATCTCGGGTCGAGCTGCCGGATCGTCCCGGCGGCCGAGTTGCGCGGGTTCATGAAGGTCGAGAGGCCCTCCTCCGCGCGTCGCAGGTTGAGCGCCTCGAAGTCGGCCAGCGACATGTAGATCTCGCCCCGCACCTCGAGCCGCTCGGGCGCGTCGTCGATGCGCAGCGGGATCGCGCCGATCGTGCGCAGGTTGTGCGTCACGTCCTCGCCGATCTCGCCGTTGCCGCGCGTCGCGCCGCGCACGAGGACGCCGTTCTCGTAGAGCAGCGAGATCGCGAGCCCGTCGACCTTCGGCTCGACGACGTAGGAGAACTGCGGATCCTCGATCCCCTCGCGTGCGAGATGCGCGCGCATGCGGTCGATCCAGGCCGTCAGCTCCTCCTCGCTGCGGGCGTTCGCGAGCGACAGCATCGGCTGCAGGTGCCGGACCTTCTCGAGGTTCGAGACCGGCGTCCCGCCGACGCGCTGCGTCGGCGAGTCGGGCGTCAGCAGCTCGGGGTGCTCGGCCTCGAGCGCGCGCAGCTCGTCGAGCAGCGCGTCGTAGGCGTCGTCGCCGATCGTCGGGTCGTCGAGCACGTAGTAGCGGTGGCCGTGCTCGGTCAGCTGCTCGCGCAGCTCGGCGGCGCGCGCGCCGGGATCGCTTCTCGCGCTCCGGCTCACTCGACGTCGCGGACGGCCGGCGCGATCAGCCGCGCGAGGTCGTACACCTCGAGCGCCGCCATCCCTTCGCGGTCCGTCAGGTCGAAGTGGATCGGCGTCACGGCGATCCGCCCGCGCGCGACCGCGTAGATGTCGGTGCCGGCCTCGTCGACGAGGCCGTGCGCGTCGCCGTAGATGCGGAACAGACGGCGCCCCGGATGCTCCTCGTCCTCGAGCTCGAGCGCGTCGCGATAGATGCGCTTGCCGAGCCGCGTGACCTCGACGCCGGCAGGCGCGACGCCCGGGACGTTGACGTTGAGCAACGTACCGGGCGCGAGCGGGACGGCGTCGAGCTCGGCGACGATTCGCGCGACGAAGGCGGCGCCCGTCTCGAAGTCCCAGCCGGCGCCCTGGCGGAAGTCCATCTCGCAGGCCGCCGACTGCTGCGAGACGGCGATCCCCGGCAGCCCCAGCAGCAGCGCTTCGAAGGCGGCTGCGACGGTGCCCGAGTAGGTGATGTCGTCACCGAGGTTGAGGCCGTGGTTGATGCCGGAGACGACGACGTCGGGCAGGAACCCGTCGACGAGGCCGAGCTGCGTCAGCCGCACGCAGTCGACGGGCGTGCCGTCGCAGGCGTAGCCGACCGTGCCGTCCTCGAACTCGACCGACTCGACCCACAACGGACGGCGCGTCGTGATCGAACGCGCCGTCGCCGAGCGGTTGCCGTCGGGGGCGACGACGAGCAGCTCGACCTCCGGCAGCTCGCAGAGCGCGCGCCGCAGCGCGTGGATGCCCTCCGCGGCGATCCCGTCGTCGTTCGTCAGCAGGACTCTCATCACACCGTCCATGGTATTGGCTCGGCCCGCCGGCTCGACCGACACGGCGGGCCGCTCACCGGCCAGCCACGCTGATCCGCTCGCCGACCCGGCCGGCCGCTCACCCTCCCTCGTCGCTGCAGTGCAGCGGCAGCCCCCTATACCAGCAGCGCCCGCCCGTCGAACCCCACCCCGACGAGGTAGAGCCCGTGCGGCGCCGCCGTCGCGCCGGCCCGCTCGCGTGGCGCGCCCTCGAGCAGCACGAGGAAGTCCTCCAGCGAGCGGCGGCCGCCGGCGACCTCGAGCATCGTCCCGACGAGCACGCGGTTCATGTTGCGCAGGAAGGCGTCGGCCTCGATCCAGAACTCGAGCAGGTCGCCGCGGGCCTGCCAGCGCGCGGTGAGCACGTCGCGCCGGAAGCGCACGTGGTGGGTCTCGGTCGGCGTGAAGGCGGTGAAGTCGTGCGTCCCGACGAGCGCCTCCGCGCACGCGTCGAGCGCGTCACGGTCGAGCGGTCGCGGCCACCACAGCGCGCGGCCGCGCTCGTGCGCGCTGCGTGCCCGCCGCGCGAGCAGCCGGTAGCAGTAGGCGCGGCTCGTGGCGTCGTGGCGTGCGCTGAAGCCGGGCGCGACCGCCTCCGACGCGAGCACGGCGACGTCGTCGGGGAGCAGGCCGTTGAGCGCCCGCGGCACGACGGGCGGCCCCGCGTAGCTGACGACCTGCGCGCGGGCGTGGACGCCGGCGTCGGTGCGCCCGGCGACCGTCAGCGGCACGGCCTCGCGCCGCAGTGCGGTCGTGATTGCGCGCTCGAGCTCGTCCTCGACGGTGCGCCGACCGGGCTGTCGAGCCCAGCCGGCGAAGTCTCGCCCGTCGTATTCCAGCGTGACTCTGGTGACGTGCGCGGTCACGAACTCGCCCCGGCCCCGGAAGAACGAGCCCTCTGGGCGAGTTCTTCCAATGGAACGCGAGGCGCCAGCCGAGCGTTACACGAGTTCGATGAACACCATCTCGGTCGCGTCGGAGCGACGCGGACCGAGCTTGAGGATGCGGGTGTAGCCACCCGGACGCTCCGTGTAGCGCGGAGCGATCTCCTCGAACAGCTTGTAGACGCTGTACTTGTCCTGGCCGAGCGCGGAGAGGGCCTGGCGGCGGGCGTGGAGATCACCGCGCTTCGCGAGCGTGATGAGCTTCTCCAGCTCCGGCTTCACCGCCTTCGCCTTCGTCTCGGACGTTCTGATGCGCTCGTGGGCGATGACCTCTCTGCAGAGGTTCGCGAGCAGCGCCTTGCGATGCGAGGCGCTGCGGGAGAGCTGGTATCGGTTCCGCTGATGACGCATGGGATCGGGAAGGGTACCTGTTCGTCAGTCCTGGCGGAGGTGCAGTCCGCGACCCTCGAGCGTCTCGATGACCTCGTCGATCGACTTCTTGCCGAAATTCGGGATCGCGTTGAGCTCGTTCTCGGTCTTCGAGATGAGGTCGCCGACCGTCTGGATGCCCGCCCGCTTGAGGCAGTTGTACGAGCGCACGCCGAGCTCGAGCTCCTCGATCAGGATGTCGTCCATGGCGTTCGCCGGACGACCACCGCCGCCACCGGCCGCAGCGCCGCCGCCGATGCCCTGCTCGAGCGCGCCGAGTCCGCCCGTGTCGCGCAGCTCCACGACGCGGTCGGCGTCCGTGAAGATCGCCAGCTGCGAGATCAGGATCTCGGCCGCCTCGCGCAGCGCGGCGTGGGGGTCGATCGAGCCGTCGGTCTCGATGTCGAGCGTCAGTCTGTCGAAGTCCGTCTTCTGGCCGACGCGGGCCTGCTCGACCGCGTAGGCGACGCGGCGCACCGGCGAGAAGATCGAGTCGATCGGAATCACGCCGATCGGCTGGTCGGCCGACTTGTTCTCCTCCGCCGGACGGTAGCCGCGGCCGCGCCCGATCGTGAGGTAGACCTCGAGCTTCGTTCTCTTCTCGAGCGTCGCGATGTGCGCGTCCGGGTTGAGGATCTCGACTCCCGAGGGCAGGTCGATGTCCTTCGCGGTGATCTCGCCCGGACCCGTGACGACCAGCGGCGCCTCGATCTCGGTCGCGTCCGAGTGCATCCGGCAGACGACGCCCTTGAGGTTCAGGACGATGTCGGTGACGTCCTCCTTGACCCCGGGGATCGTCGAGAACTCGTGCGCGACACCCTCGATCCGCACGCTCGTGACCGCGGCGCCGGCGAGCGAGGACAGCAGGACGCGGCGCAGCGAGTTGCCGAACGTGTATCCGAACCCACGGTCAAGCGGCTCGATCGTGAAGGAGCCGCGGTTCTCCTCGACGGTCTCTGTGGTGATTCGTGGGACTTGGAAGTCAAGCATCGGGGTCGGTTCCTAACGTCGTCGTGTCGTGCCACCCGCCGCGGGGCGGTCATCCGGGGCGTCACAGGGCCGCCGTCCGCGGGCCATGCAACGGATATGAGGCTTACTTCGAGTAGAGCTCGACGATGAGCTGCTCCTGCACGGGCGCAGCGATCTCTCGCCGCTCCGGCCTGCGCAGCACCTTCGCCGTAAGCGCGTCGTGGTCGGCCTGAAGCCAGGCCGGCACCTGCCCCGTCAGCTCGGTCGCGTCACGGATCACCTGGCTCGCGGAGCTGGTGGACTTGATCGCGATGACGTCGCCGTCACGGAGCTGGTAGCTGGGGATGTTGACCCGACGACCGTTGATCATCCAGTGCCCGTGCAGGATCAGCTGGCGCGCCTGGCGGCGCGACGCGGCGAATCCGAGGCGGACGAGGATGTTGTCGAAGCGGCACTCGAGGATCCGCAGCAGGTTCTCGCCGGTGATCCCGTCCTGCCGGCTGGCCTTGTCGTAGTAGGCCTTGAACTGGCGCTCGAGGATCCCGTAGTAGCGGCGGGCCTTCTGCTTCTCGCGCAGCTGGACGCGATACTCGCTCTGTCTCTGGCGCCCACGTCCGTGGTCGCCCGGCGGGTACGCGCGACGCTCGACGCCGCACTTGTCGGTCAGGCAGCGCTCGCCCTTGAGGAACAGCTTCTGGCCCTCGCGGCGGCACTGCTTGCACTGGGGGCTGGTATCGCGTGCCATCTCTGCGTACCCCCCTAGACCCGCCGCCGCTTGCGCGGACGGCAGCCGTTGTGCGCCTGCGGCGTGACGTCTCTGACGCCCGTGACCTCGAGGCCCGCGGCTTGGAGCGAGCGGATCGCGGTCTCGCGACCGGAGCCCGGGCCCTTGACGAAGACCTCGACCTTCTGCAGACCGTGCTCGATGCCCTTGCGGGCCGCGGCGTCGGCGGTCACCTGCGCGGCGAACGGCGTCGACTTGCGCGAGCCTCTGAAGCCGGCGCCACCGGCGGACTCCCAGGCGATCACGTTGCCCTCGCGGTCGGTCAGCGAGACGATCGTGTTGTTGAAGCTGGTCTTGATGTGGGCCTGGCCGACCGGGATGTTCTTGCGGACTCTGCGACGGCCACGCTGCGGACGCTTCGGAGCTGGACTCACTTACTTCTTCCCCGCCTTCTTCTTACCGGCCACCGACATGCGCTTCGGGCCCTTGCGCGTGCGCGCGTTGGTCTTGGTTCTCTGCCCACGCACGGGCAGGCCGCGCCGGTGACGGAGGCCGCGATAGCAGCCGATCTCCATCAGGCGTCTGACGTTCTGGGAGCGCTCGCGCCGGAGGTCGCCCTCGACGGTCTGCGAGTCGACGGCGTCGCGCAGCTTGCTGACCTCGTCCTCGGTGAGGTCGCGGACGTAGGTGTCCGGTGAGACGCCGACCTGGGCCAGGAGCTCGTTCGACTTCGACTGGCCGATGCCGTAGATGTACGTCAGACCGATCTCGACGCGCTTGTTCAGCGGGATGTTGATGCCTGCAATGCGAGCCATGGCTAGCGCGTCACCCCTGCCGCTGCTTGTGGCGCGGGTTGGAGCAGATGACGAGCACGCGGCCGTGGCGGCGAATGATCTTGCACTTTTCGCACATCGGCTTGACCGACGGTCGTACCTTCATGATCCCTTTCGGCTGATTCCAGTCGACTCGGCTCTGGCTGCCGGGTCGGCTGCCGCTACCACGTCGAGGACGGTCCGCAGCCCGAAGCCGGCCGGCTCCAAGCGCGACGATGGATGGTACCAAAGCCGCGAGGAGGATCGCGGCGAGACTGCGCGACGACCGCGCGCGCGGTGCGCGGGGGCGGCCCTACGCCGCGGTCGCGTGGGCGCTCTCGTGCCAGGGCGTGAGCACGCGCGGGCCTTCGGCGGTGACGGCGATCGTGAACTCGAAGTGGGCGGCCAGCGAGCCGTCCTGGGAGAAGATCGACCAGTGGTCGTCGGCCATCCGCACCTGGTGGCGCCCGGCGGTCACCATCGGCTCGATCGCGAGCACCATGCCGGGCTCGAGCAGCGGGCCGCGGCCGGGCGGGCCGTAGTTCGGGATCTGCGGGTCCTCGTGCATCTCGCGGCCGATCCCGTGGCCGACGAGCGAGCGCACGATCGAGAGCCCCTCGGCCTCGACGTGGGTCTGGATCGTGTGCGAGACGTCGCCGAGCCGGTTGCCCGGCGCGCAGGCCGGGACGGCGGCGAACAGCGAGCCCTGCGTCGTCTCGAGCAGCTTGCTGGCGACGGCCGAGACCGAGCCGACCGCGAACGTGCGCGCCGCATCGGCGACCCAGCCGTCGTAGACGACGCCGACGTCGACGGAGAGGATGTCGCCGCGCTCGAGCTCGTAGGGCCCGGGGATGCCGTGGACGACCATCGAGTTGGGCGAGGCGCAGATCGAGCCGGGGAAGCCGCGATAGCCCTTGAACGCCGGCTCCGCGCCCTGCGAGCGGATGAACGTCTCGGCCGCCTGGTCCAGCTCCTTCGTCGTGACGCCCGGGCGGATCTTGCCGCCGACCAGCTCGAGCGTCCGCACGAGGATGTCGCCCGCGGCCGCCATCTTGTCGATCTGCTCGGGAGTCTTCTTGACGATCACAGGTCTTCTTCGAGCCGCAGCGTCGCCAGCACGGCGCGGATGTGGTCGTGGACCTCGGTCGGACTGCGGGTGCCGTCGACGCGCCGCAGCAGGCCGCGCTCGTCGTAGTAGGAGATCAGCGGCTCGGTCTCGCTGTGGTAGACGTCGAGGCGCTTCTTCACCACCTCGGGTCTGTCGTCGTCGCGCTGGACGAGCCGCGAGCCGTCGATGTCGCAGCGGCCCTCGTGCTTCGGCGGATCCGTCTCGACGTGGTACGGACGGCCGGTCTTGACGCTCACGCGGCGGCCGGAGATGCGGCTGACGACCTCCTCGTCCGGGACGTCGATCAGCAGGACGGCGGTGATCCGGCGACCGAGCCGCTCGAACGCGGCGCCGAGCGCGTCCGCCTGCGGCCGCGTCCGCGGGAAGCCGTCGAGGATGAAGCCGTCCTGGCAGTCCTCCTGCTCGATCCGGTCGATGATCAGGTCCACGACCAGCTCGTCGGGGACGAGCTCGCCGGCGTCCATGTAACGCTTGGCCGCGAGGCCGAGCTCGCTGCCCTCCTGCTTGGCCGCGCGCAGGATGTCGCCGGTCGCCACATAGGGAAGACGGAAGTCGTCCTGCAGCCGGGCGGCTTGGGTGCCCTTGCCGGCGCCGGGAGGACCGAAGAGGATGAGGTTCAGCTCACGCACAGGCGTGGAAACGTACACGACCGATGCGCATGCGCGCGCCGAGGTCGCGCTTCGCCCGGTCCCAGCGGGTGCTCCTATTTCAGGAAGCCCTCGTAGTTGCGCATCATCAGCTGGGCCTCGAGCTGCTTCATCGTGTCGAGCGCGACGCCGATGACGATCAGGATCGACGTGCCGCCGAAGAAGAAGTTGGCGTTCGTCTGGTTGATCAGGATCGTCGGCAGCGCGGCGACCGCGGCCAGGAACAACGCTCCCGGGAAGGTCAGGCGCGCGAGGATGCGGTCGAGGAACTCGGCCGTGGGCCGCCCTGGTCGCACCCCGGGGATGAACCCGCCGTAGCGTTTCAGGTTGTCCGCCTGCTCCACCGGGTTGAAGGTCACCGCGGTGTAGAAGTAGGTGAACAGGATGATGAAGATCGACTCCCCGACGATGTACTGCCACCCCTGCGGGTTGAAGAAGTTGGCGATGTCGGTCGCCCACGGCTTGTTGATCAGCTGGCCGACCGTCGGCGGGAAGGCCATGATGCTGGCCGCGAAGATGACGGGGATGACGCCGGCCATGTTGACGCGCAGCGGCAGGTAGGTCTGACCGCCCTGGGTCATGCGCTGGCCGATCACGCGCCGCGCGTACTGCACGGGGATCCGCCGCTGCCCCTCCTGCACGAAGACGATCGCCGCGATCACCGCGAGCGCGAGGAACGGCATCATCACCTTGAAGACGGGGTCCGGGCTCGTCCACCACGCCTGCACGCCGTGCGGGAAGCTCGAGACGATGCTGGCGAAGATCATCAGCGAGATGCCGTTGCCGATCCCGCGCTGGGTGATCAGCTCGCCCATCCACATCACGAGCATGCAGCCGGCCGTCAGCGAGATCGCGATCAGCATGACCTTCGCGATCGTGAAGTTGTCGATCACCGAGGTCCCGGCCTGCTGCTGGAACGATCTGAAGAGGAAGACGTAGGCGATCGACTGCGCGAACGCGAGCCCGACGGTCAGATAGCGCGTGTACTGCGTGATCTTCTGCTGGCCGACCTCACCCTCTCTCGAGAGTCTCTCCAGCGACGGCACGACGACCGTCAGCAGCTGGAGGATGATCGAGGCCGTGACGTACGGCATGATCCCGAGCGCGAACAGCGCGATGCGGGAGAGCCCTCCGCCGGAGAAGAGGTTGAGGAAGTTGAGGATGCCGCCGCTGGAGAAGTTTCTCTGGATCTCGGCGACCGCCTGCGCGTTGATCCCCGGTGCGGGGATGTGCGACCCGAAGCGGTAGAGCGCGAGCAGCAGCGCGGTGAACGCCAGCTTCTTGCGGATGTCCGCGACGGTGAAGGCGCTGAGGATCGTCGACAGCATCGCGGGCGTGCTCCGCTAGGGCGTGATCGTCTGGCAGGTGCCGCCGGCAGCCTCGATGCGCTCTCGCGCGGCTGCACTGAAGCCATGGGCGTGCACCGTGAGCGGCTTCGTCAGCTCGCCCTTCGCCAGGACCTTCACCGGAATCCCCTTGCGCGTCGCCAGCCCCTTGCCGGTGAGCGCCTCGAGCGTGACCTCGGCGCCCGCGTCGAAGCGCTCCTCGAGATCGAGGAGGTTGACGGGCTGCGTGTGCGTCCGGAACGGCTCGAACGGCATCGACTTCTTCATGTGCGGGCCGCGCAGCTTGCGCATCCGCATGTGAATCGGCATCTGGCCGCCCTCGAAGCGAGCGCGGTCCTTCGAGCCGGTGCGCGAGCCCGCGCCCTTCTGGCCGCGGCCGGAGGTCTTGCCGGTGCCCGAGCCGTTGCCGCGACCGACGCGCTTGCGTGGCCGGCGGCTGCCCGGAGCGGGCTTCAGGTTGTGGAGGCCGATGCGCTCCTCAGGCTTTTCGTCTGTAGTGCTCATGCGGCTTCCTCGACCTTGACGAGATGACGGACGGCGTGGACCATGCCGCGCAGCTGCGGGCTGTCCGGCTGCTCGACGGTGTGGCCGATCTTGCGCAGACCGATCGAGCGGAGCGTGTCGAGCTGGCGCTGGTTGGCGCCGTTGCGCGACTTGACCTGAGTGATGCGCAGCGCGCTCACGCGCTCGCCTCAGCGGCGCCGACCGGCTCACCGGCGCCGTCGGTGCTCTCCTCCTCGACCAGGTCCGCGGCACCGTCGCCGCGGTGCGGGTCGAGTCCGAGCACCATGTTGATCGAGACGCCGCGCAGCTCCGCGACCTCCTCGGGGCGCCGCAGGCCATCGAGGCCGGCCATCGTCGCCTTCACGAGGTTGATCGGGTTCTGCGTGCCGAGGCTCTTGGAGAGGATGTCGTGGATCCCGGCCAGCTCGAGCACCGCGCGCACGCCGCCACCGGCGATCACGCCGGTACCGGGCGAGGCCGGCTTCAGCAGCACGCGGCCAGAGCCGAAGATGCCGAGCGTCGGGTGCGTGATCGTCGAGCCGTGCTTCGGAACGCGGATGAGGTTCTTCTTCGCCCGCTCCACGCCCTTCTGGATCGCGACCGGGACCTCGTTCGCCTTGCCGTAGCCGACGCCGACGATCTCACGCTCATCACCGACCACGACGAGGGCGGTGAAGGAGAAGCGACGGCCGCCCTTGACGACCTTCGCGACGCGGTTGATCTCGACGACCCGCTCTTGCAGGTCGTAGCCGGAGGCTGATACGGAACGGTCGAGTGCCATGAAGTCCTGAGGGTAGCGGTTCAGCGGGGGTCAGATGCGACTTAGAAGGCGAGGCCGCCCTCGCGGGCGCCCTCTGCGAGCGCCTTGACACGCCCGTGGTACTGGTAGCCGCCGCGGTCGAAGACGACGCTCTCGATGCCGGCGGCCTTGGCACGCTCGGCCAGCAGCGTGCCGACGCGGCGCGCCTGCTCGCTGCCGGAGCTCTCGCGCAGCTCGGCCTCGGTCCAGTTGACGGCCACCAGCGTGTGGCCGCGCTCGTCGTCGATCAGCTGCGCCGAGATGCCACGGTTCGAGCGGAACACCGAGATCCGCGGACGCACCGCGGTCCCCGACACCTTCGCACGAACGCGACGGCGCCGCTTGAGACGCTTCGTGGGCTTGCTGAGAACGGTCATGCGCGCTTGCCAACCTTCCGGGCGACGTACTCGCCCTCATACCGAATGCCCTTGCCCTTGTACGGCTCGGGCTTGCGCTGCTTGCGGATGTTCGCGGCGACCTCGCCGACGAGCTGCTTCGAGATGCCGCGCACGACGATGCGCGTCGGCTGCGGGACCTCGAACTCGATCCCGTCGGGCGCTCTGATCGGCACCGGGTGCGAGTAGCCGAGCGCCAGCTCGAGGTCTCTGCCTCTCAGCTGCGCGCGGTAGCCGACGCCCTGGATCTCGAGGCGCTTCTCGTAGCCGGTCGTGACGCCTTCGACCATGTTCGCCACCAGCGAGCGCGTGAGCCCGTGCAGGGCGCGGTGCTCGCCGCGGTCGGTCGGGCGCTTGACGACCAGCTCGTCGCCGATGTGCTCCACCGTGATGTCGCGGTGGATGCGCTCGAAGAGCTCGCCTCTGGGGCCGTTGACGGTCACGCGCTCGGGCTCGATCGCGATCAAAACGCCCGCGGGGACGGGGATGGGCTTCCTGCCAATACGACTCATCGCTTGCTCACCAGACCTTGGCCACGACCTCGCCGCCGACGCCCGCGCGGCGGGCCTCGTGGCCGGTCATGACGCCTTGGGACGTCGAAATGATCGCGGTGCCGAGTCCGCCCTGGATCTTCGGGATGTGGGCGTGGTCGACATAGGTGCGCTGCCCCGGGCGGGACACGCGCTGGATCCCCTGGATGACGGGGCGCCGGTTGCCGCTGTACTTGAGCTTCACGTGGATCTGCTCGCCGGGATGGTCCGCGTTCGCGGGCGCGATGTCGTAGCCGTCGATGTAGCCCTGCTCCTTGAGGATGCGGGCAAGCTCGCGCTTGAGGCGCGAGGACGGGATCACGACGACGTCGTGCGAGGCACGAGCGCCGTTGCGCACACGCGTGAGGAAGTCGGCGATGGGGTCTGTCATCGACATGCGGTTACCACGAGCTCTTCGTCATTCCGGGGATGTAGCCGTTGTGCGCCAGCTCGCGCAGGCAGATGCGGCACATGCCGAACTTTCTGTACACCGCGCGGGAGCGTCCGCAGCGACGGCAGCGCGTATACGCGCGGGTCGGGTACTTCGGGGTCCGCAGCTGGCGGACGCGCTGTGAGGTCTTGGCCATGAAAGGTTCTAGCTCCCTGTGGTGGCGGTCGCGTCGGCGGCGCGACCGACTCTCGCAAACGGCATCCCGAACGCCTGGAGCAGCGCGAAGGATTCGTCGTCGGTCTTGGCGGACGTCGTGATCGTGATGTCGAGTCCGCGCACCTGGTCGACGGCGTCGTAGTCGATCTCCGGGAAGATGATCTGCTCTCTGACGCCCATCGAGTAGTTGCCGCGGCCGTCGAACGAGCCGGGGTTGAGGCCGCGGAAGTCGCGGATCCGCGGGATCGCGATCGACAGCAGGCGATCGAGGAACTCGTAGGCGCGATCGTCGCGCAGCGTCGTCGAGAGGCCGACCGGCATCCCCTCGCGCAGCTTGAAGGCCGCGATCGACTTGCGCGACCGGCGGACGTTCGGCTTCTGCCCGGTGATCGCGCCGAGCTGCTCAGCCGCAGCGTCGAGCATCTTCGAGTCCTGTCTGGCGTCGCCGACACCCATGTTCACGGTGATCTTCTCGATGCGGGGAGCCTGCATCGGGGACGAGTAGGCGAACCGCTCGATCAGAGCGGGACGGATCTCGGAGGCGTAGCGTTCTTTGAGTCGTGAAGGCATGAGTGGGCTCAGTCGATGCGGGTTCCGGAACGACGGGCGACGCGGAAGCGCTTGCCGTCCTGCAATTCGAAGCCGACGCGGGTCGGCTTCTTGTCCTTCGGGTCGAGCAGCGCCACGTTCGAGACGTGGATCGCGCCCTCGCGCTCGATCACGCCGCCGATCGCGTCGGGACGACCCGGCGTCGGACGCGTGTGGCGCTTGACGATGTTGAGTCCTTCGACGAAGACGCGATCGTGCTCCGGATCGACGCGCAGGACCTTGCCGGTCTTGCCGCGGTCCTTGCCGCTGATCACGACCACCTCGTCGTCGCGACGGATGCGTGCGGGCATCAGAGCACCTCCGGCGCGAGCGAGACGATCTTCATGAAGTTGCGCTCGCGCAGCTCACGGGCGACGGGGCCGAAGATGCGGGTCCCGCGCGGGTTGTTCTGCGCGTCGATGATGACGGCCGCGTTCTCGTCGAAGCCGATGTACGTGCCGTCCTCACGGCCGTACGTCTTTCTCGTGCGCACGACGACGGCGGTCACGACCTCGCCCTTCTTGACGGAGCCCTGCGGGCTCGCCGCTCTGACCGTTGCCACGATGATGTCGCCGACGCCGGCGTAGCGGCGGCGGGAGCCGCCGCGCACGCGGATGCAGAGGATCTCGCGAGCGCCGGTGTTGTCGGCCACTCTGAGGCGTGTCTCGTTCTGGATCACTTGGCACGCTCCACGACCTGCACCAGGCGCCAGCGCTTGAGGCGCGACAGCGGGCGGGCCTCGCGGACGACGACCGTGTCGCCGGCGTGCGCGTCGTTCGACTCGTCGTGCGCGTGCACGGTCGACGAGCTGCGCACGATCTTCTCGTAGCGGCGATGCCGACGGGCCACGTCGATGCGCACGGTGATCGTCTTGTCGGCTCTGTCGGAGACGACGACGCCCTGGCGCTCCTTCTGACGGCCCGAGCCGGGCTCGGCCGGCGGGGTCGCCTCGCGGGCGGGGGCGGATGCGCGGGTCGCGGCAGCCTTCTCCCGTGCCTTGGCACGTGCGCCGCGACGGCGCTTGGCGTTCGCCTCGCGCTTCGCGGTCCGCTCAGCCTGCCGCTCCTCCGCCGTGCGCGTCGGCCGCGCGCCCGTACGGGCGGCGCGATCGCCGCGCGACTTCTGGCGGCGCTCCTTGGGGCTCAACACCGGGACGGGCTCCGCAGCCGGCGCGGCCTCTGGGGCGGCCGCCGCGGTCGTCTCCTCGACGTTGTTCTCGTTCTGATCTTCCTCGGCCATCGCTTAGCGACTCAGTTCCTTGTTGACGTCTATTCCTCGTTGACGCACGACCGTGAGGGCACGCGCGACGTCACGCTTGGCCTGTCGCAGGCGCGACGTGTTCTCCAGCTCGCCGGTGGCGTGCTGGAAGCGCAGCCCGAACAGCTCCCGGCGCGCGGTGCGCAGGGCGTCGGCCAGAGCCGCGTCGTCCAGGTCTCGCAACTCAGATGCGTTGGGCATGTCAGCCGTCCTCTCGCAGGACGAATCTCGTCTTCACGGGCAGCTTGTGGCCGGCGAGGCGCATCGCCTCGCGGGCGAGCGGCTCGGGCACGCCGGCCAGCTCGAACATCACGCGACCCGGTCTGACGACCGCGACCCAGCCCTCGGGCGAGCCCTTGCCGGAGCCCATCCGCGTCTCGGCCGGCTTCTTCGTGAAGGGCTTGTCCGGATACACGTTGATCCAGACCTTGCCGCCTCGCTTGATCTTGCGGGTCATCGCGATTCGGGCGGCCTCGATCTGCCGGTTGGTGAGCCAGCCGGCGTCCATCGACTTCAGCCCGTACTCGCCGAACTGGACCTTGACCTGCCCGCGCGAGAGCCCGGCGCGACGGCCGCGGTGCTGCTTGCGAAACTTGACGCGCTTTGGCGAGAGCATCAGCGACCGCCTCCGCCGCCGCCACCGCGAGGACCGCCGCCGCGACCAGGCCCGCCGGGACCGCGGCCGCCACCGCCGCCGCCACCACCGCTACGACCACCGGGACCTCCAGGACCGCGACCAGGACCGCCGGGGCCGCCTGGGCCGCGT
>JAOPZA010000179.1 GCA_025964325.1 Conexibacter sp.
CGGAGGCGGCCCGCCGCGACGCGGCCGCCGCCGAGCGCCTGCTCGCCGTGCTGGCCGGCAGCGCCCCGTGGCAGGAGGCGCAGATCCGCATCGTGCTCGCCCGCGCGCAGCTGCGCCTCAGCGATGCCGCGCAGGCGCGCCTGCTGCTGACGCAGGCCTCGCGCATGCTGCGCGCGGAGCCGGACGCGGTCGTGCTGCGCGGCTGGATCGACGACGCCTGGGGGCGCGCGGACGCGTTCGCGGCCGACGCCGCCGACGGACCCGCGCGCCTGACGATCGCCGAGCTGCGCGTGCTGCGCTTCCTGCCGAGCCACTTCTCGTTCCGCGAGATCGCGGCGCGCCTGCACGTCTCGGCGAACACGATCAAGAGCCAGGCGCACGCCGTCTACTTCAAGCTCGACGTCTCGTCCCGCTCGGAGGCCGTCGCACGGGCCCGCGAGGTCGGACTGGTCGACGGATGGCCGCCGGCGCTCGAGTAGCGGCGCGTCAGCGGCGGCTGCCGACGACGACCGTCGCGGCGACGAGCGAGACGGCGACGAGCGCGCCGACGGCGGCGGTCCAGTTGACGCCCGTCGCCTGGCGCACATGGTCGGCGTACGCGACGAACGCGATCGGGACGATCACGGAGAGGGCGAACGCGACCGTGCGCAGGATGCGGCGCCGATCGTGGCCGCGATCCTCGTGCCGAGCGGCGACGGCGATCGCCGTTCTGGGATCGGCCGCGTCGCCGTCGTAGAAGGCGAGCACGCGCCGGCCGAGCTGTCGCGTGTGACTCTCGCAGCCCCACGCCATCGCGATCATGAAGGTGACGGGCAGCACCCACGTCATCACCCAGATCGCCGCCCCCAGCACCACCCCGACAGCCGCCCTCAGGCGTGCATGGGCGGCGACGGGCTGGTCGCGCTGAGAAGCGGAGAGGAAGCCGCCGAAGATCAGGATCGCCCGTACGCTGGCGATCCAGGTGCGCAGCGAGCGGCGCGCGATCGGCTTCGGCGGCGGCCCGTCGCGGACGACGGCGAGCGCGTGCGCGGCCGAGGCGACCGTCGGATGCACCCCGCGCAGGGCCAGCATCTCGGCGGCGGTGCCGAGCGCGGCGGGGTCGTGGCCGTAGAGCGCGGCGGTGCGCAGCGCCATGCGCGCCTCCTGCCACAGGTAGGTGACGTAGCCGGGAACGAGCGCGAGGAGGAACGGCGTCCCGGCGATCGCGCCGTCGATGCGCGCGATCTTCGCCGACTGCATGCGCAGGTCCGCGGCCAGCTGCGCCGGCGGCGTCGTCGGATGCGCCCGGCGCGCCTCCTCGGCCCAGGTCCGCGACGGCTCGCCGAGGTGCTGCGCGGCGTAGAGCGTGAGCCGCTCGGCGACGTGCTGCGGGTCGCGATAGACGATCGAGACGAGGTCCCGCGGGCCGGAGAAGGCGCCCGCGATGCGGCCGCGGAGGCCGGATCGTGAGGCGGGTTCGGTCCCTGTTGCCATGCGCGAGCAGCAGTCTGGCGCAGCGTCGCGGCGTGGACAAGGTTGCCCGCTCCAGGAGCGGCATCGTGCACACCGGTCTTCGCACGGCACGCGATCGGCGCGGGTGTAACAGGCCGGGGCGAATGCCTGCCGGCACCATCGCTTCGCGGCGGATGCCGGTCCATCATGGCTCGCAGGAGCGATGAATGTCGCAGCGGTACGCACAGACGCGCGACGCGCAACGACGCGATCGCGGCGGGACGCACGCAGATGACGTGCCGCGCGAGAGCGGCCAGGTCGGAGTGCTCACCGTCGACGACCAGGAGTCGTTCCGCAGCGTGGCGCGGGACCTGATCGCCGCCACGCTCGGATTTCGTGCCCTCGACGAGGTCGGCTCGGCCGCGGAGGCGCTCGCCGCCGCGGAGCGGCTCGACGCCCGACTCGTGCTGATGGACGTGCGGATGCCGGGGACGGATGGGATCGAAGCGACGCGCTGGCTGCTCGTCCGCAAGCCGCAGCTGGTCGTGATCCTCGTCTCGGTCGACACGGCGGCCACTTCGCTCGCCGCGGTCCGCTCGTGCGGCGCGGCGGCGTTGGTCCGCAAGGAGGATCTGCGGCCGCAGCTGCTGATCGAGCTGTGGGACGCCTACGGCGGCGACGACGAGCGCGCTACCGCCGCGGCTCGGAGAGGTAGATGAGCGCCGCCTTCACGCGCCGGCTGACGTCCTGCGCGTAGGTCAGCCCGAGCTTCAGGAAGATCGCGTTGATGTGCTTCTCGACCGCGCGCTTGGTGAGCACGAGCTGCTCGGCGATCCGCGCGTTGCTCTTGCCCTGCGCGATCTCGGCGAGGATCTCGAGCTCCCGCGGCGACAGCTCGGCGAGCGGGGAGTCGGCGTCGCGCGCGCGCTGCGCCACGATCGTCTCGACGATCTTCGCGTCGATCACCGCTCCGCCCGCCGCGACGGCGTCGATCGCCGAGATCAGCTGATGCTTGTCGTGGACGCGCTCCTTCAGCAGATAGGCGCGACCGTCCGAGCCCTGCTCGAGCAGCGCGAGCCCGAAGCGCGACTCGGCGTACTGGCTCAGCACCACGACGCCGATCTCGGGCCGGGTCGCGCGCAGCCGGTTCGCGACCTCGATCCCCTCGTCGTCGTGGGCCGGCGGCATGCGGATGTCCGTGACGACGACCGCGGGCTGCTCGCGGTCGATCGCCGCCATCAGCGACGGAACGTCACCGCACGAGGCGACGAGCTCGATGTGCCGAGCCTCCGCGAGGATCTGCTCGACCGCCTCGCGCACGAGGAAGCTGTCGTCGGCCAGCACGACGCGGATCGTCGTTTCGCTGTGGGGCTGCCCTTCCCGGCCAGCCATTCGGACGCCCTCGTGGATGACATGCGCGCGCCGCCCTGACGACGCGCCTTACCAGTAACCAGAGTGCGTGATATACCCACGAGACGGCCGTAAGGCACCGCAGAAGCGCTCGTCGCCTCGACCAGGAGAGGCTCGAACAACGGATGACCTCCGAGGACGCTGAGCTCGCCGGCGGCACGGCCGACGCGCTGCGGCGGGGTGGATCGGCGGCGGGGATCCCCGCCGCCGGGCAGCAGCACGTCTCGCAGCGGACGCGCGCACGGATCGCGGCGATCGCGGCCACGGCGCTGGCGACCGCGATCGTCGTCCTGGCGGTGACGGCGGGCAGCGACGTGCTCGCGGCCCCGGTCGCGAACGGCGTCTACCGCGCGGTCGCGATCGGCTCCTGGGTCGCCGCCGGGCTGCTGACGTGGAAGCTGCGGCCGCAGAGCCCGCTCGGCGCGTTGTTCGTCGCGTCCGGCTTCGTCTTCGCGGCCACGACGCTGCTCGCGAGCTCCGATCCCGCGCTCTTCACGCTCGGCCGCATCGCGTGGGCGCTGCTCGTCCTAGTGCTGATCTACGTGCTGCTCGTCTTCCCGCACGGCACGCTGGAGGGCAGGGCGGCACGATCGACGTTCGGCGCCGCGGTCGGCGCGACGGTGCTGCTGTGGACGCCGCTCGTGCTCGGCGGCCGGGACCTGCCGATCGGAGCGGTCCTCACGCGCTGCTCCGGCAGCTGCCCGCAGAACCCGTTCCGCGTCGGCGAGCTCGGCCATGCCGCGAACGTCGCCCTCGCCGACGCGGCGGCGCTCGCCACGAGCGCCACGTTGCTGGCGGTCGCCGCCGTCGTCCTGCTGCACCTGCGCGCGGTCGACGGCCTTCCGCGCCAGGCACTGCTGCCGGTGTTCGCCTGCGTGCTCACCTGGGTGCTGGCCGTCGGCGCGAGCAACCTGATGCGCACCGTCGGCGGCGACGAGCCGGTGGCGCTCGCGATCGGCTGGGTCGGCGTCACCGCCGGGGTGGGCGTGCCGTACGCGATGCTGCTCGGGCAGCTGCGCGGCAGGATGTTCGCGCGCGGGGCGCTGCGCGCCGCGCTGCCGGGCATCGCGCGCCACGACGACGAGGGCCAGGACGTGCGCAGCGTGCTCGCGGACGTGCTGGGCGACCCGTCGCTGGAGCTGCGCTTCTGGGCGCCGGCGGTGGCCGCGTACGTCGACGAGCGCGGCCGCCCGGCGGCGCTCCGGGACCTCGGCGGACGCGCGGTCACCGAGATCCACTCCGGCGAGGCGCCGGTCGCGGCGATCGTCCACGCCGAGACGCTCGAGGAGGCGCCGGGCCTCGTCCGCGCGGCCGGCGAGAGCGCCCTGCTGGCGCTCGAGAACGCGGGCCTCGAGGCGCGGCTCCGGGCATCGGCGAAGGAGCTGCGCGAGTCGCGCGCGCGGATCGTCGCCGCCGGCTCGGCGGAACGCCGGCGGATCGAGCGCGACCTGCACGACGGCGCCCAGAACCGCCTCGTCGGCGTGCGCGTCAAGCTCGGGCTCGCCGCCGACCGCGCCGCCGCGCTCGACGCCGAGGAGCTGCACCACACGCTCGAGCAGCTCGGCGGCGAGGTGCAGGAGGCGCTCGACAGCGTGCGCACGATCGCGCACGGGCTCTACCCGCCGCTCCTCGCGAGCCACGGCCTCGGCGAGGCGCTGGCAGCGGAGGCGGAGCGTGCGACGGGCAGCGTGCGGGTCGTCGCGGGAGCGGTCGGACGCAGCGCCGCGGACGTCGAGGCGGCCGTCTACTTCGTCTGCCTCGAGGCGATTCAGAACGCCTCCAAGCACGGCGGCCCGGCAGCCGCGGTGACGGTCCGGCTGCGCCGCGACGGAGCGCGGCTCGCGTTCAGCGTCGCGGACGACGGCGCCGGCTTCGATCGCCGCGCGGTACCGCCGGGCGCCGGCCTGACGAACGCCCGCGACCGCATCGCGGCGGTCGGCGGGGAGGCCGACGTCGGGTCGGCGCCCGGCCGCGGCACCACCGTCTCCGGGACGGTGCCGTGGCCAGCGCGCGTCGCCCCGGACTGAGCGGAGCTCCCGCATTCCGCTACGTGAGCACGATGGCGGTCGTCCTCGTCGGCAATTTCGTGAGCCGGCGACCGACGTGACGACGGCCTACGCCGCGATCCCCTCGGCGCGCGTCGGCACGATCTCGCGGCCGAAGGGGACGAGCGAGATCGGGATCAGCTTGAGGTTCGCGGCGGCGAGCGGCAGCCCGATGATCGTGATCGCCAGCAGGATCGCGGCCGCGAGATGCCCGATCGCGAGCTCCCACCCGACCAGCACGATCCAGATGACGTTCCCGATCAGCGACGCCGCGCCGGCGTCGTGTCGCTTGACGATCGTCCGCCCGAAGGGCCAGAGCACGTAGTTGGCGATCTTGAACGCCTGCAGCCCGAACGGGATCGTGATGATCAGCAGGCACATCACGACGCCCGCCAACGCCCACAGGATCGACATCCAGAAGCCGCAGAGGACGAGCCAGATGACGTTCAGGATCAGGCGCATCGACCCACAGTAGGCGCGGACGCCGTCGTGAGCATCATCCCGACCGGGTGATCATGCTTCGGATGCGGGTACATCGACGCCGTGAGCAAGCGCGTGATCATCGGCGCGGCGATCGTCGCGCTCGTCGTCGGCGGCGCGCTGCTCGCCGCGTTCGACACCGTCGCGACGATCGTCGTCGGAGCGATGCTTGTCGGAGTCGCGGGCGTGGCGCTCGTCTCGCTTGCGTTCCTGGTGGTCGGCGAGTCCGAGGATCGCGACCGCGAGCGGCACCCGCACGGCTGACGGCCGCGAGCTCGTCGCCGGCCGGGCGCGCTCGGTGTAACGTCCCGGCCTCTGCACATCCCGGGGGGTCCCTGTCGCAGGGGCTGAGAGGGCGCTTCGTAGCGTCGACCCGCTGAACCTGATCTGGCTCACACCAGCGAAGGGAGGAAGCACATGCTGCAACGCAGCACGTTCTCGTCCGCCGTCACCTGTCGGACCCAGATGTCGATCGCTCGGCGAGGGACGATCTCGCCGGAGATGGAGCGCGTCGCCGAGCGCGAGCAGCTCGCGCCGGAGCTGATCCGCGACGAGGTTGCGCGCGGGCGCCTGATCATCCCCGCCAACGTCCACCATCGCGCCCTCGACCCGACCGCGATCGGCCTCGTCGCGCGCGTCAAGATCAACGCCAACATCGGCAACTCGCCGACGACCTCCTCGCTCGAGGAAGAGGTCGGGAAGCTCGCTCTGGCCGAGCGATGGGGCGCCGACACGGTGATGGACCTCTCGACCGGCAAGCGCATCGACGAGACGCGCGAGGCGATCCTCGCGTCGGCGAGCGTCCCGATCGGGACGGTCCCGATCTACCAGGCGATCGAGCGCGTCGATCGTCCGGAGGAGCTGACCGGCGACCTGCTGCTCGAGGTGATCGAGCACCAGGCGCTTCAGGGCGTCGACTACATGACGATCCACGCCGGCGTTCGCCTCGAGCACCTTCCGCTCTGCCAGCACCGCGTGACCGGGATCGTCTCGCGCGGCGGCGGCCTGCTGGCGCGTTGGATGGTCCACCACGAGCGGGAGAACCCGCTCTACGAGCGCTTCGACGAGATCGTGGAGATCTGCCGTGCCCACGACGTCTCGATCTCGCTCGGCGACGGGTTGCGTCCCGGATCGATCGCCGACGCATCCGACGCCGCGCAGTTCGCCGAGCTCGACACGCTCGGCGAGCTGACGCAGCGGGCCTGGAAGCGCGACGTGCAGGTGATGGTCGAGGGCCCCGGACACGTCCCGCTCGACCAGCTGGAGGCCAACGTCCGCCGTCAGCAGGAGGTCTGTCACGAAGCGCCCTTCTACACGCTCGGGCCGCTCGTGACCGACATCGCCCCCGGCTATGACCACATCACGAGCGCGATCGGCGCGGCGATCGTCGGCTGGCACGGCACCTCGATGCTCTGCTACGTCACGCCGAAGGAGCACCTCGGCCTGCCGGACGCCGAGGACGTCAAGCAGGGCCTGATCGCGTACCGCATCGCGGCGCACGCCGCCGATCTCGCCCGCGGCTCCAGACGCGCGGCAGCCTGGGACCGCGAGCTCTCGCAGGCGCGCTTCTCGTTCGACTGGCGGCGGCAGTTCGAGCTCGCGCTCGACCCGGAGACCGCCCGCGCGATGCACGACGAGACGCTCTCCGACGACTACTTCAAGACGGCGGAGTTCTGCTCGATGTGCGGCCCGAGGTTCTGTCCGATGCACAACTTCAAGGACGTCGACTGGGACGCGCTGCGGGTCGCCGTCGCCGAGCGCAAGAAGGAGCGGGCGCTGACCGCGAGATGAGCGCGGGCGGCGACGGCGTCAGTCGACGGCGAGCACGACGAGCGTGGCGTCGTCGAGCAGCGGCTCCGGCGAGCACGCGGTCACCGCCTGCAGGATCGCCATCGCAGTCGCGGCCGCCGTGGGAGCGGCGGTCGCGGCGACGGCGTCTCGGATGCCGTCCACGCCGAAGCTGCGGCCGCTTCTCGTCGGGCGGCCGGTGACGCCGTCGGTCAGCAGGATCAGCCGCTCGCCGGGGTCGAGCACCACCTGGGTCAGCTCGTAGTCGCGTGAGGCGGTGCCGCTGCCGAGCGGTGGGTGGACGGGGCCGTCGAGCTCGGCGAGCGTGCCGTCGAGGTCGGCGAGCAGGCCGGGCGGGTGCCCGCAGTCGATCCAGGCGAGGGTCGCCGTGGGGGCGTGCCAGCGGGCGAGGATCGCGGTCACCTGGAAGCCTGGGTTGTCGAGCCTGCGGATGACGTCGTCCATCGTCTTCACCGCTCCGATCAGGTCCTCGCCGCTGCGGCGCGCGGCCCGCAGGGCGCCGAGCGCGGTCGCGCTCAAGCCGGCGGCGGTCGGGCCGTTGCCGCTCGCGTCGGCGATCGCGAGCCATGCGCCGTCGCGGTTCTCGACGAAGTCGAACCAGTCGCCGCCGACCTCGTAGGTCGGCAGCAGGCCGCCTGCGAGCTGGGCGCCGGTGACGCGTGCGATCCGCGGTGGCAGCAGGTCGTGCTGGACCTCGGCGGCGGCGGTCGTGGGTCTGCGACGGCGGGCGGTCTCGATCAGGTCGGTGTAGTCGTTGGCGAGCTCGAGCGCGGCGGCGCCCTGCTTCGCGATGTCCTCGAGCGGCGCGATCGGCTGCCCGACGCAGAGCAGCAGGCCGAGCACGCGGCCCCGGAGCCACAGCGGCTCCGCCGTGCAGCGCGGCAGTTCGCGCGCGAGCCGTTCGTAGAAGACCGGCAGCCCCTCGGGGACGATCTCCGGTCCGAGCGCGGGAGGCGCCGCGAGCCGCTCGGGGAAGTCCTCGGAGCCGGCGAGTCGCACGAGCTCCGAGCCGTCGATGTCGACGACGTAGAGCGCGATCGCGACACCCGCCGTGCGGCGCGCCTCGGCGACGAGCTGGTCGGCGATCAGGTGCGGCGGCACCTCGTCGAGGACGTGCGTGACCTCGAGCGCGAGCGGATGCGCGCGTCCGAGGCGCCCCGGAGGCTGGAAGGGCAGCGTCGCGACCGCGTGCGACGAGCTGGGCGACGCGGGCGGGTCGTCGGAGCGTTCGCTGGCCTGCTCGAGCACGACGAGCGCGTCGGCGAGGTCGTGACGCGTCGGGAAGTGCCGGTAGAGCGTCGAGCGGCTGACGCCGGCGGCCGCGGCGACCTGCGCCATGCTCGTGCGGCGATCCCCGAGCAGGCTCGCGGCGGCGGTCAGGATCCGCTCGTGGCGCACGGCCGCATCGGCCCGCAGCCGCAGCGGCTCGAGCGCCTGCTCCCCATGCTGCGAGGTGCTCTCGTCGTTCGGCACCAGACCAGGGACGGTAGCTGACGAGACCGCTGGAGGGCAGGAGCGCCAGCCGGTCTTGGGACATCCCGACCCGTCAACAGGGACAGTCGCGCGTCAGGTGTACCGGAAGATGGCATATAGGCGGCCGGATCGGGACTTGTGCTCCATATCGGCGGGTAGCTGGGACAGGCGAGGCTGTTCAATCGGAGCGGTCCTCGCCGACTGGAAGGAGCGGGGCATGACCGGATTCACCGAGGGTTACGACGTGCGCGGCCGCGTGCTGATCGACCGCGATGGCGAGAAGCTCGGCAAGGCCGAGGAGGTGTACCAGGACCTGAGCAGCGGTCGGCCGGAGTGGGCGATGGTCCATTCCGGCCTGTTCGGTACGAAGAAGACGTTCGTGCCGCTGAGCGGCGCGCAGCCCGACGGGGAGGACCTCCGTCTCTCGATCGCGAAGGCGCAGATGAAGGACGCGCCGCACATCGAGCCGGACGGCGATCTCAGCGAGGTTGAGGAGCGCCGCCTCTTCGAGCACTACGGCGTGCCCTACACCTCGGCCGGCTCGACGACGGCGACGGGCACGCCGAACGGGCAGCGGGGCTCCGACGCGGTCGGTCGCGACGTCTCCGGCCCCGAGACCGACGACGCGATGACGCGCTCGGAGGAGGAGGTGCGCGTCGGGACGCGCCAGGTCGAGACGGGACGCGCCCGGCTGCGCAAGTACGTCGTCACCGAGGAGGTGACGAGAACGGTGCCGGTGCGCCGCGAGGAGGTGCGGATCGAGCGCGAGCCGATCACCGACGAGAATGTCGACGCGGCGACCGCCGGCCCCGCGATCTCCGACGAGGAGCACGAGGTCGTGCTGCACGCGGAGGAGCCGGTCGTCGAGAAGCACGTCGTGGCCAGAGAGCGCGTCCGCCTCGGCACCGAGACCGTGAGCGGCGAGCGCGAGATCTCCGAAGCGGTCCGCAGAGAGCGGATCGAGACCGACGGCGCCGACGAAGGGCGGTGACGGGTGTCGAGCGAACCGCATCCCGCGACGCGCCGCCGGGCGGACTACGCGCCGGTCGGCACCGACGCGCGCACCGGCCTGTTCGCCACCTTCAAGCGGACGCTGACCGAGTTCAGCGAGGACAACCTCAGCGACTGGGCCGCGGCGCTGACCTACTACGGGCTGCTGTCGATCTTCCCCGCGCTGATCGCGCTCGTCTCGATCGTCGGGCTGGTCGGCGACCCGGCCTCGACGACGAAGACGATCACGGACATCGTCACGAAGATCGGTCCGAGCTCGGCGGCCGACACGTTCGCCGGCCCGATCAGATCGATCACCTCGCACCGGAGCGCCGCCGGGCTCCTGCTGATCGCCGGTCTCGCGATCGCGCTGTGGTCGGCGTCCGGCTACATCGGCGCCTTCATGCGCGCGGCGAACATCGTCTTCGAGACGCCCGAGGGACGACCGGTCTGGAAGCTGCGGCCGCTGCAGATGCTCGTCACGCTCGTCATGGTCGTGCTGCTGGCGCTCGTCGCCGTCGCGCTCGTGATGACGGGACCGATCGTCTCCGCGGTCGCCCAGCCGCTCGGGATCGGATCGACGGCGGTCTCGATCTGGAACATCGCGAAGTGGCCGGTGCTGCTCGCGGTGATGGTGCTGATGTTCACCCTGCTCTACTACGCGGCGCCGAACGTGAAGCTGAGGAGCTTCAGATTCGTGATGCCCGGCGCGCTCCTCGCGATCGTCGTCTGGCTGATCGCCTCCGCCGCCTTCGCGTTCTACGTCGCGAACTTCGGCTCCTACGACAAGACCTACGGCACGCTCGGCGGGATCGTCAGCCTGCTCGTCTGGTTCTGGATCACGAACGTCGCGCTGCTGCTCGGGATCGAGCTGAACGCCGAGCGCGAGCGCAGCCGCCAGCTCGGGGAGGGCGTGCACGGGGCGGACAAGGAGCTGCAACTCGAGCCGCGCTCCGATCCGAAGCCACAGCAGACGACCTAGCGCCTCGTGCGACGAGCGCTGCACCCACTGACCACCAACCAGGAAGCGAGGCATCGATGAGCACCGACACCTACACGAGCTCGGACGCGAGCCGCGTCAAGGACAGGGCGCAGGACGTCCAGCAGCAGGCCACGCAGACGACGCAGGCGAGAGTCCGCGAGCAGGTCGACGTGCGCTCCACGCAGGCGGGCGAGCAGGTCAGCGCGACCGCGAGAGCGCTGCGCTCGACGACGGAGAAGCTGCGCGAGGAGGGCCAGGACGGCCCGGCCCGCGCGGCGGAGCAGCTCGCCGGACGCGCCGAGCGCGTCGGCAGCTACCTGTCGGAGTCCGACGGCGAGCGCATCCTCCACGACGCAGAGGAGTTCGGACGCCGCCAGCCGCTCGCGGTGATCGGTCTCGGCCTCGTCGCCGGGATGGCCGCGTCGCGGCTGCTGAAGGCGTCCAGCCACAGGCGCTACGAGAGCCGCGGCGCCGGCATGCCGACGCCGACGAGAGCTGAGCTCTCCACCGGCCCGACCCCGCCCGTGCCATGAGCAACGGGGCGGAGAACGACGCCCGCAGCGAGTCGATCGGCGTCCTGCTGAAGGATCTGACGAGCGAGACGACGACGCTCGTCCGCCAGGAGATCGACCTCGCGAGAGCGGAGCTGGCGCAGAAGGCCCGGGCCGCCGGCAAGGGCGCCGGGATCCTCGGCGCAGCAGGCGTCGTCGCGCTGCTGCTGCTGGGGACCCTCACGGCGTGCTTCGTCGCGCTGCTCGCGACCGCGGTGACGCACGTGTGGCTCGCCGCGCTGATCGTCACCGCGATCTACGCCGCGATCGCGATCGTGCTCGCGCTCGTCGGCCGTACAGCGCTGCAGGAGGCGGTGCCGCCGGCACCGCAAGAGACCATCGAGAGCGCGAAGGAGGACGTCGCATGGGTCAAGACCCACACGAGATCCGCGCAGGGATAGCGGACACCCGCGAGCGCATGGGGGAGACGATCGACGCGCTCGGCTACAAGGCAGACGTCAGATCGCGCGCCAAGGAGAACGTCAGCGGAAAGGTCGACACCATGAAGGAGAAGCTCGGACTGCCCGTCCAGCGCGCGAGCGAGCTGGCGCCCGACGGCGACCAGATCGAGCAGCAGGCGCGCAAGGCCGCCGGCATCGCACAGGAGAACCCGCTCGGCCTCGCCGTCGGCGCGGTCGCGGTCGGCTTCCTCGCGGGGCTGCTCGTCCCGACCTCGCGCGTCGAGGACGAGAAGCTCGGCCCGGTCGCCGACCAGATCAAGGATCAGGCCAAGCAGACCGGGCAGGAGGCGATCGAGCACGGCAGAGCGGTCGCCCAGTCGGCTGCCGAGACGGCGAGAGACGCGGCGCAGGAGCACGGACAGCAGCTCGCCGGAAGCGCCCGCGAGCACGCCGACGCCGTCAGGCCGTAGCACGGAGGCACCGCGGGCTCGGCAGGTCTGGGGGGCGACCGCGCCCTAGACCTGCCGCCCGCCGACGCCGCCGGCGAGCTCGCGCATGCGCAGCGGCCCGCCGCTGCGCGCGGCGAGCGGCGGGGTCGGGAAGTCCGCCCCGTCCCGCAGGCCGTCGAGCAGCTCGAGCAGCGCCTCGGTCGCGCTGCGGCGCGGCTCCCAGCCGAGCTGCTCGCGCGCCCGTCTCATGTCCATCAGCGGGACGCCGAGCGCGAGGTCGATCCAGCCGGGCGGGCTCGGCTGCAGCCGCAGCCGCCACGAGAGGTCCGCCGCCGTGCGCAGCAGGCCCGCCGGCAGCGCGATCCGGCGCGCGCCGAGCGACTCGGCGAGGACCGCGGGGTCGAGCACGGGCTCGGCGGCGATGTTGAAGGCGCCGCGAACGTCGGCCAGGATCGCGCGGCGGTAGGCGTCGCCGACGTCGAGCGAGTGGACGGCCTGGAAGCGCAGCCGCGGGATGTCCGGGACCGCGGGGACCAGCTCCCGGCGAACGAGCGCGTTCGGCAGCAACGGCCCCGCGAACAGCCGCCGGATCTCGGTCGCGGCCTCGCGCTTGAAGATCAGGCCGGGTCGCAGCCGCACGACCCGCAGCTCGGGCCGATCCTGCTCGAGCCGGTCGAGCATGTGCTCCGTCTCGGCCTTGTGACGGGAGTAGAAGAGGCTGGGGATCCCGTCGGTCGGCCATGACTCGTCGACGCGACGGTCCTTCGGACCGGGGGAGTAGGCGCCCACCGACGACGCGTAGACGAGGCGCGGCACGCCGGCCCGAACGGCGGCGTCGAAGACGCGTCGACTGCCGTCGACGTTCGTCGCGCGCAGCGCGCGCTCGTCGTGCGACGGCTGGATCGCCCAGGCGAGATGCACGACGGCGTCCGCGCCGCGCAGCTGATCGGTGAGGTCGTCCGTCGCCACGTCGGCGGCGACGAACCGTGCGCGCGCGTCGCCGAGCGCGGCCGGCCGGCGGGCGATCCCGACGATCTCCGTGATGACCGGCTCGTCGCGCAGCGCGGCGAGCAGGCTCGTCCCGACGTTGCCGGTCGCTCCGATGATGACGACGCGCATCGCGAGCTTGTTCGACTACCCGCCGACGGCGCCCGCAAACAGGCGCGCCGGCTGCGTTTGACCCGCGCCTTCGCGCGGTAGTGCTCCGGCTGGCGCGGACGTGTGCGGGGCGCACGGATCGCGACACGGTGGAGCAACGGGAGTCGGTTCCGACAGAGCACGGAGCCGGCACCGGCGCGAAGGTCAGATCACTTCGATCCGCAGTACCGCATGCACGTTCCCAGCACGGATCCCGCTGTCGTCACGCCCTCCGAGCTCGAGCGGCGGCCCGATCGCACGAGGCCTGCGCCTTCGGTGGAGGAGCTCGTCGCGCGCTACCGGAGGACGGGCGATCCGGGTGCGCGGGACCTGGCGATCCGCCGCGCGATGCCGCTCGCGAGACGGCTGGCGTCGCGCTATCACCGCGGAAAGGAGCCGCTCGACGATCTCGTGCAGGTCGCCTACCTCGGGCTCGTCAAGGCGGTCGATCGGTTCGATCCGGAGTACGGCGCCGGCTTCGGCTCGTTCGCGATCCCGACGATCTCGGGCGAGTTGCGCCGGTACTTCCGCGACACGTCGTGGTCGTTGCACGTCCCGCGCGGAGTCCAGGAAGCCGTGCTCGACGTGGCCCGCGCGAGCACGGAGCTGAGCCGTCGCCTCGGCCGCCCGCCGACGATCTCGCAGCTCGCGGAGGCGAGCGGTCTCGACTGCGAGCAGATCAGCGAGGCGTTGCACGCCCGGGCGGTCCAGGAGACGACCTCGCTGGACCAGCCGCGCAACGGCGAGGATGGCGGCGTGATGATCGCCGAGACGATCGGACGCGAGGACGCGAACCTGGATCTCGCCGACCACCTCGTCACGCTCGGACCGCTGCTTCGCGCGCTCCCCGCGCGCGAGCGCGAGATCCTCTTCATGCGCTTCGCGCAGGACCTCACGCAGTCCGAGATCGCCGAACGCGTCGGCTGCTCGCAGATGCAGGTCTCCCGCCTCCTGCGCCGCTCGATCACACGACTGCGCGAGGCCAGCGACGAGCCGCCGCGGCCGCCGGCGCGCCGGGCGCGCCGCCGGGCGGCGCGTATGGAAGCCGGATGAGCCCGCGATGCGAGCGCCGACGCACCGTTTCTTGGTTATTGTCCGTGGCTCCCTGCAAGGAGGAGCTCCATGAGCGTCCTGGTCCGCTTCACGCCCACGTCGATGACGACCGCGCAGTACGACGAGACGATTCGCCGGCTGAGAGAGAGCGGCGGGTTCCCGCCGGAGGGGCTCGAGCTCCACGTCTGCTTCGGCTCCGACGGCGACCTGCGCGTCAGCGAGATCTGGAGCTCGCGCGAGCAGTTCCAGGCATTCGGCGAGCGGCTGATGCCGGTGCTGGCCGACGTCGGGATCAACCCCGGCGAGCCCGAGATGATGGAGGTCCACAACTTCATCACGCGCTGAGCGTCAGGGGGCCTCGCGGGTCGACGTCGGCTCGTCGCCGGCGGGGCGGGTGCTGCGTGCGGCGGCGAGCTGCAGCTCGATCGCGCGGGTCAGCGCCATCCAGCCGCTGAACGGCTCGCCGTCGCCCGCCCCGCCGCGCAGCAGCCCGCTGACGGAGTCGGTGTCGAGGTCGAACTCGAAGGTCAGGCGCAGGCGCGGCGGCTCCATGGCATCGATCGTCGCCGGGTCGGTGGCCATTCGCGTCGGTCTGAGCGGCTGATCTTTTCCCCCTGACACCCCGAGAGTTGTCGCATTCGGCGTTGCGCCACTCCCCCGGTGCTGCCGTACGATCCGTCGCGATGAGCGACACAGCCGCGGACGAGCTGATCGAGCGCGAGCGCGAGGTGGAGGTTCTCACGGGGGCGCTGGAGGACGCGGCACGCGGTCGCGGCAGCGTCGTGGTGCTCGACGGGCCGGCGGGAATCGGCAAGTCGCGGCTGCTGGCGGTGGCACGCGAACGTGCCGTCGAACGCGGCGCCGCCGTGCTGTCCGCCCGCGGCATCGAGCTCGAGAGCGGCGTCTCGTTCGGTACCGCCGGCGAGCTGTTCGGCGCGCCGCTCCGCACCGCGACGGCCGACGAGCGCGCGACGCTGCTGGCGGGCCACGCGCACCTGGCAGCCGCCGTACTCGACCCGAGCGCGCCGCCGCCCGAGGACGCGCTGGCGCTCGTCCGCGGGCTCTACTGGCTGACGGTGAACCTGGCGGCCGTCGCCAGCCCGCTGCTGCTCACGGTCGACGACGCCCACTGGGCGGACCGTCCGACGCTCGGCTTCCTCGCCCATCTCGCGGTGCGGGTGCGCGAGCTGCCGGTCATGGTCGCCGTCGGGATCCGCAGCGGCGAACCGGGCGACGCGTCCGACCTGGTCGACTGGATGCGCGCGCAGCCCGACCACCGCGTGCTGCGACCCGAGCACCTGACCGAGCGCGGGGTCGGACGGATGGTGGCGACCGAGCTGCCCGCGGCGGAGCCGCCGTTCGTCCATGCCTGCGCCCAGGTGACCGGCGGCAACCCGTTCCTCGCGCGGGAGCTGGTGCGCTCGCTGCACGCCGACGGGATCGCGCCGACGGCGAGCTCGGTGCCCGGCGTCGAACGGCTCGTGCCCGCCTCCGTGCTGCAGTCGGTGCTCGTGCGCCTGGCGCGGCTGGGCGAGGCCGGGCAGCGGCTCGCGGCGGCCGTCGCCGTGCTCGGGGACGGCGCCGGCATCCGGAACGCCGCCGCGCTCGCGGAGCTGGCGCCGGGCGACGCCGAGCAGGCCGCCGACGCGCTCGCGCGCGCGCACGTACTCGCCTTCGGGACACCGCTGCGGTTCGCGCATCCCCTGATCGCCGCGGCAGTCAACGCCGACCTGCCCGCCTTCGCGCTCGCGGCTGCGCACCGCCAGGCCGCGGACCTGCTCGCGGCGGACGGCGCCGCCGCGGAGACGGTCGCCGCCCACCTGCTCTTGAGCGAGCCCGCCGGCGAGCCGTCGACCGTCGCGACGCTGCGAGGAGCCGCCGCGCGGACGCAGGCCCGCGGGGACGCACTGGCGGCCGCGCGGCTCCTGCGGCGCGCGCTGCGGGAGCCGCCGCCGGCGCAGGAGCGGGCCGACGTGCTGCTCGAGCTGGCGGCAGCCGAGGTACAGGCCGGCGACGCCGGGGCGCAGTCCCACGTCGATGCCGCGCTGGCGCTGCTGCACGAGCCGGCCGAGCGCGTCCGCGCGCTCGTCCCGCTCGCCCGACTGCGCTTCCAGCTGGGCGAGCACGAGGCGTCCGTGCGCGCGGTGCAGGAGGCGCTGGCGCTGCTCGACGCCGACGACCCGGTCGCGCAGGCGCTCGCCGTCGACGAGCTGACGGCGACGCTCTTCCGGGCGCCGCTGCGCGCGCGCGCCGAGGCGCTCCTCGCGCCGCTGGTCGCGGACGCGCGCCGCGGGAAGGCGCCGGAGCATCCCGGGCTGCTCGCGCATCTGGCCCTGCACATGGCGCTCTCGGGGGCGCCGCCGGAGCAGGTGCGGGAGCTGTCGGTGCGGGCGACGTCGGCGACTCCGCTCGTCGATTCGACCAGCCACGGGATCCTGATGGGCCTCGTCGTGCAGGCGCTCGTCTGCGTCGACGAGCTGGAGCTGGCCGAGCGGATCGCCGACGCCGCGCTCGTGATCGCGCGTCGCGACGGCTCGCTCCTGACCTACTCGACCGCCAGCTTCCATCGCGCGATCCCGCGCTACCACCGCGGCGCGCTCGCCGACGCGCTCGCCGACCTCGAGCAGGCGGTGACCGCCAGCAGCGAGGGATGGGACTCCGGGCTGGGGTGGATCGGCTCGCTCCAGGCGCAGATCCAGATCGCGCTCGGGGACCTCCCAGCCGCCCGCGCGGCGCTGACGCTCGGCGACGGCTTCGGACCGGGGTCGCTCGACTACGCGGTCGTCCGCGGCGCGCACGCGCAGCTCGCCCTCGCGGAGCGGGAGCCCGCAGCGGCGCTCGCCGACGCCGAGGCGGTCGGGCGCCGCCTCGCCGACGACTTCGGCATCGACCATCCAGGGTTCCTCGCGTGGCGCTCGACCGCGTCGCAGGCCGCCTCTGCGCTGGGCGAGCAGAGCCGCGCCGAGCGGCTCGCGGCCGAGGAGCTCGAGCGCGCCCGTGCGTTCGGGGTGCCGCGCGCGATCGGCCGCGCGCTGCGCAGCAGCGCGCGCGCGACGGGCGGCGAGGGCTCGATCCCGCTGCTGCAGGAGGCGGTCGCGGTGCTGGAGCGCAGCCCGTCCGCGCTCGAGCGCGCGGCGGCCTACGTCGAGCTCGGCGGCGCGCTGCGCCGCAGCGGCCGCCGCGCCGACGCGCAGGCGCCGCTGCGCTCAGGGCTCCAGCTCGCCGACGCGATCGGAGCCGCCCCGCTCGCCGAAACCGCGCGGGAGGAGCTGCGCGCCACCGGCGCGCGCCCGCGCCGCGCCGCCTGGACCGGCACCGACGCGCTGACGCCGACGGAGCGCCGCGTCGCGCAGCTGGCGGCGGAAGGCCTCACCAACCCGCAGATCGCCCAGGCGCTGTTCGTCACGTCGAAGACGATCCAGACCCACCTCGCCCACACCTATCGCAAGCTCGGCATCAGCTCGCGCAGCGAGCTGCCCGCGCTGCTCGCCGCGGCGCGCGGCAGCGACTGACGCGTCGGCGGTCCCGCGGCGGTCGGTCCGCCAGCTCGTCGTCCCTTGACTTCAAGTGCACTTGAAGATGTAGCGTCCGGGATCCCGTCGACAACTCCCAGGAGGCGCGCGCATGACCACGACCGGAACAGCGAGCGAGCAGATCGCCACCGAGGTCACGTCGTGGCCGGGCGTCGAGGGCGGGCCGGGACGTCGAGGCGAGTTCGCGTTCACCGTCGGTGGGCGCGAGATCGGGCATCTGCACGGCGATCGCGTCGCCCACTTCGGCTTCCCGCGGGACGTCGGCGCGGAGCTCAGGAGCGCGGGCCGCGTCGGACCCCACCCGGTCAACCCGCACTCGACGAAGCTGGCCGCTCGCACGATCGAAGGCGACGCCGACGTCCGCGACGTGATCGCGCTGATGCGGCTCAACTACGACCGCGTCGCCGCGCCCTCCGAGTCGTCGCCGGAGGTCGCCCCGAACGCGTAGGCAGCTGGCCTCGCGAGGCCCGATCGAGACGATCTGCTTGCGCGGGGAGCGCGAAAGCGTTCCGGTGGGGGCCGCAAAAGTCGGGGGTACGAGCGCGCGCGGGACGTCCCTACAGTGCGACCCACGGTAGCGGTCGGCGGGCGAACGACGAGGGATGAGCATGCGCACGACGGTGGTCAAGAGTGCAGGGATGCTGGCGGCGATCGCGCTGGCCGCGTCACCGGGCGCGGCCGCCGCCGCTCGCGGGCCGGCGGCCGGCAGCAGCGCCGCACGGGCGGCGAGTCCGATCGTGCTCGCGCCGCGCGCCGGCAGCCGACTCCGCGCCCGTCCGGTCACGGTGACGGTCAGAGCGGGCCATGCGACGAGCGTCAGCGCCAGCCTGAACGGGCGCTCGGTCCGCGATCGCTTCGGCCCCTCGTCGCGCGGTCGCCGCTCGATCGTGCTCTCGCCGACGCACGGCCTGCGCTACGGCCGCAACGTGCTGCGCGTGCGGACGCGGACCGGCAGGCGCGTCCGTTCCCGGACCGTCACGTTCACCGAGCTGCGCACCGGCCCGCTCGCCGCGGCCGGTCACGACCTGACCGCGACCGGCGTGCGCGAGGTCCGGCTCGACGGCGGGCGCTCGCTGCACCACACCGGCGCACCGACACGGCTGCGCTACCGCTGGAGCGTCGTCCGCGCGCCGCGCGGCGTGAAGCTCAGCGACGGCGGCACGCGCATCGGCACGCTCGGCGCGACGCGCGCGGCGACGAGTCCGTTCCAGGCCGCGGTCCTCACGCGCCCGGCCTTCCGGCCGACCCAGCCCGGCAGCTACCAGCTCCGGCTGACCGTCACCGGCGGCGCGCGCAGCAGCTCGGACCTGATGGACCTGACGGTGAAGGCGCCGCCCTTCCTCGCCGTCGAGACGATGGCGAAGGCGAGCGCCGCCGACGTCCGCCTCGGCGTGGCGCCGGGCGCGCGCGGCATCCGCGTCGGCGCGAACCTGTACCCCGGAGACGCGAGCAAGTGGCTGCAGCTGCTCGTGCTCGATCGCTCGACGCTCGCGTACGTCGGCGGCAAGGACTTCGACTGCCCGCAGGCGACGAAGAACCCGACGCCGGGCGGCGTCGCCGCCGTGGCGCCGTGCATCCAGGCGGTGCGCGACTACCTCGGCGCCTACGACGCGACGCGGCTCGTGATCGCCGCCTCGCAGCGTCCGAGCGGGGAGGCGCCGAGCGCGTCGGACCCGTGGAAGGCGCAGCCGCCGGTCGGCGTCCCCGAGGCCCTGACCCGCATCGGCGTCGCGCCGGTGAGCTGGGCGGGCGGCCAGGCGATGCTGCGCGGGCGGATCTCCGCGATCGGCGTGCCGAGCTACCCGTCGGGCTCCGCGACCGTGCACGCCGAGAGCAACCTCGGCGACCAGTCGCGCACCGGTGACGTCGACGGGTACCTGACCCGCGACAACAACCTGCACTACGCCTACACCAGCGACCGACCGACGTACGAGACGCAGGCGGCCGGCTCGGGGGCGACCCAGAACGTGATCCAGGTGGGGGACCAGAAGTTCACCGTCCCGACGCCGTGGGGCAGCGGGCAGAGCCTGCGCGGCGGCTTCCAGGTCGTCGTGCTCGACCGCACGAACCCGGCGGTCGGCGCCCAGAGCCAGTTCTTCCCGACCGGGCAGGGCGCGGGCGACAGCAACACCCCGGGGCGCCTCGAGGCGATGACGGCCTTCCTCAAGCAGGCGAACGACAGCCCCAACAAGCTCGTGATCGTGAGCAGCCGGGGCAACTCCGCGTTCGACCAGGAGCGGGCCGATCGGTGGGACCAGGCGGCGATCGACGACCGCGCGGCGAGCCTCGTGACGGAGCTCGAGCACCTCGGCGGCACCCGCACCGCGGCCTATCAGGCGATCGTGCCGTACGTGAGCCGCTCCGGCTTCTCGTACACGCTCGTCGGCACGTCGAACGCCGGCGCCGGCAAGGGCATCGAGCAGCAGGGCAACGTCGCGACACCGAGCGGCGGGCTCAACACCGCGCCGCTCACCGGGACGCTCTCGCGCGACACCAGCTACCGCTGGTCGCCGGGGGAGAGCAACCCGAGCTCGCTCCACGTCGAGAAGGGGACCGTCACCGAGCACGTCGACGGACACGTCGCCGGCGACAAGCTCACCGAGGTCCTCTACTCCCCGCCGAGCAACTGGCCGGAGCAGGGCAACGCGGGGCGGGAGGCGGCGATCGCCTACCTGTCGCGGTCGAACTTCGTCGGCAGCGACGTCCGCACGCAGTACTGGGACCAGGCCCATGGCGACACGTTCTGGAGCGGCAAGCGCTCGGACATCGAGAAGACGCCGTACGCGGCCGGGAACGGGTTCAGCCCGAGCGACCTGGCGTGGGCCAAGAACGAGCTCGACCAGGAGATCGTCTGGCTGCGCCAGGTCGACGACTACGTCAAGAACGCGGTCGGCGCCCCCTTCACCCAGAACAACCTGTCGAAGTGGGCCGACTTCGCCTCGGCCTCCAACACGATCCGCGACGCGATCCACCTCCCCCAGCAGAGCCTCGTGGGCAGCGTCGCGACGCACGTCTTCGACGGCGCGCGCGAGGCCGCGGGCGAGATCCCGGGGCCGTTCGGCAAGGGCGCCAAGGTCGTGAGCAAGCTCTATGACATCGCGCTGGAGATCACCGAGATGGCGGGACCCAAGCACGAGGACGCGGGCGCGGCCTTCACGGCGGAGGCGAACCAGGTCGGGACCGATCTCGCCAAGCGCCTCGATGCCGCGCAGTCGACGGTCTTGGATCGATTCCCGGAGATCATCGACTCCGACTACGCGAAGCTCAGGCGGGTCGCCGCGTGCGCCCAGCAGCACGTCGCCGACTGCCGCGACGCGGCGGAATGGATTATCGACAAGACCGACCAGCTCGCGGCCTCGAAGGCGCTGACCGTCGGAACGCGCGTGGAGTTGATGGGCGCGCTGCTGCCGGCCCGGTACACGCTGTGGCAGATGGGCGACTCCTGCTCGGCCAGCCTCAACTACACCTGCTGGGAGGGCAACTACCAGGGCGACGGCTTCGGCGGCCTCGTGTATCGCCCCTGGACCGTGAAGGTGTGCCCGTTCCTGAAGGAGCCGGCGTCGGGCAAGCTCGTCGTGCCGCTGCGGCGCGACGTCCCGCAGTACCGCAGCAACGCGTACTTCGGCGGCGACAAGTACGACAGCTTCGTGGCGTACGGGCTCGGTCAACGCGACGGCGAGGGCACGGTGACGAGCATCTACAAGATGAGCGTGCCGGACGGCAGAGCCGTGACCGACTACCTCGACCCGCTGTTCGCACCGATCGACGTGGACGATCCGACGAAGGGGCAGGGGCTGGCGAAGGAGGCGTTCTTCCGTCGCTACTTCACGCCGAAGCGGATGGCGTCGAACGACAACGCGTTCCCGTACACCAGCGCCACGATCGACTGGTTCGGTCGCTCGACCGGCTGCGTCGAGCAGCCGTAGCCGCGGCCGGCTTCGCCGGCCGTCGGAGGTTCGGCCTGGCGGCCGAACCTCCGGGGAAGCCTTCGCCTCCTCGTGACGGACGCGCCTGGTGCCGATACCTGGTTCGATGCACCCGGTCATGGCACGGACGTCCCGCGAGATGGCGCTGATCGAGCGCGATGGCGAGCTTTCGGCGCTGCAGGCTGCGCTCGAGCGCGCCGCCGGGGGCGATGGCGTGTGCGTCGTGGTCGAGGGCGCTCCGGGCATCGGCAAGACGGCGCTGCTGCGGGCCGCGGCGGCGCGGGCGAGAGCGACGGGCATGACCGTCCTGCGGGCGCGCGGGGGAGAGCTGGAGCGAGATCTGCCGCATGGCGTGGCGCGCCAGCTGCTGGAGCGCGCCGGTGTGGCGGGTCCCTTGACGGGCGCCGCCGCGCTCGCCGCGCCGGCGCTCGGCCTCCGCGGGGGACCGGCTCCCGGACCGGGAGAAGCCGAGTTCGCGCTCACGCACGGCCTGTACTGGCTGGTCGCGAACCTGGCCGAGGGCGGTCCGCTCGCGCTCGTCGTCGACGACCTCCACTGGGCCGACGGACGGTCGCTCCACTTCCTGCTCTACCTGGCGCGGCGGCTGGAGGACCTCCCCGTGGCGATCCTCGCCGGCGCCCGACCGGGCAGCCCGCGCGACGACCGGCTCGTGGCCGAGCTGCTGGCCGTGCCCGATGTCGAGATCATGCGTCCGCGGGAGCTGAGCGAGGCCGGGTCCGCCGATTGGGTTCGCAGCGAGCTGACCGGGGCCGACCCGGAGTTCGCCTCCGCCTGCCATACCGCCAGCGGCGGCAACCCGTTCCTCCTCGGCGAGCTGCTGGAGAGCCTGCGCGCGGACGGGATCGTCCCCGACGAGGCCGGTGCGAACCACGTTCCGACGGTCAGCCCGCGCGGCGTCTCGCACGCGATCCTGCTGCGCCTGGCGCAGCTCCCGCCCGCGGCGACGCGGCTGGCACGGGCGGTGGTGGCGCTCGGCGAGGACGTCGAGCTGCGCCACGCCGCCGTCCTCGCCGGCGTCGACGACGGGCGCGCTGCCGAGCTCGCCGACGCGCTCAGCGAGCTGCACGTGCTGGCCGACGGTCGGCCGGTGTCGGTCATCCACCCCGTCGTCGGCGAGGCGATCCGCGACGACATGCGCGCCGGCGACGCCGCTGCGCTCCACGCGAAGGCCGCGCGCCTGCTCGGCGACGACGGACGGCCGCCCGACCGCGTGGCGCCGCATCTGATGCTCAGCGACGCCGCCGGCGACCCGTGGGTCGTGCGCACGCTGCGCGACGCCGCCGCGCTCGCACGGACGCGCGGCGCCGCGGAGACGGCGCGGCGCTGGCTCGAGCGTGCGCTCGCCGAAGGCGTCGCCGACGACCGCGCGGCGCTGCTGGCCGAGCTCGGCGAGGCCGAATGGCTGTGCGGCCGCCCCGCCGAGGGCGTCGACCACCTTCGCGCCGCGCTGTCCGGCGCGCCCGACGACGAAGCGTCTGCGCGGTCGGGGCTCGTGCTGGCCCGCGCGCTGGCGTCGACCGCGCAGGTCGCGGGCGCGACCACCGTCCTGCGCGAGATCCTGGACGACGCCCCGGGCATCGCGACCGCGTCCGCCCTGCGGATCGAGGCGGAGCTGGCGACGTACGGCCTGCTGAGCGGCCTGCCGGTGGACGCGATCGGCGCGAACCTCGAGCGCTTCGCCTCGCTGGAGGGCGAGGGCGTCGCCGATCTGCTGACGCTCTGCAGCCTCGCGATCACGCGCGTGCACACCGCCGCCGCGCCCGACGCGGTCGCGGTCGCGCGGCGCGGGCTGGCCGGCGACCGCCTGCTGGCCGCCGGCGAGTCCTGCTCGTTCCCCTACGTCGGCGCCGTCGTCGCGCTGTGCGTCGCCGACGACCACGACGAGGCCCGCGCGCAGCTCGGTCGCGCCATCGACAACGCACGTGCCCGCGGCTCCAGCGTCGCGTTCGGCTACGCCTGCTGCATGGCGGCGATGCTCGCCTGGATGGCCGGCGACGTCCGCCGCTGCGAGGCGTTCGCCCGCGAGGCGATCGACCCCGGGATCCCGACCGGCTTCGCGCATCCGGTGCTGCACGCCTACCTCGCGCTCGCGTCGATCGAGCGCGGCGACCTCGAGGGCGCCGAGGCCGCGATCGAGGGAATCGAGCACGGGCCCAACCCGTCGCTGTTCACGCATTCGAGCGAGACGTTCTGCGCCCGCGCGCCGCTGCGCCGCGCGCAGGGGCGGATCGAGGAGGCGGCCGCCGACGCGCGGGAGCTCGCCGGTCGCGCGTACGAGCGGGTCAGGAGCACGCCCCACCCGCCGTGGCGCCTGGAGGCGGCGGAGTGCCTGCTGGCGATCGACGCGCACGACGAGGCACGCGAGCTGCTGGAGGAGCAGGCGACGCACGCGCGGCGCTGGGGAGCGCGCTCGGCGATCGGCGCCGTCGAACGGGTCCGCGCGCTGGCCGCGCCGCCCGGCGATCGGATCGCGCTGCTGCGGCAGGCGGTCTCGACGCTCGCAGCCTCGCCCGCCCGGCTCGAGCACGCACGCGCCCTCGTCGATCTGGGGGCGGCGCTGCGGGCGGCGAAGCGGCGGACCGAGGCCCGCGAACGTCTGCGGGATGCGGTTGAGGAAGCGGCACGGTGCGGCGCGGTCGCGCTCCAGCGGCGGGCGCACGAGGAGCTCGTGGCCGCCGGTGCGCGGCCCCAGCGGCAGCGCTTCAGCGGCGCCGACTCGCTGACGGCGAGCGAGCGACGCGTCGCCGAGCTGGCGGTCAACGGGTTGACGAACTCCGAGATCGCCCAGGCGCTGTTCGTCACACGCTCGACCGTGGAGAAGCACCTCAGCCACTCCTACGAGAAGCTCGAGATCGGCTCGCGCGACGAGCTGCCGGCGGCGCTCGCGAACTAGCCGCCCGGAGATCCTTCCGGACGCCGGCGCGAAAGTTGGGGGTGCTCCGCCATTGCCGGCCACCGGGCCGGACGGGATGCTGGTGCCATGACTCCGAGCCAGAGGCGCCGCGTGCGGGCCGGACGCACCGTCGCGGGCGCGCTGGCCACCATCCTCCTCGCCGCGGCGCCGGCGACGGCGGCGAGCACGACGCGCGGCGGCCTCGCGGCCCGCGTGGCGGCGGTCGGCGCGCCGGGGGTGGCCTTCACGCCGCTCGCCGGCTCGACGCTGTCGCGCCCGACGGCGGTCGAGGCGACCGACGGCAGGTACCACATCGCCTACGAGCTGCTGCTGACGAACACCAGCCCGCTGCCGGCGCGGGTCGAGCGTGTGGAGGTCCGCGACGCGCGCACGGGACGAACGCTGTCGACGCTCTCGGGCGCCGCGCTGACGGCGAACATCAACCCGGTGGCGGGCACGCCGGCGCAGCCGGGTGAGGACTCCGGCGATCCTGCGCCCCCGGCCCGGGATCCCGCCGCGATCCCGCCGTCGAGCGCGTCGATCGTGTGGCTCGACGTCGCGATCCGCGACCGCGCGCAGCTGCCGCGCGCGCTCGTCCAGCGGGTCACCACGGCGCTCACGCGCCCGTCCGGCGAGGTCGCGCACAACACCAGCCCGGCCGGCCGCGTCTCGCTGCTGCAGCGCAAGCCCGCCGTGCTCGGTCCGCCGCTCGGCGCCGGCATCTGGGTCGCCGACGAGGGCTGCTGCACGGTGCCCACCCACCACCGCCGCAGCCTGCAGACGATCGACGGCGAGCTGATCGTCTCCCAGCGCTTCGCGATCGACTGGATGAAGCTCGACGCGCACCACCGCGCCTGGAGCGGCAGACCGACCGACCCCGCGAGCTACTTCAGCTGGAACGAGCCCGAGTACGCCGTCGGCGCCGGCACGGTCGTCGCCGCGCAGGACGGGCTGCGCGACTATCCCGTCCCCCACGGACCGCACCCGGCCCCGGCGCTCGACGAGGCGCTCGGCAACAACGTGATCGTCCGCATCGGCCCCGCGACCTACGTGACGTACGCGCACATGCGGAGCGGATCCGTTCGCGTCCGGGTCGGCCAGCGCGTACGCCGTGGGCAGCTGCTCGGACGGCTCGGCAACAGCGGGAACTCGAGCACCCCGCATCTGCACATGCAGGTGCAGACGACGTCGTACGCGCTCTCGAACGGCAACATCCCCTACGTCTTCGACCGGCTCGACCTGCTCGGGCAGATCACCGAGGTCTTCTCCGACGAGACGCTCGGCCTGCGGCCGACCGGAACGCTGCCGTACGCGGCCGCCGTGCGCCCGGGGCTCCGGCGCGCGGAGATGCCGCTGGATCGCGCGGTCCTGCGCTTCCCCGGTGCGCCGCGATGACCGACGGGCGCCATGGCGGACCGTGAGCGGCTGCGGCTGGTGCTCGACCTCGAGCGCGGAGGCGACGTCCCCTCCGGCCGCGTCATCGTGCGCGGCCGCGAGCACGCCTTCTACGGCTGGACCGCGCTCGCGACGATCATCGACGCGGCGCTGGGCGCGGCGCAGACCTCGAACGACGACGAACAGGAGCACCTGACATGAAGCGTGGCCTGACACTCGCGGCGCTGTTGGTCCTCGGCGCGCTGCCGGCGACGGCATCCGCCACGGCGCGGACGGACCGCGCCGACGCGACGCTCGACCGCGCCCTCGCGAAGCTCCCCGCGCTGTCGGGCGGCCCGCTCGGCGTGATCGCGACGGTGCAGCGCGGCACGCAGCGGCGCGTCTTCTCGCACGGCGTCTCCGACCGCTCCTCCCGCAGGCCGATCGACGTCGGCGACCGCTGGCGGATCGCGAGCGTCACGAAGGCGTTCGCCGGCGCGGCCGCGCTGCGGCTCGTGCAGGCAGGCAGCCTCTCGCTCGACGACACGATCGCGAAGCGGCTGCCGGGCCTCCCGGCGGCATGGGGTCAGGTCACGCTCGCCCAGGCGATGCACCACACCAGCGGGCTGCCCGACTTCACGACGGCCGAGGCGTTCCAGACGCTCGCCATCAGCCGCCGCCCGGCCGAGCCGTCCACGCTGGTCGGGCTCGTCGCCGACCGGCCGCTCGTGTTCGCGCCCGACAGCAGATACGCGTACTCGAACACCGACAACGTCGTCGTCGGCCTGTTCGTGGAGGCGGCGACCGGCCTCTCGTTCGAGCGCGTCCTGGACCAGCTCGTGCTCGACCCGCTGGCGCTGCGACACACCACGATGCCGCTCGGCTACCGCATGCCGGCGCCGTTCGTGCACGGCTACGCCAACAACGCGACGGGCCGGCGCGACGACTTCTCCGAGCTCCTCAACGCCTCGATCATCTGGGCCTCGGGCGGGATGACGTCCTCGCCGCTGGACCTTGCCACGTTCATCCGCGCCTACGCCGGCGGGAAGCTGTTCGGCGGCGCGACGCGGGCCGCTCAGCTGCGGTTCGTCGCGGGACGGTCCGACCCGCCCGGCCCCGGCACGAACGCCGCCGGCCTCTCGATCTTCCGCTACCGCACCCGCTGCGGGACGGTCTACGGCCACACCGGCAACCTGCCCGGCTACACGACCTTCGCGGCGTCTTCGGCGGACGGCCGCCGCTCCGCGACCGTCCAGGTCAGCACGGCGCTGACGGTCGGCAACGGCGTCCCCGCGACCTTCAGCGCCTTCCGCAAGGCGGAGGAGCTCGCCGTCTGCGCCGCGCTCGCCTGAGCGGCGACGGTTTCGGCGGACGGCGATCCAGCTGTAGGTTGCGACTGTGATGCGCTCCGATCGCACGCGCTCGATCGCGAGCATCGTGCTGGCGACGCTGGCGGGGCTGCTGATCGTGACGGGGACGATCGCGGCCTACGCCAGCACGCAGGTGATCGACCACGACGCGTTCGCCGACCGCGCGGTCGCCGCGCTCGACCGCGACGCGGTCCGCCACGTCGTCGCGCGCGAGCTCGTCACCGCACTCGTCGACCACGGCTCGACCGACCTCGTCGCGGCCCGCCCGCTGCTCGAGTCGGTCGTCGACGGCGTGCTGCGGACGGATCCTTTCCGGCGCGTGCTGCGCCGCGCGGCGGTCGAGGCCAACCGCGTCTTCTTCTCGCGCAACGGCAGCCGCCTGACGCTCAACGTCGCCGACGCCGCCGCAGTCGTCCGCTTCGCGGCCCAGTCGGTCTCGCCGAAGCTCGCGCGCGAGATCCCGTCGAACCTGCAGAGCACGCTGCTGAGCGTCCAGCGCCGCGAGTTCGCCGCCGGCACGCTGTCGGTCGCCGACCACGTGCGCGCGCTGGGCGTGATCCTCCCGCTCTGCGCGCTGCTCGCCCTGCTCGGCGCGATCGCGATCGCGCCGGAGCGCCGGATCGGCGTCCTGCGCGGCGGCATCGCGCTCGCGGCGGCCGGGGTGCTGCTCGCCGGCGCCCTGCTGATCCTGCGCGCGCGGACGCTCGCCGGGGTCTTCGGGACCGACGAGCTGACCAACGCGGACGTGCGCGGCGCCGTCGGCGGACTGCTGAGCGCCTACTTCGGCGATCTGCTCACGTGGACGGTCGCGCTCGCGATCGTCGGCCTCGTGATCGCCGCGGCGGCGGCGACGCTCGATCCCGCGCGCGTCGAGGCGCCCGCCACGCGCCTGCGCCGAGCGCTCCTGCGGCGCCCGCAGGCGACCTGGCAGCGGGCGCTGCGCGCGGTCGTCGCGATCGCGGCCGGGATCTTCGTGGCGCTCTCGCCGCTCGTGGCGCTGCAGATCGTCGCGCTGCTGCTCGGCGCCTACCTCGTCTTCTTCGGCGTCGGCGAGCTGCTCGTGCTGCTGCAGCGCCCGGCTCCCGCCGCGCAGGCGCGCCGCGGCCGGCGGCGCGCGCTGCTGACCG
>JAOPZA010000209.1 GCA_025964325.1 Conexibacter sp.
TACCGCACCGCACGCCGCAGGAGCGAGTCCAGCTGATCGCTGCGTTGCGGCGGTTGCGGATGACGGGCGCGGAGATCGCCCTTTGCACCGGGATGGCGCTCTCGACCGTCTCGGCGGTGCTGAACAGGATCGGGCTGGGCAAGCTGTCGCGGCTCGATCCGCCCGAGCCACCCAATCGCTACGACGCGCCCGTCCCGGCGAACTGCTGCACATCGACGTCAAGAAGCTCGGCCGGATCCACGCCGGCGCCGGGCATCGCGTGACCGGCAAGCGCCGCCGTCACACGCGCGACAAGGCCGACGCCGCAGGTGTTCTGCGGCGTCAGACCGGCTGGGAATACGTCCCCCTTTGCGTCGACGACGCCACGCGCCTGGCCTACGTCGAGGTGCTTCGAGACGAGACCGCTCGGGCCATCGCGGGGGACCCGACCTCAGGAATCCCTGCAAATCGGGATCTCATAGCGGACAAGAGCGGCTACATCGCTCAGACGTGACCGCGAGTGAACCGCTCGGTCAGCCCGGTCACCTCGAGCAGGCGGCGGACGGGGCCCACTCCGTCGACGATCGCGAACGAGAACCCGTCCCGACGCGCGGCCTCGTCCCAGCGCAGCAGCAGCCGCAGCCCGGTCGAGTCGATGAAGACAAGCGCGCGCAGATCGAGCACGATCTCCGAGAAGCCCGCTGCTCGCAGATCTCGGATCTCCGCCTCGACAGCGTCGACGGTCGCGAGATCGAGCTCACCCGCGAGTGCGACCGCGATGCGGCTGCGATCAGGTCGCGACTCGATGCTGAACGGCAAGCTCGCCGCATCGGAACGATCGGGAGTCGTGTGCATCAGTGCCTCCGGTTCGAAGTGATCTTCACCCTCGCGCCGGTGCCCGTCCCAGTTCCAACCGAGACCGACTCCCCGTGGCGTCCACCTGGTCGCGACCGCGCCCGATCCGCACGCGCGCTCCCGGACCCCAGGATACCCGTGCGCCACACGCGATGTCACGTTGCGCTGCCTTCCTTTACAGTGCCCGCTAGTTGCGTTCGCGCCTGCCGGCTCGGCTGTTGTCGGAACGTCGAGGACGCGGGCCATGCGGGCGGATTCGATCCGTCTCCTTCCTGCCATTCGCATGGCCCTGTCTGAGGAGGGAGGCGAGAAGCGGAGCTGGCATGGCCAGCACCCAAGACGAGCATCCCGGCACCGGATCGATCGCGGTCGCGATCTCCAACGCAGTCGTACGACTGATGAGCGAGTACACCGGTCGCGGGCCCACGAGAGCCCGCACCTACCTCCAAGACGACCTGATCACCGTCGTCCTGCAAGACACCATGACCAAAGGCGAACGCAGCCTCGTGCGCGACGGAAGATCCGACCTCGTGCTCACCACACGCGAGGCCTACCAATGCACGATGAGCAACGACCTCATCGCAGCCGTCCAGGACATCACGAACCGCACCGTCACCGCATTCCTCAGCGGCAACCACATCGACCCCGACATCGCGATCGAGTCGTTCGTGCTCGCACCGCAGCACGCCCCGACAGGCTGACGGCGCGCTCGGCAGCTGGTGGAGACGAGGCGCGGCGGCACCGCTTCGTCGTCTCCACAGGATCCGAGAAGCAACGCCGCCACACATGCGAAGCGATCACCTCCTCGGAGCAGCCGCTTCGAGTGCGTGAGCTACCCCGCCGTCCGCGAACGAATCCGGCGATCTCGGAGGGTCGTCGCGGACGACGCTCACGCGGCCCATCGCGCGACGCAGGAGACGGGAGATCTGCGTCGTCCTCGCGGCCGATCGTCTCGGCGATCGCAAGGTCGCCGCGATCCTCCCGGCTCGCGGATGCTCGAGCGACGTCGTCTTCTTCTGAACCGTGCGGGCGTACGGCGCCTCGGTGATCTGCTCGCAGCCCAGCCCGGTCTCCTCCGCCAGCTCGGAGACCGTCGGCGCGCGCCCCAGGCGATGGGTCAGCGCGGTGCTCGCGCGAGCCCGTGCACGACGATCGCCGGTCAGGCGGTACCGCACGACCAGATCCTCGGCGTCGCGACCGGCGCGGTGAGGCGGAACGCTCGCCGCGGGACCCGGATCAGCAGGGAAACTTCCGGTGCCGTAGCCGCTGACCGAGTGGTCGCGAGCGGTCGGGGTTGGGGCTGATCTTTCGGTCAGAGGGGTCGACTCGCCGCGTCCGGCGTGCCGCGGCGGCTCGCGCCGCGGCCCCGCCGAGTTCGGATCCGCTCGCGCTGCGGGCCGACTGTATACGCAGGATCGCGCGCCGAGAGCGCGCCGGCCTTGAAGACGCTCCAGCGCTCGCAGACGGCGCCGGCCAGGACGAGCGCGCCGCCGGCGACGGCTGCGCGCCGGTCGCGGCGGGCGGGACCGGCGATCGCGACCGCTCCGAGCGCCGTCAGGACGCGCGCGGCGCGGGTGTATCGCTCGACGCCCTCGCGATGGTAGGGATCCGCGAGGCCGCCAAGGCGTTTCTCCATCAGCTGCACGGCGGCCAACTCGCCGAGCGCTCCGAGCACCGCCAATCGCCGTGCAGGACCGGCGTGCCGCGTCGGCGTCAGCGCGGTGGCGGCGGCACCGGCGCTGGCGGCGGCGCCGGACGCGAACACCAGCGGCAGCTCCCGGCGGGCCTCGTGCCAGATCGGGACGGCCGTCTGCGAGATCAGCGCGGCGGTGTAGGTCGAGAGCGGCAGGCCCGCGAGCGCCGCCGCCGGCTTCGCGAGGCGCGCAAGCCGGGGCAGAAGGCCGGTCGTCGCATGGACTGCCGAGATGACGGTTGTCGTCCCGCTGATCACGAGGATCCACGATCCGATGCTCATCGGCGAGGTGATCTTGACCATCCTCAGCATGTTCGAGAAGCGTCTCGGTACGCCGAGGTCGGAGATCAACAGTGCCGGACTGACTGTGACGCCGGCGAGCGCGATCAGCCACGCACGGCGTGCGAGCGGTTCGTTGCCGGTGCGCTCCGCGAGATAAGCGAGACCGGCAGATGCGCCGCCGAGGCCGCCGGTGAAGAAGTACCACGGGATCTCCCAGCTCCAGACGGGCTCCTTGACGACCGGCTGCCCGTAGTACGAGCGTGGCTCCTCCCGGTACTCGCGGACCTGCGCCGCGGCGCTGTCGGAACGGCTCACGGACGTCCTCGAGCGAAGGCCGCGAGCAGGCCGCCGGCAAGCGCCGCAGCCGCGATGCCGGCTGCTCCCCAGATCGAGCCGAGGTCGTCGGTCGTGTCGACCGGGTCGGGCGGCAGCCCGTACACCTCGGGCTCGTCGAGGAGCAGGAAGAAGGCTCCCGCGCCGCCGATTCCGTCCTCGTCGCCGGCGAGATAGAGCTGGGCGTGCTCGGCGCCGGCTTCGGTCAGCTTGTTCAGCCGCCGGTCCGCACGCTCGCGCAGGTCGGTGAGCTCGCCGAACTGGATCGAGTTCGTGGGGCACGCCTGCGCGCACGCCGGCTCCTTGTCGTCCTTCAGCCGGTCGTAGCAGAGCGTGCACTTCCACACGCGCCCGTCCTCCTCGCGCTGGTCGAGCACCCCGAACGGACAGGCGGGCACGCAGTAGCCGCACCCGTTGCAGACATCCTCCTGTACGACGACGGTGTCGAACTCGGTACGGAACAGAGCGCCGGTCGGGCAGACCTCCAGGCAGGCAGCGTTCGTGCAGTGCTTGCAGACATCGGAGGCCATCAGCCAGCGCAGCCCGTCGCCCTCCTGGTAGGTGCCGAGACCGGTCTCGTCGATCAGCTGGTGCAACGCCGCGGCGTCCACGAGCGACCCGCCGGCGCTGTCGAGCCCGACCGGCTTGCGCTGCTCAATGAACGCGACATGACGCCACGTGTCCGCGCCGAGATCGACCGTGTTGTCGTAGGAGTGGCCCGTGAAGCCCTGCTGCGGCGAGGCCGGGATCTGGTTCCATTCCTTGCAGGCGACCTCGCAGGCCTTGCAGCCGATGCAGATCGAGGTGTCCGTGAAGAACCCCATCCGCGGCTTCGCCGCCGCGCCGTAGCTCCCGGGCCAGACGTTGATCTCCAGCGGTTCGCTCATGACGGCTCCAAGCCCGCCCGTCGGCGGTAGTCGGCGACGAACCGAGCCAGCGCCGGACCCCGCGGCCGGCGGCCCGGACGGATGTCGCAGGTCGAGACCTTGTACTCGGAGATGTGCACGTTCTTGTCCAACACGAGCGGCAGCAGCTCGTTCGCCGAGTCGCCGGTCACCAGCCCCTTGCGGCCCCAGTGATACGGCAGTCCGACCTGGTGCACGATCCGGTCGTCGACACGCAGCGGCACGACGCGCTCGGTCACCATCACGCGTGCCTCGATCGCGGCGCGTGAGCTGACGATCGTCGCCCATCCGCCGTGCTCGAGCCCCCGTTCGGCGGCGAGCTGCGGGCTCACCTCGCAGAACAGCTCCGGCTGCAGCTCGGCGAGGTGCGCGACGGTACGAGACATGCCCCCCGCCGTGTGATGCTCGGTCAGCCGGTAGGTGCCCAGAACGAACGGGAACACCTCGGCGCCCGGCTGCCCGGCGGAGGGGTTGTACGGGTTCTCCGGACGATGGAACTCCTGCCGCGTCGGGTTCGCCTGCTGGCCGTAGAGCCGGTTGCGGACCGGCGACTCCTGGGGTTCGTAGTGCGTCGGCAGGGGCCCGTCGACGAGACCCTGCGCGGCATAGAGCCACCCCAGGCCGTCCGGATGCAGGATGAACGGCGAGGAGCCCTTGATCGCCTCCATCCCCTTCGCGCCCTCCGGTGGCTGATAGCCCGGCGCCTTGTCGGGCTCGAAGTCGGGCGCGTCGCCGAGCGAGTGCCATCTCCCCTCCTCCTCGCTCCACCAGACGTACCGCTTGCGCTGCGACCACGGCCTACCGTCGGGATCCGCGGAGGCACGGTTGTAGAGAATGTGACGGTTGCCGGGCCACGCCCAGCCCCAGTTCGGCGCGATCCAGTTCTGCTCGGTGTGCGGCTTCTTGCGCGCCGCCTGGTTGACGCCGTCGGCGTAGACGCCGGCGTGGATCCACGAGCCGCACGTCGTCGAGCCGTCGTCTCTGAGCTCCTGGTATCTCGAGACGAACGAGCCGTCCGCGTGGCGGCCGTTGATCTCCTGGAGCACCGCCTCCGCATCGGGCTCCTCATGCGGCCCCCGGGTCGGATAGTCCCACGTGAGATCGAGGATCGGTCGGTCCTTCGGGTCGATCGAGCTGGCCAGCTTCGCGCGGATGCGGCGACCGAGGTGGTAGGCGAACCACAGCTCCGAGCGGCAGTCCTCGCGCGGCTCAACCGCCTTGAAATGCCACTGCAGCAGCCGCTGGGTGTTCGTGAAGCTGCCGTCCTTCTCGGTGTGCGCCGCCGCGGGAAGGAAGAACACCTCGGTCCCGATCTCCTCCGTCCGCATCTCGCCGGACTCGATGTCAGGCGAGTCGTACCAGAACGCCGCCGTCTCGATCTCGACCGTGTCGCGCACGACGAGCCAGTCCAGGTTGGCGAGCGCCCGCCGCTGCAGCTTCGAGTTGGCCGAGCCGACGACCGGGTTCTGGCCCATCACGATGAACCCCGTCGTCTTGCGATCGAGCATCCGCAGCATCATCGGGTAGTGCGAGTGGTCGCCGTCGACGCGCGGCAGGTAGTGGTAGGCGAAGCCGTTCGCGGGCGTGGCGGCATCACCCCACCACGCCTTCAGCATGCTCGCCGCGTAGCTCTTCAGATCACCCCATGCGCCGGTATCCGGACCGTTGAGCTCGACGAATCTGTCGAAGTCATCCTCGGAATCGGGATGCGGCATCGGGATGTACCCGGGCAGGATGTCGTAGAGCGTCGGGATGTCGGTCGAGCCCTGGATGTTCGCGTGGCCGCGCAGCGCGAGGATCCCGCCGCCGGGGCGGCCGATGTTGCCGAGCAGCAGCTGGACGATCGACGCCGCCCGGATGATCTGCACGCCCGTCGTGTGGTGCGTCCAACCGACCGCATAGCAGATCGCCCCCGTCCGCTCGCGACCGGAGTTCGCGCACAAGGTCTCGGCGATCTCCAGGAACCGCTCTCTCTTGACACCGGTGATCTGCTCGACCAACTCCGGCGTGTAACGCGCGTAGTGGCGCTTCAGGATCTGGAAGACGCAGTTCGGGTCCTGCAGCGTCCAGTCCTCCTCGGGCGGGTCGCCGCGCTCGAGCTTCATGCCGTGGGCGCCATGCGACGCGTCGCCCGAGACGTCGCCGGTCTGCTCCTTCTTCCCGGCGGTCAGCTCGCCGTCGGTCCCGGCGTAGCCCCAGCTCGAGACCATGTAGGCGCGATCCTCCGGGACGAAGCCCGAGAAGATCCCGTCGAGATCCTCGGTGTCGCGAAACTCGGGCTTGATGATCACGCGCGCGTTCGTGTAGTGGCGCACGTAGTCGCCGAACTCGCGCTGTCCCTGCAAGATGTAGTTGATGACACCGCCGAGGAACGCGATGTCGGTTCCCGGACGGATCGGCGCATGCAGGTCCGCCATCGCGCTCGTTCGGGTGAAGCGCGGATCGACGTGCATCACTCTCGCGCCGCGCTCCTTCGCTTCGATGACCCACTGGAACCCGACCGGATGCTGCTCCGCCATGTTCGACCCCATGATCAGGATCGAGTCAGCGTTCTGCAGGTCCTGCTGAAATGTGGTGGCGCCGCCACGACCGAACGAGGTGCCCAGACCGGGAACCGTTGAGCTGTGTCATATGCGTGCCTGGTTCTCGATCGACACCGCTCCCGCCGCCGAGAAGAACTTCTTGATCAGGTAGTTCTCCTCGCTGTCCAGCGTTGCGCCGCCGAGGACCGCGAAGCCGAGTGTCCGGCGCAGCGGCTGACCGTCACCGTTGACGTCCTCCCAGCTCTCCTCACGCGTGCCGATCACTCGCTCGGCGATCATGTCCATCGCCGTCTCCAGCTCCAACTCCTGCCACTCGGTGCCGTGCGGCGGGCGGTACTTGACCTTCTGCTCGCGCAGCGGGCTGTTGACGTAGCCGGCCGACGCAGCGCCCTTCGGACACAGGCGCCCGCGTGAGATCGGACTGTCGCGATCACCCTCGATCTGAACGACCCGCTCGTCCTTGACGAAGACCTTCTGCCCGCAACCGACCGCGCAATACGGACAGATCGACCGGACCACCCGATCCGCCGTGCGCGTTCGTGAATCGAGCTGCTCGGAACGACTCGACTGCGCCGAACGCCCTAAACCCAGCAGATCGCCCTTCAACTGACGCAGAAACGGTGGGACCGGCAGGAGAGACACACCGCGCCTACTCCCCGGTTCTTCTCCTCTGCAAACAACGAGCCGGCCTAAAGCGTGAACTGTCCGTGGTCCATTGGCGTTGGGAAAGCTCGGCGAGTCGCGCGACGCAAAGGTGAGATCCAAGAACGGAAGGACGTCGAAACGATGACGAGACGTGCTAGAGGAAGACTGTTGCTGCTGGCCGCCGCGCTGGCGGATCAGCCTCGCCGGCTCCGGAGCCAGCGCCCGAACGCGGTCCAGACCCGCTTGATGCGGTCTCCCACCACGGCGACCGCGAGCCGGCGGACGTTCAGCGGCTTGGCGGGTTGCGCGGACGAGGGCGGCGACGCTGGAGTCGCGCCCGCCAGTGACGCGTTGGCGGTCGCCTCCGGCGCGGGCGGCCGCTCCCCTCTCGCGCCGATGCTCTCCTGCAGACACGCCGCGAAGTCGCGCAGCAGGCGCCGCGAGACGTCCTCGATCATCCCGCCGCGGCCGAAGCGCGCGAGGCGCCCGGTGATCGTGAAGTCGGTGACGACGTCGACGGTCGTCGCGTCGCCTGCCTCGCGCAGCGTCGACCGGATCGTCGCCGTCGCGCCGCCCTGGCCGCGCCGGTCGGTACCGCGCGCTGCCATCACCGCCGTCCGGGACGCCTCGTCCAGCTCCTCCAACCTCAGTGTCCCGTTGTACGCCGCCGTCGTCGGCCCGACCTTGACCGTGAACGTGCCGTGGTAGGTCCCGTCCTCGCCCGCCTCGGTGATCTCCGCCCCCGGCAGGCACGGCGCGACGCGCTGCACGTCGATCAGCGCCTCCCACACGTCGCCGATCGGCGCTGCGACCGTGAACGATTGCTCGAGTCTCATCTTCGCGCCACCTCCAGTCCCTATCGCGACAGCGGTCCCTCCAGCAGGTCGGCGAGCGACTCCAGCGACCGCACCGAATGGCCCTCCAGGAACTCGTCGACGTGCGGCAGCGCGGCAGCCATGCCGCGTGCGAGTGGCTCGTATCCCGGTCGCGCCTTGAGCGGGTTGAGCCACACGAGGCGGTGCGCGGTGCGCCGGAGGCGCGCCAGCTCGTCCGACAGCTCCCGTGGGTCGCCGCGGTCCCAGCCGTCGGACAGCACGACGACGATCGCACCGCGTCCCAGCCGCCGGCCCTGCCCGCGGTTGAGGTCGCCGACGCCGGCGCCGATCCGCGTGCCGCCGCCGAAGTCGCGGGTGGCGCGGGTCGCGCGCTCGAGCGCGCGGTCGACGTCCTTGGTGCGCAGCTCGGGCGTGACCCGGGTCAGGCGCGTGCCGAGCGCGAAGACCTCGACGCGCGGCTGGGCGTTTACGGCCGCCTGCGCGTAGCGCAGCAGCATCTGCGCGTAGGGCGCCATCGAGCCGGACACGTCCACGACGAGAACGAGCGGGCGCGGCGCTCTCGCGGGCGCGCGCCAGCGGCGCTCCAGCGGCTCACCGCCGTGGCGCAGGGACGCCCGCACCGTCCCCTGCAGATCCAGCCGGCGCCCGTGCGACCGCGCCCGGCGCATACGTCGCGACCGACGCGTCGGACCGACGCGCGCGAGCCGTCGCATGAGCGCGTGGGCGGCGACGAGCTCGGCGGCGCTCAGCTCGGCGAGGTCGCGGTCGCGCAGCAGCTCGACATCGCTCCACGCGGCAGGACGCACGACGAGCTCGGCCTCCTCCGGGTCCTCGCGCGAACGCGGGCGTGCGGACGGCAGCGGAGCTGCGCCCTCCGGCGCCTGCGGCAGCGCCGCCTCCAGAGCCGGCGGCAGCGCAACCGCAGCCGCTGTCCCGGCGCGTCCGAACGCGGCGGCGAACGCCTCGTCGAACGCGGCCACGTCCTCGCGGCGGGAGCACAGCACCGCGCGCAGCGCGAGGCGCGCCTCGTCCCGCCGGCTCGCGTCCACGGCCGCCAGCGCGCGCACCGCCAGCTCGACCTCGCCCGTCCCGACCCGTACGCCGCGAACGCGCAGCTCGGCGGCGAGCGCGGCGAGGCGGTCGCGGACCGTGGCGGCGGCGGCCTCCGCCGGGTGCGCCGGCGCGTCAGACACCCTCGAGCACCGCCTCGGCACGCACGCGGTCGAGATCCTCGCGCACCTTCAACGCGACCCCGAGCGTCGCGTCGAGGTCGTCCTCGCCGAGCGCCGCGAGCGCCCGCGCCCACGCGATCGTCTCGCCCACGCCCGGCAGCTTGTAGAGCTGGGCGCCCCGCAGCCGCGCGACGGCGTCGCAGATGCGCATCACGATCGCCTCGTCGACGCCGGGCGCGCGCACGCGCAGGATCTCGGCCTCGCGCTCGCGTGAGGGGTAGTCGATCCAGTGGTAGAGGCAGCGGCGCTTGAGCGCGTCGTGCAGCTCGCGCGTGCGGTTGGAGGTCAGCACGGCCAGCGGGCGGCTGCGCGCACGGATCGTCCCCAGCTCCGGGATCGTCACCTGGAACTCCGACAGCAGCTCGAGCAGGAACGCCTCGAACTCGTCGTCGGCGCGATCGATCTCGTCGATCAGCAGGACGACCGGCTGCTCGCTCTCGAGCGCCTCCAGCAGCGGTCGGCGCAGCAGGAAGCGGCGCGAGAACAGCTCGCCCTCGTCGATGCCCTCCGCGGCCGCGCGCAGCACGAGCAGCTGCCGCGCGTAGTCCCAGTCGTAGAGCGCCTGGTGGACGTCGATGCCCTCGTGGCACTGCAGGCGGATCAGGCGCGCGCCGGTGCCAGCGGCCAGCGCCGTCGCGAGCTCGGTCTTGCCGACGCCCGCCTCGCCCTCGAGCAGCAGCGGCTGCCCCAGCTCGGCGGCGAGGAACGCCGCCGTGCGCAGCGCCTGGTCGGCGAGGTAGCCCTGCCCGGCCAGGGCCTCGCCGACCGCCTGCGGACTGGCCAGCGACGCGGTCAGGTCCCCGCCGCCTGCTGCAGCGCCCGGCGGGTGAGGACCCGCGCCAGGTGCCGCTTGTAGTCCGCCGTCGCGTTCAGGTCGGCGGGCGGCTCGGTGCCCTCGGCGGCCTGCTCGGCCGCGCGGCCGATCGACTCGGCGTCGAGCGGGCCGCCGCGCAGCGCCTGTTCCGTCGCGGTCGCGCGCAGCGGCGTCGAGCCCATGTTCGTGAACGCCACCCGCACATCGGCGCACGTGCCGTCGTCCGCCCGGCGCACGAGCGCGCAGACGCCGACCATCGCCCAGTCCTCCGCCCGCCGCGTGAACTTCTCATACGCATGGCCCCAACCGGCCAGCGCGGGGATGCGCACGTCCGTGAGGATCTCGCCGGCCGCGATCGCCGTCGTCAGGTAGTCCTCGAACAGGTCCGAGGCGGCGATCTCGCGGGTGCCCGCGCGGCCCCGGACGGTCACGGCGCCCTCCAGTGCGAGGAGCACCGCCGGCAGGTCCGACGCCGGGTCGCCGTGCGCGAGCGAGCCGCCGATCGTGCCGCGGTTGCGGACCTGCTGATCGGCGATCAGCGCCGCAGCCTGCGCGACGACGCCGAGGTCCTCGCGCGCCTGGAGGTCGGCGTGGCGGGTCAGCGCGCCGATTCGCCAGCCGCCGTTCTCCTGCTCGATCGAGCGCAGGCCCGGGACGTTGCGCAGGTCCACGAGCAGGGCCGGCGCGGCGAAGCGCAGCTTCATCAGCGGCAGCAGCGAGTGACCGCCGGCCAACGCCTTGGCGTCCTCGCCGCCGTCGGCGAGCGCATGCAGCGCCCCGTCGAGCGAGCCGGGCGCGACGTAGTCGAACTCCGCGGTGATCATCGCCGCGCCTCCTGAATCGCGTTCCACACCCGCATCGGCGTGAGCGGCATGTCGAGGTAGGTGACGCCCAGCGGGCGCAGCGCGTCGATGACCGAGTTGACGATCGCCGGCGTGGCGGCGATCGTGCCCGCCTCGCCGACCCCCTTGACGCCGAGCGAGTTGGTCGGGGACCGCGTCTCGGTGCGGTCGGTCTCGAACGACGGGATCTCGGCCGCCGTCGGGACCGCGTAGTCGACGAACGAGCCCGTCACGAGCTGGCCGTGCTCGTCGTAGACGATCTGCTCGAAGAGCGCCTGTCCGATCCCGTGCACCACGCCGCCGTGGACCTGGCCCTCGATCAGCATCGGGTTGATCGCGGGGCCGCAGTCGTCGACCGCGATCCAGCGCAGGATCTCGACCCGCCCCGTCTCGACGTCCACCTCGGTCACGCACGCGTGCGCGCCGAACGGCCACACGAAGTTCGTGGGGTCGTAGAACGAGATCTCGTCCAGGCCGGCCTCCATCCCCTCGGGCAGGTCGCCGGGGATGTAGGCCTCCGTGGCCACGTCGGCCAGCGTCAAGGACTTATCGGGCGAGCCCTTCACGCGGAACGCGCCCTCTGCGACCTCGATGTCCTCCGGCGCCGCCTCGAGCTTGTGGGCGACGATCCGCTTGGCCTTGTCCTGCACCTTCTCGGCAGCGCGCGCGATCGCCTCGCCGCCGACGGCGAGCGAGCGCGACCCGTACGTGTCCTTGCCGAACGGCCCTGTGTTCGTGTCCCCGTGGATGACCTCGACGGCCTCGGGGTCGAGCCCGAGTCGATCGGCCACGATCTGCGCGAAGCTCGTCTCGAGGCCTTGGCCGTGCGGCGAGGTGCCGGTGTAGGCCATCACCGTCCCGGTCGGCAGCACGCGCACCTGGGCGGACTCGAAGTAGCCGCCCTGCATGCCCCAGCCGTCGGGTCCCAGCGCGCGAGAGGGCCCGAGGCCGCAGATCTCCACGTAGGTGGAGAACCCGACGCCGCGGTAGACGCCGCGCTGTCGCAGCTCCGCCTGCTCGCTGCGGAAGGCTTCGAGATCGAGCATCTCGAGGCAGCGGTCCAGCGTGCCGTGATAGTTGCCCGAGTCGTAGACGAACCCGTGCGGGCGCTCGTTGGGGAACTCGGTGATGAAGTTCTTGCGCCGCAACTCGAGCGCGTCCATGCCCAGCTCGTCGGCGAGCTGATCCATGCAGACCTCGATCAGGTGCGTCGCCTCCGGGCGCCCGGCGCCGCGGATCGCGTCGGTCGTGAACTTGTTGGTGAACACGCCCACGATGTCCGTCCTGACGGCGGGGAAGTCGTAGGCCCCGCTGATCACGCATGACGTGAACGTGGGGATCACCGGGCCCTCGATCAGGTGGTAGGACCCGCAGTCCTGGATCACCTTGACGTGGATGCCCGTGAGGGTCCCGTCGCGCTTGGCCCCGATCCGGACGTCGTCGATCTGGTCGCGCCCGTGGTGGGTCGTGAGCATGTCGTCCGAGCGCGTGGCCGTCCACTTGACAGGCTTGCCTGTCTTACGGGCGCACCACGCGACGAGCACCTCCTCGCCGTAGACCTGCAGCTTGGAGCCGAAGCCGCCGCCAACCTCGGGCGCCACGACGCGGATCTTCTCCTCGGAGATGCCGAGCTGGATCGAGAGGATCACGCGGGCGATGTGGGGGATCTGCGTCGAGCTCCAGAGCGTCAGCCTGCCCTCGCGCCACTCCGCCATCGCGCCGCGCGGCTCGATCGCAGCGCCCGCCGTGCGGTGGTTGACGATGCGCCGCTCGAGCACGACGTCGGCCTCGGCGAGCGCGGCGTCGACGTCGCCACCGGCCAACGACCACTCGAACACCTTGTTGGTCCCGAACTGCTCGTGGATGACCGGAGCGCCCGGCTCGAGCGCCGCCTCCGGGTCGACGACCACGGGCAGCGCGTCGTACTCCACGACGACGTCCTCGGCGGCGTCGACGACGCCGTACTTGTCGCCACCGAGGATGACGGCCACCGCCTGGCCGACGTAGCCGACCTTGCCGCGCGCCAGCGGCCAGTGCTCGGGCACGTGGACCTCGACTCCCGGCGGCACCCACACCATCGGACACGGCGCCGCCATGTCGGCGAGATCCTCGCCCGTGAAGACGGCCTCGATGCCGGCCCGCTCGGCGGCGGCCGAGGCATCGATCGACGTGATGCGCGCGTGCGCCTCGGGGGACCGTACGACCGCCGCGTACAGCGTGCCGGGGAGGGTCAGGTCCTCGACGTAGGTCGCGCGCCCGGTGATCAGGCGCGGATCCTCCTTGCGCTTGAGCCTGCGGCCGACGAAGCCGTTGCCGCCGCTGGTGCGCTCCTCGGTGACGCTCATACCGACACCTCCTGACGGTCGGCGACGGCGCTGCCGTGCATCACCTCGGCCGCGTCCTGGACCGCCTTCACGATGTTGTGGTAGCCCGTGCAGCGACAGAGGTTGCCCTCCAGCCCGTGCCGGATCTCCTCCTCCGACGGATCCGGGTTACGGGCGAGCAGGTCGGCCGCCGCCATGATCATGCCGGGCGTGCAGTAGCCGCACTGCAGCGCGTGGTCCTCCCAGAAGGCCTCCTGCAGCGGGTGCAGCTCGTCGCCGTGCGCGAGCCCCTCGATCGTGGTGACCTTCGTGCCGTCGGCCTGCACGGCCAGGACGGTGCAGCTCTTGACCGCCTCGCCGTCGAGGTGGACCGTGCACGCACCGCAGTTCGACGTGTCGCAACCGACATGGGTGCCGGTCAAGCCGAGCTGGTCGCGCAGCAGGTGCACGAGCAGCAGGCGCGGCTCGACGTCCAGCTCGCGCACCCTGCCGTTGACGGACAAGCGGATGGGGACCTTGCTGCTCACGTTTCCCTCCTCCTTGGCCTGAAAAGGCGTCTAATGCACATTGCCACGAGGTTCGGGGCTGCGCAAGGGCGGCGGCCAGAGCGCCGACACCGCGGGCGTGCCCGCATCCTCGAACGGCTCAGCCCAGCTGCTCGTACGCCGGCAGCGTGAGGAACTCCTCGAGCTGGTCGCCCAGCGCCACCCGCTCGAACAGCGCCCGCGACGCGCCCGGGCGGCCCTGACTCTCGAACCACTCGTCGTCGGCGATCTCGCCGCGCATCCGCTCGAGCTCCTCGCCGGCGACCCGGCGGACGAGGTCGGCGGTGACGCGCGGGCCCTCAGCCAGCGAGCGTCCGTGGCGGATCCATTGCCACACCTGGGAACGGGCGATCTCAGCGGTGGCCGCGTCCTCCATCAGCCCGTAGATGGACGCGGCCCCGTTGCCGCGCAGCCACGACGAGATGTACTGGATGCCCACGTTGACGTCGCTGCGCAACCCCGCCTCGGTGATGTCCCCGGGCGTGGAGGCAACGTCGAGCAGCTCGCCGGCGTCGACGTCGACGTCCTCGCGCCGGCGGTCGACCTGATTGGGGCGATCGCCCAGGACCGCGTCGAACTCGGCCATCGCGGTGGCGACAACGTCGGGGTGGGCGACCCACGTGCCGTCGAATCCGTCGCCCGCCTCGCGCTCCTTGTCGGCCGCGACCGCGGCGATCGCGCGCTCGTTTGCCGCGGCATCCTTGCGCGAGGGGATCAGCGCTGCCATCCCGCCCATCGCATGCGCGCCGCGGCGGTGACAGCTGCGCACGAGCAGCTCGGTGTATGCGCGCATGAACGGCACCGTCATCTTGACGGCGTTGCGGTCGGGCAGGACGAACTCCGGCCGCTCGCGGAACGTCTTGATCGTCGAGAACATGTAGTCCCAGCGGCCGGCGTTGAGTCCCGCCGAGTGCTCGCGCAGCTCGTAGAGGATCTCCTCCATCTCGAACGCCGCCGGCAGCGTCTCGATCAGCACCGTCGCCTTGATCGTTCCGGGCTCGATCCCCAACTCCTCCTCGGCGAAGCGGAAGACGTCGTTCCACAGCCGCGCCTCGAGGTGACTCTCGAGCTTCGGCAGGTAGAGGTACGGACCCGAGCCTCTCTCGAGCAGCCGGCGCGCGTTGTGGAACAGGAACAGCCCGGCGTCGACCAGCGCTCCGGCCAGCGGGCGCCCGTTCGCCTGCATGTGCCGCTCGGGCAGGTGCCAGCCGCGCGGGCGCACGAGGAGCGTGGCCGTCTCCTCGCCGAGGCGGTAGTCGCGCCCGTCCGGCGCCGTGTACTCGATCGTGCCCTCGATCGCATCGATCACGTTCAGCTGTCCCTCGACGACGTTCTGCCAGGTGGGTGACAGCGAGTCCTCGAAGTCGGCCATGAAGCCGCACGCGCCCGAGTTGAGCGCGTTGATGATCATCTTGCGGTCGACCGGCCCCGTGATCTCGACGCGGCGGTCGCGCAGGTCGTCTGGCGGGGGCGCGACCTGCCAGTCCCCCTCGCGGATCTCGCGGGTCTCGCGCAGGAAGTCGAGCGTGCCGCCGGCGGCGATGCGCGCACGGCGCTCGCGGCGGGCGGCGAGCAGCTCCTGCCGCCGGGGCTCGAAGCGTTCGTGTAGGCGGCCGACGAAGGCGAGCGGCTCCTTGCCGAGCACCTCGGCGCTGCGACCCTCGGGCTGGCGAACGACCTCCACCGTCACAGGCTCCTCCCCTCGATCGACGCGTGCAGCAGCTCTATCGGGTGATGCATCGGCAGCTCGCGGCCCAGCGCGCGGGCGTACGCAGCGATCTGCAGTGCGCAGCCCGGATTGCCGGCGGCGATCACATCGGCGCCGGTGTCCAGCAGGTGCTGGGCCTTGCGCCGGCCGAGCGCGGCGGCCGGCTCGGGCTCGAGCAGGTTGTAGACCCCGGCCGAGCCGCAACAGATCTCCCACTCCGCCGGCTCGCGCAGCTCGAGGTCGGGGATCCCGCGCAGCAGCTCGCGCGGGGGCTCGCGGACACCCTGCGCGTGTGCGAGGTGACACGAGTCGTGGTAGGCGACCGTGAGATGAAGCGGATGGCGCCGGGCCACCGGCTCGTGCTCAGCCAGCAGCTCGGAGACGTCGCGCACCTTCGCCGAGAACGCGGCAGCCCGGTCCGACCAGGCGGGATCCTCGCGGAACAGGTGGCCGTAGTCCTTCATCGCCGAGCCGCAGCCGGCGGCGTTGACGACGATCGTCTCGTACGCCTCGAACGCGGCGATCGTGGCGCGCGCCAGTCCCCGCGCCTGCTCGGCGTAGCCGGTGTGCAGCTGCAGCGCCCCGCAGCAGCGCGGCAGCCTCGGGGCGAAGACGTCGAACCCCTCGGCTGCGAGCACCGCGACCGTCGCGGCGTTGACATCGCCGAAGAAGACGCGCTGGACGCAGCCCTGCAGGAAGCCGACCCGGCCCCGCCGGGTCCCACGGGCCGGCGTGCGCTCGGGCAGCCGGCGCCAGGCGGCGCGCACCGGCGTGCGCGGCGCCACTCGCGTCAACTCGCGCAGGCGCGGGAACCGTTGCAGGAGACGCTCGGAGGGCATCGCGCGCTGGACGGCTGCCAGCGGGGCCAGCGCGCGCAGCCGGCCCGGGTGCGGGAAGAGCTCGAACAGCGCCCGTCGCCAGAGACGGTCGGACAGCGTGCGCTCCCAGTTCCGCTCGACCTGTGCGCGCGTGTCCTCGATCAGCTTGTCGTACTGGACGCCCGACGGGCAGGCGGTCACGCACGCCATGCACCCGAGGCAGTTGTCCCACGCGTCGACCTGCGCCGCGATCAGATCCGGGCCTTCCTCGTGGGCGGCGCGCATCAGCAGGATCCGGCCGCGTGGCGAATCCATCTCCTCGCCCCACAGCACGTAGGTCGGGCACGTCGGCAGGCAGAAGCCGCAGTGGACGCAGTCCTCTATCAGGTGGGGCTCGGGTTGCCGGATGTCGTCGAAGGCGCCCATCAGATGCCGCCCACGAACAGGCCGGGGTTGCAGCGTCGCTTCGGATCGAAGCGGCTCTTGACGCGGCGCATCAGCTCGAGCTGGGCCGGGTCGGCCGGCCCCCAAGGATCGATCGCGGCGCGCACCGCGGCGGGTGCGTCGAGCAGCACGCAGGGCGACGGGGCGAGCGCCGCTCGCACCTGCGCGACGGTGGCGGCGAGCGAATCCGCTGCCTCCTCGCGAAGCCCCAGCCACGCGAGGCCATGCGCCGCGCGGGCCACCACCCGCGCGCCGTGCTCGCGAGCGACGTCCAGCAGCGGGCCCAGGCGCTCCTGCGTGGCTGACACGCGCAGCACCGCGGAGCCGCGCTGGTCGTCGCGCTGGGTAGCCCAGAGCGCCTCGTCCTCCACCACGCAGTCGACCTCCAACCCGGCGTCGCGGAGCATGATCCGCGCCGCTTCGGCGCGCCGCTTTGCCGACGATCCGCCGAAGCGCGCCAGCACCGCACCGGCATCGCCTTCCCAGCGCAGGTCGAGCGCCTCGGCCTCCAGCGGGCGGTGAGCGAGCTGGACGGCTGCCTGGGCGACCACGTGCGGGTCGTCCGCGCGACCCACTGCGGTGCACCATCCGAGCGGCCGCGGATGCAGGCGCACCGTCACCTCCGTCAGCAGCCCGAGCGTGCCGAACGCGCCGCTCATCAGCTTCGCCAGGTCGTAGCCCGCGACGTTCTTGATCACCTTCGACCCGGCGCGCGCGACGGCGCCGTCGGGCAGCGCGACCTGCACCCCGAGCACGAGGTCGCGTGGTGCGCCGTAACGGTGGCGCAGCGGCCCGCTGTCCCCGGTCGCGACAACGCCGCCGATCGTGGCGCCGCCATCCGGGGGGTCGAGCGCCAGCATCTGACCGGCGGCCGCGAAGGCCTCCTGGGCCCGCGCAAGCGACACGCCCGCCTGCAGCACCGCTGTCAGGTCGCCCTCGTTGTGCGCGACGAGCTCGTCGAGCCGCTCGCTGCGCAGCTCGACGGCCGTCGTCTCGAGCGGCCGTCCCCAGCCCAGCTTCGTGCCGCCGCCGCGGATCCGCACCGCCTGCGTCTCGTGCAGCGCCGCCGCCGCCTCCTCGGCGCTGGTCGGCAGCAGCTGCTGGGCGGCGACGCGGGACATCGCTCACATCCGGTCCGCCAGGCCGGCCGCCTCCAGCGGGTGCCGACGGTAGGGGCCGGGCACCTCACCGCACAGCCGTGGCGTCGGCATGACCTTGCCGGGGTTGGCGAGCCCGTCGGGGTCGAAGGCGCAGCGCAGCTTCTGGAAGGCGGCGAGGTCGGCCTCCGCGAACATCTCCGGCATGTAGCGCTTCTTGTCGACGCCGACGCCGTGCTCACCCGTGATCGAGCCACCCGCCTGCACGCAGGCCAGCACGATCTCCCCGGCCAGCTCCTCGGCCCGCTCGGCCTCACCGGCGACGTGGCCGTCGTAGCAGACGAGCGGGTGCAGATTGCCGTCACCCGCATGGAAGACGTTGGCGACCTGCAGCCCGGAGTCGCGCGACAGCTGCTCGATGCGCTCGAGCACCTCGGTCAATCGCGTGCGCGGGATCACGCTGTCCTGCACGTAGTAGTGCGGACTGACGCGCCCCATCGCCGGGAAGGCCGCCTTGCGCATCTTCCAGAAGACGTCGCGCTCGGCGGCGTCGCGCGCCACGCGCACCTCGCTCGAGCCGGCCTCCGCGCATAGCCGCGCGACGTCGTCGAAGCGGGCCTCGATCTCCGCTTCAGGACCGTCGAGCTCGACCAGCAGCGCCGCGCCCACGTCCGCCGGCCAGCCGGCATGCGCCATCTGCTCGGAGGCGTCGATCGAGAGGCGGTCCATCATCTCGATCGCCCCGGGAACGACCCCGGCTGCGACGATCTCGGAGACGGCGTGGCCAGCGTGCGCGGGCGAGGAGAAGAACGCCACGAGCGTCCGCACCGACTCTGGCGTCGGCACGACGCGCACGGTGATCCGGGTGGCCACGCCCAGCGTGCCCTCCGAGCCGACGAACACGCCGTGCAGGTCATAGCCCGGCCGATCGAGCTCCTTGCCGCCCAACTCCACGACCGTGCCGTCGGCCAGCACGACCTCGAGGCCGGTCACGTAGTTCGTCGTGAAGCCGTACTTGAAGCAATGCGCGCCGCCGGAGTTCTCGGCGACGTTGCCGCCGATCGAGCAGACGATCTGGCTCGAGGGGTCGGGCGGATAGAAGTGCGTCGGCGCGACCGCCGCCGAGATCGCGATGTTCGAGACGCCCGGCTCGCACACCAGCCGCTGGTTGGGCAGGTCGACCTCGACAATCCGGCGCAGGCGCGTCAGCACCACCAGCACCCCCTCCGCGACAGGCAGCGCGCCGCCCGACAGCCCGCTGCCCGAGCCGCGCGCCACCCACGGCACGCCGTGCTCGTGACAGGCACGCACCACCGCGACCACCTCCGCCGCGCTCGCGGGCAGGACCGCGGCGCGGGGCACGACCGCATGCTGCAGCAGGCCGTCGGACTCGTACGTGCGCAGCTGGTGGTGATCCGTGAGGACGTGCTCTTCGCCGCACGCCGCACGCAGGGTGCCAATCAACGAACCAGGCATGACCGCACGCTCGGTCTCATGTCATCGGGATACCCGTCCGCGCCGCGTGTCAGCCGCTCTCGGACCGCGCTCCGGCCTGGACCGTGGCGTCACGGGCGTCGTCCGCACGAGCTGATGAGTATGTCCAGAAGTCATCCTGGGCCGGGTTTGTATGCTCGCGCGCGGATTGCGACGCGCTGAATTGGCTCTTGGAGGAGCATCCGCTGGTGCACGACGGTCCTCGACGTCCTCGATCGGCGAGCGCGAGAAAACCGCTGCTGACGCGGTCATGTCTCGCTTCGGAAACCAGCGGGACGCGGCGGAGCCCCCGCCTCGGCGGGGGCTCCTGAGCTATGCCGTCGCGCCCGACCGACAGCGCCTACCGGCCGATGTGCCCGCCGATCGCGGCCACACCGTCGCCGGTCTCCCAGATCGCGGCCATGTCGCCGCGCGCGTTGGCCGCAAGACGGGGTGATGTGCGGACCCCGACCGTGCTCGGGAACGTCGAGAGCATCATGGTGCGGGGCCCTGCTCCGCCCGACGAACGCGCCGCACCGACCACGTCACCACCCTCGTTCCACGTCGCCGCAGCCGCACCGTCGCGCGTCAGCGCGACCTGGAAGGACTCGATCGGCGCGCCGGCCAGCGCGACGTCGTGCGCCGTCGACCAGCTGTCGCCCGATCGCCGCTCTGTCGAGCGCACGCGATGGAAGACGCCGTCACTGGCGCCCCAGACCGCCAGCATGTCGCCGTGCGGCCCGACGGCGAGCGAGAGGTCGCTGCCGGACAGGTAGCCGAGGTCGAAGCCGGAGTTCACGCCCATCCCGATCGCCGTCGCCGGGCTCCACGTCGTGCCCGGCGTCAGCGGGCGCTCAGCGCTCTCGATCGGGCCGGTCGCGTTGCTCCAGACCGCCACCGCGCCACCGGTGCCGTCGAAGCCCACGCCCGGCTGGCGCGCCTTCTCGCCTGCGGGTGAGATCTGCACCTGCGGCTCCCACGCGCTCGTCGGCCCCAACCGGTACGCGGCCCAGATCGACCCCATGTCGGGCTCGGAGCGCTGCCACACGACCGCCACGCGCCCGTGGCTCGTGGCCACCGCGACGGAACCGGGCTCCGCCCAGCCGCTGGACGCGAGCGTCACCGGCGCCTGCCAGGGTCCGCCGGCCGCCTGCGTCGCCGCCTCGACACCGCGGGGCCCGAGCTCGTTCACCCACGCGACCGTCACGTCGCCGTGCTCGTCGACCGCGAGGTTGGGCGTGTAGACGATGTCCTCGACCGCGCTGATCTGCTGCGGCGCCTGCCACGCTCCGGCGCCGACCCGTTGCACGGCCTCGATCGACGCCGCGCGGTACGCGCCGTGCATCCAGGCAACCGTCGCGACGCCTCTGCCGTCGATGACGACGCGCGGCGAGACGGTGCCGAGGCCGTCGTCGGGAGAGATGCGTTCGGCGGTCGACCACGCGCCGTCGGGCGAGCGTCGGGCGCTCCAGACCGCCGACACGCCGCCCGCGGCTCTGGCGTCCCAGACCGCGATCTCGCTGCCGTCCGGGGCGACCGCGATATCGCTGTTCGTCACCGTCCCGGCAGCCGTAATCGACTGGGGCGGCGGTGTGAAGCCATGTCGCGACGGACCCCGGCCCGCCCGGTCTGCGTCGCGAGCGCGGTGGCCGTCGACGATCGCATAGGCACCGGTCGAGGCCCAGCTCGAGGCGATCTCGCCGCGACGGTTCACGGCGAGCGCGAGGTGCGGCGCCAGCCACTCCACCGTCACCGGCAGGTCCCACGCTCCACCGGCCCGGCGATGCGACGCCCAGGTCGAGCCGGAGCGCGTCCACAGCACCGTGGCTGCGCCATTCGCGTCGATTACGCCGTCGTACGAGAAGCTCTGGCCGGAGCTGCTGGCCAGCGGCAGGGTCGCGACCGTCTGCGTCGGCTGCCAGACGCCTCTCGCCGAACGCTCGGCGGCGTAGGTGACGAGCTGTCTCGTCGTCCCGTCATAGCGACCCCAGACCGCGAGCGAGCGATCGCCGGCGCTCTGTCGGATCGCGATCCCGGCGCCGTCGCCAAGTGCGGTCGCGGGACTCCATCCGCTGCCCGTTGCCGGACGGCTCGACGTCTGCACCGTTGCGCCGTCGCCGGCGGTCCAGACGGCGAACGCGCCGCCTCTGTCGAACCCGATGCCGGGTGCGTGGCCCGATCTCGCCAGCTCGCCGACGGGATCCCACGTCCCCGCGGCGGAGCGGAAGGCAGCGTGCACGGGGCTGTTGTCGGATGAGCGGTCCTGCCACACGACCGCGATGCCGCCGCTGCGGGTCGCGACGCGCGGCGAGTTCGGCCGCGCCGCGGCCGCGAGCGCGTCCGGCGCCGCCCACGCGCCGCCGGCCGGCCGACGCGCGACCTTCACGACGTAGCCAGCGCCAGCGTTGGCGGCCCACGCCACAGCGGCGTTGCCTGCGGAGTCGACCGCGATGTCCGGCGTCGTGATCGCTTCGCCTGCGATGCCGAGCGCCACCGGCGCCGACCACGCCCCGCCGACCGGCTGCGTCGCCGTCTGCACGGTCGAGTGCTGCAGCCAGACCGCCGTCACGCCTCCGTCGGGCGCGAGCGCGAGTCTGACGCCGTCCTGCCACTCGGTCGCCAGCGGCGCGATCCGCACGGGCGCGGACCATCTGCCGCTCGCGTCCCGTGTCGCCGACCAGATGCGGGGATAGCTGATTCGATCGCCGCTGAACCCCTCGACCCAGGCGGCCGTCTCACTGCCGTCGGGGCGGACGACGAGGTCGCCCTGCTGAATCGGGAGCCCGTCTCCGACAAGCTTCTGGGGCGCACCCCACACCACCTGCGCTGACGCGCTGCCCACATCGACCGCGAGGAGCACCACGACGATGGCCGTGGCGAGCCTCAGACCGAGTCTTGACATCGTTGTACATCCCCTTGTCACGAAGCTCGGACGAACGCGCCATGATAGTCGTGTCGCGCGTCGATTGCGTCAATCGACGCGTACTTGGCCTGGGTCCACGGTTCTTCTTCGGCGGCTGGGACTGTCGAGCAGTTGGTCATCTTGCGGTCGAGGCATTGGAACCGAGCGGCGCGACGCTGGTGCTGCCGCAGGCGTGAGGCGATCATGGTTCTTGGAGGCCGTATCGCGCTAGCCCGGACCCGCAGTGCCTGCGGCGCACCCACCACGTTGCCGAACCCGCGGACCCATAGCGCCGGCCACATTTCGACGACCGCTGGACTCCGACGCACCCACATACAGGCGTTTGCTGCGCGGTCCCGGTTGCTTTGATTGAGACAGGCGAAACAGTGCATGGTGATCCTGAGGGGCAAAGATAAGCACGGCCATTCTCGTGTTGACCGGCGTGTTCGTGCTCTCGCTGTGCAAGCCTTCATCGTCGGCTCAATGCCATCCTATGACCCTCGTTCTCACATACACCACGCCACTCTTCACCGCTCATGTCAGCGACCGTCTCCTCACGAGCGAGGGATCCACGTTCGACACTGCGGCGAACAAGACCGTCGTCGTTCACGGCCGTGACGGGTGCATCGTGATGTCGTACACCGGAGCCGCATATATACGCGGCCAGACGACAGACAACTGGCTCGCGGAGCAGTTGTACGGGCGCGACCTAGGTCCTCCCGGCTTCGGCGCCGGACCCAGCGATCTGCCAGATATCGGCCTCGCATTGCGTCGATTGGCGGTGGGGGCAACCGCGCTGCCGGAAGCGTGGCACCGACATTGTGGACTTTTCGCAGGCGGGGGCTTCCAGTGGCCGGTCGGCAAGCCGAGGAGGGCGCGCCCGGTCCAATGGACGGTCGAACGGTGGGACGCGTCCGACCGGACCTACAGGGCGCACGAGGTGCTCCAGCGGCGACGCAACAGACATGCCTTCATAGCAATTCCTGGCTCCACGCCACTCCAACCCAAGGTCTATGATCTGGGCAAGCGACTCACCGCCCTCGGAAACGACATCGACGGCATTGTTGCGTTGATGATCGACGCTGTGCGAGAGGCCGCAGAGGAGTCGCCCTATATCGGCAAGGACTGCATGTCTGTCGTAATCACGCACCGGGGCTACATCCGCGTTCAGTTCTTTGGCGCGCAGCAACACACGGGAAGTGCGCTGCCGGGTATAAGCCTTCCATACATCCAGAACGTTCCAGTTGCCTTTAGCCCATGGATCATCGGGGCTGGGATTTTCAGTCCGCCGACCGAGATGATCGGGACGATCAACATCTCTTCGCAAGCCCTGCTCGTTGAGATGATCGCTCCCGACCCGGGCGTGCCGCGGTTTCAACTCCGTCCCCAGGGTCGCCCGTCTGCGCCAGGATGGCGCAGTCAATGGCCCCTGCCCGGGGACGAATGATGCGTAATGCTAGGGTCGCCTCGATCGCTGACGTCTCCCAGTCGCCCGAGCACTCCCCCTCGCGGCCCGCGCCGGTGTGTCCGGATTGCAAGTCCGGTCCAGCCCTACCGGCCTCGCCCTTCCTCCAAGCACTCACTCGCATTCAGGCACTCGGATTCAGGAGTGCGTGGAATCCGTGAGTCGTGGCTTTTCCGCTCATATACGCCCCGCAATCGGCACCGCCCGACGCCGATAATTCTTCGCAAACCCGCGCTTTCTCCGCATGCAAAGCGACTCCTCGCACCAGGACGGCGCGAGTTCAAGCCCGGCCAGCTCTCCGGGACGAGACCCCAGCTACCGCGAGGGTTTCGGGGGTTCGTCGTTTGGGCGCCCGCCGATTTCGGCGTGGATCGGCTGCGTTTGCGTCGAGCGCGACCGCGACCGCGACCGCGACCGCGACCGCGACCGCGACCGCGACCGCGATGAGCTTGGCAGGACCTCAGGACCTCTCGAGCGTTCGCGGAGGCTGGCTCAGCGCGGGGGGAACAGCGTCAGCCGGAGGGTCGCGCGGCGGAGGCGTCCGAGGCCGTCGCGCGTGCTGAGGATCGCGTCGCCGCGAACGGCACCGTCGGCCGCGAGCGGCTGGACGAGCGCGGACGACAGCCGCAGCGCGACGACGGTCGAGTGCCCGCGGGCGACCGCGAAGCGGGCGTGGCCGACGGTCGCGAGCGCGGCTCCCGGCGCGAGCTGGGCACGCAGCGTGAGCCAGCCGCGGCACGTGGTCGTTGCGGTCCGTGGGCACGTCACGCGCACGCGCACGAGCGGGTGCGCGCCCTTCGGGAGCCGCAGCCGGAGCAAGCGCAGCGAGAACTGCGCGCGGGTGCGGGCGGCGCCGTCGCGGGCGCCGCCAGCGCCGGCCGGCGTGCCGGGCGC
>JAOPZA010000010.1 GCA_025964325.1 Conexibacter sp.
GGGACTGGCGCGTGCCACGCGCGAGGTCGACGGCGTACCCGATGACGTCGGGGGTGGCGCCCACCCGGGTGACCGCGGCTTGCGCGGCGGCGAGACCCGCGGCATTCAGCACGGGCGTGACGCCGGCACCCGCGAGATCGCGCGGGTTGAAACCGTGCGCGTGACGGGTGAGCACCTCGACCTCGGTGTCCCGGTCGGGGACCTCGAGCACGAGCTTCAGCAGGAAGCGGTCGAGCTGCGCCTCCGGCAGCGGGTAGGTTCCCTCGAACTCGATCGGGTTCTGCGTCGCGAGCACGAGGAAGGGTCGCGCCAGCTCGTGCGTGTGGACGTCGACCGTGACGCTGCGCTCCTGCATGCACTCGAGCAGCCCCGACTGAGTGCGCGGCGAGGCGCGGTTGATCTCATCGACGATCACGACGTTGGCGAAGACGGGCCCGGGCCGGAACTCGAAGCGCCCCTCCCGCTGGTTGTAGACGTTCGTGCCGGAGACGTCGGCCGGCAGCAGGTCGGCCGTGCACTGGATGCGCGCGAACTGGCAGTCGACCGAGCGCGCGAGGGCGCGCGCCAGCGCCGTCTTGCCGACGCCCGGCGAGTCCTCCATCAGCACGTGGCCCTCCGCCAGCAGCGCGACCAGCACGTGGTCGAGCGTCAGCGGGTCGATCTGGACGGCACGGCGCACGTTCGCGGCGATGCGGCGGGCGACGTCGCCCGCCGCCTCACACTCGTGCGGCGCGATCGGCGGGAGCTGTTCCAAGGGTTCCATCGGAGCTGGCGGTCGCGCGCAGTCGCACGACCTCGTCGAGGATCGAGCCCGCGATCTCCTCCTTGGCGGCGCGCGCCAGAGGGCGCTCGCCGTCGGGGGTGAGGATCGTGACCTCGTTGTCGGTCGCGTCGAAGCCGATCTCGGCGCGCGAGATGTCGTTCACGACGATCGCGTCGAGCCGCTTGCGGGCGAGCTTCTCGCGCGCGTAGGCGAGCGCGTCGTCGCCGTGCTCGGCGGCGAACCCGACGAGCGTCTGGCCGGGACGGCGCTCGGCCGCGAGGCCGACGAGCACGTCCGGCGTGCGCTCGAGCGCGATCGCGTCCGGCGCGTCGGCGCCCTTCTTGATCTTCGTCGCGGCCGGAGCGGCCGGGCGGAAGTCGGCGACGGCGGCAGCCATCAGCAGCACGTCGCAGCGGGGGAACTCCTCCGCGCAGGCGGCGGCCAGCTCGGCCGCCGTCTCGACCTCGCGGTAGCCGACGCCCGGCGCCCGCGGCAGCGCGACGTTGGCGGCCACGACCGTGACCGCGGCGCCGCGCCGGGCAGCCTGGTCCGCGAGCGCGAACCCCATTCGGCCCGAGGAGCGGTTGCCGACGAAGCGGACGCTGTCGATCGGCTCGCGCGTGCCCCCGGCCGTGACGAGCACGCGCAGTCCGGCAAGCGAGCTGCACGCGGCCGGGATCGCCTCCTCGCAGGCGGCCAGCAGCTCGGCCGGCTCGGCGAGGCGGCCGGCGCCGTGCTCGCCCTTGGAGGCGAGCGCGCCGACGCCGGGCTCGACGACGCGCACGCCGCGCGCCCGCAACGTCGCGACGTTCGCCTGCGTCGCGGGGTGCTCCCACATCGCGTCGTTCATCGCGGGCGCGACGACGAGCGGACAGCGCGCGGCGAGCGCGGCGCTGCTCAGCAGGTTGTCGGCGAGCCCGTGCGCGAGCTTCGCGAGCGTGTTGGCCGAGGCCGGGGCGACGAGGAAGACGTCGGCGTTCGCGACGAGCGCGAGGTGGCTGATCGGCTCGTGCGCGGGCGGCGTGTCGCCCGGGTAGGCGCCGCGGGCGGGATCGCGCTGGAACTCATCCGTCAGCACGGGCGCGCCGGTCAGCGCCTCGAACGACGCGACCCCGACGAAGCGCTCGCTCGTCGGGGTCTGGACGACGCGCACGGCATGTCCCGCGCGCGTCGCGAGGCGGACGAGCTCGAGCGCCTTGTAGGCCGCGATCCCGCCGCTGACTCCGAGCAGCAACCTCGCCACAGATGCTCCGTCCGCCTCCTCCTACCGCCTAGCGGTAGTGGTACTTGATCTTTCCGTCGGCGACTTCCTCGAGCGCGATCGTGAGGTAGTTCTTCGAGCGGGTCTCGACCATCGGCGGCGGGAACTCGTCGAACGTGCCCTCTCCGAGGTTGTGGTAGTACGAGTTGATCTGACGCGCTCGCTTGGCGGCGACGACGACACTCGCGTAGTCGGAGTCGACGTGCTCGAGCAGACGATCGATGCGGGGAGAGATCAAGGCGAGCCTTTCACGGTCGTTGGCTGAATGATTCTAGACCGTCGCCGGCCGCGTCCTTCGACGGCCGCCGAACGGCTGACGCCGGACCCGCGTCAGGCGCCTCCGCGAGCGAGCCAGTCGAGCACGGCGCGACGCGCGAAGCGCCACGCTCCGGCGACGCGCCGGCCGGGCAGCTCGCCGGCCTCGGCGAGCGCCTCGACGTCGTCCTCGGCGACCTGCAGCAACGCGGCCGCGTCTGCCAGCGTCAGGACGTCGGCGGCGCCCGGCGCGGGCGTCGGACGGAACTCGTGGTGTCCGAGCGCGAGCGTGTCGGGCGCGACCGTCACGCGGCGGCCGCCGTCGGCCTCCGAGGCGGTGCGGAACTGCCGCAGCGCGGCGAGGCTCGTCGGGGAGGCGGGATCGACGTAGCGGGCGACGAGCCCCGTGATGAGGTCCTGCTTGCTGAGCTTGAGCTCGAAGGCGGCGCGGTCGAGCCGCTGGGCCTCGGTGGTCGGAATGCGCACGAAGAGCGCTTCGCGCTCCTTGTTCCGGGACCGTGGTGGGGACATTGCTATGAGGCTAGCAGGCTATCTAGATAGCGAGTGCGTCAGCTCGCGTCGGACGATCGACTCGAGCTCGTCGACCGCCTCCGTCTGGCGGTCGTTGAGGACCTTGTAGGCGAACTCGTCCTGCGCCATCAGCTCGCGCTCCGCGACCGCTAGGCGGCGGGCGATGTCGTCCTCGCTGTCGGTCCCGCGACCGACGAGCCGCTCGCGCAGCGCCTCGCGCGACGGCGGCATGATGAAGATCTGCACCGCGTCGGGCAGCGCGGCGCGCACGAGTCGCGCGCCCTGCACCTCGATCTCGAGCACGACCGGCACGCCGGCGCTCGTGCGCTGCTCGAGCTCGGAGCGGAGCGTGCCGTAGCGGCGCCCGGAGTAGTCGGCGTGCTCGACGAACTCCCCGGCCCGGATCCTACGTTCGAACTCCTCGTCGGTCAGGAAGTGGTAGTCGACGCCGTCGCGCTCACCCGGGCGCGGCGGACGCGTCGTCGCCGAGACCGACAGCTCGAGCTCGGGCACGCGCGCGACCAGGCCGCGGATCAGGGTTCCCTTCCCGACGCCGGATGGACCGGTGATGACGAAGACGCGTGCCAACGCTGGGCGATTCGCCGCGGCTGGTACCGCTAGCGGCGCAGGAGCGCGACGAGCTCCGCGCGCTGGCGCTGGGAGAGTCCGCCGATCGTCTTGCTCGGCGAGATACGGCACTGGGCCAGCACCTTGTTCGCCTTCACGCGCCCGTACTTGGGGACGGCGAGCAGGAGATCGAAGACCTTCGCGGTCTCGACATACGTGGGCGGCTCCATCAGGAGCTCGTGGATCGCGGAGCGCCCGGCCTTGAGGTCGCGCTTCAGCTGTGCGCGGGCGGTCCGGATCTCATTCGCGCGGTTGAGCGCGTCCATCCGCTGCAGCAGGGATCGCTCCGGCGCAGTCGCGTGCTTGGTGGGCGTTTCACTGGCCGGCGGCATTGCGGCGAGTCTACAACGTGCGCGGGGGCCATCAAGCACCAGGGGTCGAATTCGTCTCGACCTCAGCTTGAGGTCGAGGCATGTCGAGAGTGCACCGCAATATCACATTGCTTTGCAGGCGTTTCGTTGCTACTCCAGCCTCAGCCGCGCGCCCGTGCGCCAGGACGCGCATCGGGCCGGCGGATCCGGGTCAGCTCATCGGCCACCCGCGCTCCGGCGAGCGGATCGCGGAAGCTCTCGGTGCCGACCGCGACGAGGGTTGCGCCCGCCCGCAGCAGATCGTCTGCGTCGCGGCCGCGCTGCACCCCGCCCATCGCGACCAGCGGGATCGAGACGCGCCCGGCGACGTCGTAGACCTGCGCGAGCGCGACCGCGCGCACCGTCGCGCCGGAGACGCCGCCGGTCGTTCCGCCGAGCCACGGCTCGTGCGTCCGCGGGTCGAGCGCCATCCCGCGGATCGTGTTGATCAGCGAGAGCGCATCGGCGCCGGCCGCCTCGGCGGCGACGGCGACGGCGCCGGGATCGGTCGCGTTCGGGGTCAGCTTCACGATCAGCGGCTTGTCGGTCAGCGGACGGACACGTTCGACGAGCAGCGCGGTCTCTGCCGGGTCGGCGCCCATGATCAGGCCGGTCTCGACGTTCGGGCAGGAGACGTTCAGCTCGAGCGCCGCGACCTCGTCGCGCTCGGCGAAGGCGCTCACCAGCTCGGCGACCTCGTCGCGCGTGAAGCCCATCACGTTGACGATCAGCGGCACCGGCAGTGCAGCAAGCTCCGGAAGATCGTGCGTCAGATAGCCGGCAAGCCCCTTGTTGGGCAGGCCGATCGAGTTGATCAGGCCCGCCGGCAGCTCCCACAGGCGGGGCGGCGGGTTGCCTTCGCGCGGCGCGAGCGTGACCGTCTTGGAGACGAAGGCCGCGAACGGGAACTGCTCGACCAGCGCGGGTCCGAAGGCGCGCTGGGCGGCGATCGCGTCGAACGTCCCCGAGCCGTTGACGATCGGATGCGCGAGCTCGATCCCGCAGAAGCGCGTCGGCAGAGCGGCCGTGGCGGAGCCCGAGGCGGCGGCGGAGGTCAATGCCCGGCCCCGGGCGTCAGCGCCGTCTCGAGCCGGTCGGCGTCGAGCACCGGCCCGTCGAGGCAGAGGCGGACGTAGCCGCTCCGCGTCGGCACGACGCAGCCGAAGCAGGCGCCGAAGCCGCACGCCATGCCGGACTCGAGCGCCAGCTGCGCGGGCACCGCCCGACCGGCGCAGAGCGCGCGGACGGCCTCGAGCATCGGCGGTGGGCCGCACGCGTAGACGATCGCGGCCTGGTCGCGATCGAGCTCCGCCGTCAGCAGGTCGGTGACGAGGCCTGCGTGCCCTGCGCTGCCGTCGTCGGTGGCGATCCGCGCGTCGCGCAGGAGCGCGGCGCCGGCCGCGTGGAGGCCGTCGCGGAAGCCGAGCAGCGCGGTGACGGCGGCGTCGCTCGCGACGAGCTCGTCCTGCAGGATCGCGAGCGGCGCGATCCCGACGCCGCCGCCGACGAGCAGCGCGCGCCGGCCGGCCAGCTCGCTGGCGGCGACCGAGAACCCGATCCCGAGCGGGCCCAGCACCCACAAGCCGTCGCCGGGCTCGAGCTCCGCCAGCCGCGCGGTCCCGGGGCCGACGTCCTCGAGCAGGAACTCGAGCTCGCCCGGCCGCGCGCGCAGGACGCTGAACGCGCGCGGGAGGAAGGGCCGCTCGCCGTCGCCTCCCCCCCACCGCTCGGCCGTCGCCAGCATCGCGAACTGACCGGGCCGCGGCGGCGGGCCGCCGGGATCGGCGCAGCGCAGCACCGCGTAGGCGCCGAACTGCTGGCGCGCGAGCACCGTCACGCGCCGCCGTCCGGGCGGCGCGAGCGTGCGACGCCCGTCGTCGGTGGTGACCGCCAGCGCGCCCGCGCTCATGCGATGCCGTCCCCGGAAGAACGAGCCCCCTGGGCGAGTTCTTCCGACGGAACCCGAGGCCTCTGGCCGAGCGGTTCCGCAGCCCCCTGGGCGAGCGTTTCCAACGGAACCCGAGGCCTCTGGCCGAGCGGTTCCGCCGGGACGCGCCGCAATTCCTGCAGCGAGATCACCGTCGGCTCGCCGCGCCGGCCGGAGGCCATCGCCTGCGCGGCGGCCATCGCTCCCGTCATCGTCGTGATGCAGGGGATCCCGCGGGCGATGGCAGCGGAGCGGATCTCCCAGCCGTCGGTGCGGGCGCCGGTGCCGACCGGCGTGTTGACGACCAGCTGGACGTCGCCGGCCTCGATCAGGTCGAGCACGTTCGGCGTTCCCTCGCCGATCTTGAAGAGCGGCTCGACGGGGATCCCCATCCGCTTGATCGCCTGCGCCGTGCCGCTCGTCGCGACGATCCGGAAGCCGAGCCCGTGCAGCGCCATCGCGACGCCGGCGGCGGCCGGCTTGTCGCCGTCGGTGACCGTCAGGAACACGGTCCCGCGCTCCGGCAGCTGTGATCCCGCGGCCGCCTGGGCCTTCGCGAAGGCGGTCGGGAAGTCGTGCGCGATCCCCATCACCTCGCCGGTCGAGCGCATCTCCGGCCCCAGCAGCGAGTCGGCGCCGGCGAAGCGGTCGAACGGCATCACCGCCTCCTTGACGCAGACGACGTCGCCGACCGGGTCGGCCGGCAGCCCGAGGTCGGCGATCCGCTCGCCGAGCATGATGCGGCAGGCGAGCTTGGCGAGCGGCAGGCCGATCGCCTTCGAGACGAACGGCACCGTGCGCGAGGCGCGCGGGTTCGCCTCGATCACGTAGAGCTCCTCGCGGTGGATCGCATACTGGACGTTGATCAGGCCGACGACGCCGAGCGCCTTTGCGATCCCCTCGGTGTGCTCGCGGATCTGACCGAGCGCGTCCGCGCCGAGCGAGTGCGGCGGCAGCACGCAGGCCGAGTCGCCCGAGTGGACGCCGGCCTCCTCGACGTGCTGCATGATCCCGCCGATCCAGACGTCGGTGCCGTCGCAGAGCGCGTCGACGTCGACCTCGATCGAGTCCTCGAGGAAGCGATCGAGGAAGATCTCCTTGCCGCTGCCGTGCTGCGCGCCCACGCGCGTCAGGTAGTCCTGCAGCCCGTCGAGCGAGTAGACGATCTCCATCGCGCGCCCGCCCAGCACGTAGGACGGGCGCACCAGCAGCGGGAAGCCGACCTCGGGCGCGCGCGCGATCGCCTCCTCGGCGGAGTGCGCGGTCGCGTACGGCGGCGCCTTGTAGCCGAGCTGCTCGAGCAGGCCGCCGAAGCGGCCGCGGTCCTCGGCGTGGTCGATCGCGTCGATGCTGGTGCCGAGGATCGGCACGCCGGCGGCGGCGAGCCCGGCGGCGAGCTTCAGCGGCGTCTGGCCGCCGAACTGGACGATCACGCCCTCGGGCCGCTCGACCTCGCAGACGGCCAGCACGTCCTCGAGCGTGAGCGGCTCGAAGTAGAGGCGATCGGAGGTGTCGTAGTCGGTCGAGACCGTCTCGGGATTGCAGTTGACCATCACCGCGTCCTTGCCCGACTCGCGCACCGTCATCGCTGCGTGGACGCAGCAGTAGTCGAACTCGATCCCCTGGCCGATCCGGTTGGGGCCGGCGCCGAGGATCACGACGCTCGGCCGCTCCCCGCGCTCGACCTCGTTCGCCGGGCCCGATCTCCGCGGCCGCTCCCGCGCCGAGTAGTAGTAGGGCGTGCGCGCGGCGAACTCGGCGGCGCAGGTGTCGACCGACTTGAAGGTCCGCTCGCCCGCCTCGTCCTCCCAGCCCTCCCCCCCGAGCGCCAGCTCCTGGAGCTCGCGCAGGAACCAGAGGTCGATCGACGTGCGCTCGTTCAGCTCCTCCGGCGTACGGCCGCGGCGGAACGCCTCGAGCACGAGGTCGAAGCGATCGGGCGTGCCCGGCTCGAGTGCGCGCAGCAGCTCCTCGTCGTCGGCCGGCGGCGTGCCGGGCGCGTCGAGCTCGCGGGAGCGCAGCGCCTTCGCGAAGGCCTGCTTGAACGTGCGGCCGATCGCCATCGCCTCGCCGACCGACTTCATGTGCGTCGTCAGACCGGCGTCGGAGCCGGGGAACTTCTCGAAGGCGAAGCGCGGCCACTTGACGACGCAATAGTCGATCGTCGGCTCGAAGCTCGCCGGCGTCGCCCGCGTGATGTCGTTGTCGATCTCCTGCAGCGTGTAGCCGACGGCGAGCCGCGCCGCGATCTTGGCGATCGGGAAGCCGGTCGCCTTCGAGGCGAGCGCGGAGGAGCGCGAGACGCGCGGGTTCATCTCGATCACGATGATCTCGTCGGTGCGCGGGTTGACGGCGAACTGGACGTTCGAGCCGCCCGTCTCGACGCCGACCGCCCGGATCACCTTGATCGCCTGGTCGCGCAGCGCCTGGTACTGCTTGTCGGTCAGCGTCTGCTGCGGCGCGACGCAGACCGAGTCGCCCGTGTGGACGCCCATCGGGTCGAGGTTCTCGATCGAGCAGACGATCACCACGTTGTCGGCGTGGTCGCGCATCACCTCGAGCTCGAACTCGCCCCAGCCGAGCACCGACTCGTCGATCAGGATCTGCGAGATCGGCGAGGCGGCGAGGCCGCGGGCGACGATCGCGTCGAACTCCTCGCGCGTGCGCGCGATGCCGCCGCCGCGGCCGCCGAGCGTGAAGGCCGGGCGGATGATCATCGGCAGGCCGATCTCGGCGAGCGCCGCGTGCGCCTCCTCCGCCGTCGTCGCGATCGACGAGCGCGGGACGCGCAGGCCGGCCTCCGCCATCGTCTCGCGGAAGCGGTCGCGGTCCTCGGCGCGGTCGATCGCGTCGTAGTTCGCGCCGATCAGCTCGACGCCGAATCTCTCCAGCGTGCCGTTCTCGAACAGCTCCTTCGCGAGGTTCAGCGCGGTCTGGCCGCCGAGCGTCGGCAGCAGCGCGTCGGGGCGCTCGCGCTCGATCACCTGCGCGACCGGGCCGGCCAGCAGCGGCTCCACGTACGTCGCGGTCGCGATCTCAGGATCGGTCATGATCGTCGCCGGGTTCGAGTTGACGAGCACGACCTCGTAGCCCTCCTCCATCAGGACCTTGCAGGCCTGCGTCCCGGAGTAGTCGAACTCGGCCGCCTGGCCGATCACGATCGGGCCGGAGCCGATGATGAGGATCTTCTTGATGTCGGTGCGCTTCGGCATTTCAGGAGCCCGTGATCTCGGAGATGAACCGGTCGAAGAGGTAGAGGGAGTCGTGCGGGCCGGGTCCGGCCTCGGGGTGGTATTGGACGGTCGCGCCCTGCACCTCGCGGAGCGTGAGGCCCTCGACGGTGCGGTCGTAGAGGTTGACGTGCGTCAGCTCGGCGGCGCCGAAGTCGGTCTCCCAGCGCACCGGCTCGTCGCTCGGGACGGTGCGCTCGCCGTCCGGCCCGAGCACGGCGAAACCGTGGTTCTGGCTCGTGATCTCGACGCGCCCGGTGGTGAGGTCCTTGACCGGGTGGTTCGAGCCGCGATGGCCGAACGGCAGCTTGTAGGTCTCGAGCCCGACGGCGCGGCAGAGCAGCTGGTGCCCGAGGCAGATGCCGTAGACCGGCTTCTTCCCGATCAGCCCGCGCAACGTCTCGACGACGTAGCCGAGCGCGGCCGGGTCGCCGGGTCCGTTGGCGAGGAAGAACGCGTCGGCGTCGCGCGCGAGCAGCTGCTCGGCGCTCGTCCCGCAGGGATGCAGCTCGACGGTCGCGCCGCGTTCGCGCAGGTTGCGCACGATCGATGCCTTCACGCCGGTGTCGATCATCGCGATCGTCAGCGGGACATGGCCGGGGCCGTTGCCTCCGTTCGCCTGCTCGGCGAGCGACGCGAGCACGATCGGCTCCGCGGGCGTGACGGTGGCGGCGAGGTCGCGGCCGGCCATCGACGGCTCGGCGTCGATCAGCGCGCGCGCCTCGTCCTCCGCCAGCGAGGCGGGGAAGACGCCGCCGCGCATCGCGCCGCGGTCGCGGATGTGCCGCACGAGGGCGCGCGTGTCGAGGTCGGTGATGCCCGGGATCCCCTGCTCGCGCAGCCAGTCGAGCCAGCCGCCCTCGGCGCGCGGGGCGTCGCCGCGGTTGGTCGCGGCGCGCATGATCGCGGCGCGCGCATGCGGCCGGTCGGACTCCATCGCCTCGGCCGAGACGCCGTAGTTGCCGACGTGCGCGGTCGTGAACGTGATCAGCTGGCCGGCGAAGCTCGGGTCGCTCATCGCCTCCTGGTAGCCGGTCATGCCGGTCGTGAAGACGACCTCGCCGACGGCGTGGCGGTCGGCGCCGCAGGCCAGCCCGTCGAAGCGCTCGCCGTCCTCGAGCAGGACGTAGGCGGTCGGGTCGCTCATGCGGTCGCTCCGGTGGTGGTGGGGCTGGACGCGGTCGCTCCGTGCGCCGACGCACGGTGCGCGATCGTGCCCGCGGCGATCGTCAGGCGCACGGCGCCGCGGAAGTTGCGGCCGTGGAAGCACGAGTTCTCCGAGCGGCTGACGTAGCCCTCCGCGCCCACGACCCACTCCTCGTCGAGGTCGACGAGCGCGAGGTTGGCCGGCTGGCCGACCTCGATCTTCGGCGTGCAGAGGTCGTAGAGGGCGGCGCCCGCGCTCAGCTTCTCGACCACGAGCGCGAGTGGCAGGAGCCCCGGTCGCACGAGCTCGGTGTAGACCGACGCGAACGCGGTCTCGAGCCCGGTGACGCCCATCGGCGCCTGCTCGAACGGGACTTCCTTCTCATGCCGTGCGTGCGGGGCGTGATCGGTCGCGATGCAGTCGATCGTCCCGTCCTTGAGGCCCGCGATCAGCGCCCGGCGGTCGGACTCGGTGCGCAGCGGCGGGTTCATCTTGAAGCGGCTGTCGAGCGAGCGGACGGCCTCGTCGGTGAGCGTCAGGTGATGCGGGCTCGCCTCGCCGCTGACGCGCGCCCCGGCGGCCTTCCAGGCCGCGAGCGCCTCGACCGACTCGACGCATGAGAGATGTTGGAAGTGGACGCGGCCCTCTTCGTAGGCGGCGATCGCGGAGTCGCGCGCGACCATCGTCGACTCGGAGATCGAGGGGATCCCGGCGAGGCCGAGCCGCGCGGAGATCTCGCCCTCGTGCATGACGCCCTCGCCGGAGAGCGACGGGTCCTCCTCGTGCAGGCTGATCACGCCACCGCTGAGACGCTGGTACTGGAGCGCGCGCCGCAGCATGCCGGCCGCGACGACCGGCTTGCCGTCGTCGGTGAAGCCGAGCGCGCCGGCGTCGCGCAGCTCGGCCATCTCGGTCAGCTCGCTGCCGCCGAGGCCACGCGTGATCGCGGCGAGGAAGCCGACCGGCACGCGCGCCTGCTGCTCGGCGGCGTCGCGCAGCGAGCGCAGCACCGGCGCGTCGTCGACCGTCGGCGAGGTGTTGGGCATCGCGATGACCGCGGTGAAGCCGCCGGCCGCGGCGGAGGCGGTCCCGCTCGCGAGGTCCTCTCTGTGCTCCTGCCCCGGCGTGCGGAAGTGGACGTGCGGGTCGACGAAGCCCGGGAACAGGTGCAGCCCTTCGGCCGCGACCGTCTCGGCGCCCTCGGGCGCAGTGAGGCTCCCGGGCGCGCCGAGCTCGGCGATCTCGCCGCCGCGCACGAGCACGTCGGCGGGGCCGTCGAGGCCGCTGCGCGGGTCGAGCACGTGGGCGCCGCGGATCAGCAGCTCGGCCGGGCGGCCGCCTGCGAAGAACAGCCCTCTGACGCTCATCGGATCACCCCGGCGCCGACGAGCGAGCCTCTGGCGCGCTCGTGCTCGGGAAGCTGGCCCTCTGGGCGCGGCTTTCCGGCGGCTCCTGCCAGCAGCTCGTAGAGCACCGCCATCCGCACGACGACACCGGCTTCGACCTGCTGCACGATCAGCGCCTGCGGCGAGTCGATCACGTCGGCGGACAGCTCGACGCCGCGGTTGACCGGACCCGGGTGCATCAGGACCTGATGGGGCTGCAGGCGGTCGCGGTCGATCTGGTAGCGCATCGCGTACTCCCGCAGCGACGGCACGTAGGCCTCGCTCATGCGCTCCTGCTGCATCCGCAGGACGTAGACGACGTCGGCCTCCGGCAGCCGGTCGAGCGTCGGCTCGACGTTGCAGCCGAGCGCCTCGATCCCGCGGGGGATCAGCGTCGGCGGACCGCTGACCGTGACGTGCGCGCCCATCCGCGTGAAGGCGAGGATGTCCGAGCGCGCGACGCGCGAGTGGAGGACGTCGCCGACGATCCAGATGCGCACGCCGTCGAGCGAGCCGAGCCGCTCCCGCAGCGCGAAGACGTCGAGCAGCGCCTGGGTCGGGTGCTCGTGCTTGCCGTCGCCGGCGTTGACGACGGCGGCGTCGGTCCAGCCGGCGACGAGCCCGGCGGCGCCGGCGTGCGGCGAGCGGATCACGATCGCGGCCGGGTCGTAGGCGGAGAGCGTCTGGATCGTGTCCTTCAGCGACTCGCCCTTCGTGACGGAGGAGCTCGACGCGCGGATCGAGACGACGTCGGCCGAGAGCCGCTTGGCGGCCAGCTCGAACGAGCTGCTGGTGCGCGTCGAGGCCTCGTAGAAGAGGTTGACGATCGTGCGGCCGCGCAGCGCCGGGACCTTCTTGATCTCGCGATCGGCGACCTCGGCGAAGGAGGCGGCGCGGTCGAGGATGCGCTCGATCCCGTCGCGGTCGAGGTCGTCGATCGACAGCAGGTGCTTGGCACTCATGCGATTGCCTCCGCTTGACGGGACTCGGAGATGGTGACCTCGTCGACGCCGTCGAGCTCCTCGACGCGGACGTTGACGCGCTCCTCGCGCGCGGTCGGGAAGTTCTTGCCGACGTAGTCCGGCCGGATCGGCAGCTCGCGGTGGCCGCGGTCGGCCAGGACGGCGAGCTGCAGGCGCGCCGGGCGCCCGTAGTCGAAGATCGCCTCGATCGCCGCCCGCACGGTGCGGCCCGTGTAGAGGACGTCATCGACGATCACGACCGTCAGCCCTTCGAGCGGGAAGTCGAGATGCGAGGCGTGGACGACCGGCGCCTGGCGCAACGCGACGTCGTCGCGGTAGAACGAGATGTCGATGTCGCCCAGCGGGGGCGCGCTGTCGAGCAGCTCGCTCACGAGGCGATGGAGCCGCGCGGCGAGCACCGCGCCGCGGCGATGGATCCCGACGATCGCAAGCTGCTGCGCCGGGTTCTTCTCGACGATCTCATGCGCGATGCGTACGAGCGTACGCCGCATGTCGTCGCGGTCGAGGACCACTCTGGGGGATTCCACTGTCACCTTCCTGGCCTCTCGGGACCGGGTTAAAGGATCGGACTTTCGTTCACCGTGCGGGCAGGCCGCTGGCTGCAGTCAGCGTAGCAACGCGCGGCGACGGATCCGGCTCAGCGGCGCGTGACGTGGAGGCGCACGGTCGAGCCCTGCTCGCGCATCGCGCCGGCCGGAGGGTCCTGCTGCGCGACGTCCCAGTTCGAGACGATCCGGACGCCGAGAAGGCCGCCGCCCTTGCGCTCGACGAGGAAGCCCGAGCGCTTGACGCGATCCTCGGCGATGTCGAGCCGCTCGCCCGTCACGTCGGGGACCTGCGTGAGCTTCACGACGGTCGCGCCGGAGGTCGCAGCCGTGGTCGGCGACGATCCGACGGCGGCGGCCACGGTGACGGTTCTCGTCTCCCCGCCGTTCGCCGCGCCGAGGAATACGACCAGCAGGACGCCGACGAGGAAGCCGCCCGCGACGCCGAGCGCGACGGCCGTCCAGCCCGGGCGCTCCGAGCTCATCGCGCGGCGTCCCCCTCGCGAGAACGAGCCTCTGGCGAGCTCTCCGACGGGGTCCGAGGCCGCAGGCCGAGCGGCTCCGCGCCGTCCCAGCGCACGACCTCCGGCGCGCCGCGCTCCGGGAAGGGGATCTCGATCGTGTCGAAGTCGCGCGCGACGACCGTGTTGGCGAAGATCGCGCGCGCCTCGTCGCGGATCTCGCGACCGCCGTACCGGGTCGAGAGATGCGTCAGCGCGAGCAGCTTGACCTCGGCCTCGCGCGCGGTCTTCGCGGCCTGCGCGGCGGTCGAGTGGCGCGTCTCGCGGGCGCGCTCGGCTTCCTCGCTCGTGAACGTCGCCTCGTGGACGAGCACGTCGGCGGCGTGCGCGGCCTCGAGCAGGACGTCGGACGGTCCGGTGTCGCCGGAGATCACGATCTTGCGCCCGAGGCGGTGCTCGCCGATCACCTGCTCGGGTCGGACGCCGGCGACGACCTCGCCGCGCTGGAGGCGTCCGAAGTCGGGACCGGGCGCGACCCCGAGCCGCTCCGCCAGCGCCGCGTCGAAGCGACCGGGGCGGTCGTCCTCGACGATCGCGTAGCCGTAGGCCGGGCCGCGATGGAAGACGGGGAACGGCTCGACCACGTAGTCCTCGCGCTCGACGACCTCGTCGTCGGCCAGCTCGACGATGTCGAGCTCGTACCCGAGGCCGCCCCAGACCGCCCGCGTCGTCGCCAGCAGCCCGCGCAGGCCGGGCGGCCCGTAGATCGTCAGCGGCCGCTCGCGCGCGCGCAGGTCGAACGTCTTCAGCATGCCGGGCAGGCCGAGCCAGTGGTCGGCGTGGAAGTGCGTGATGAAGATGTCGGTCAGGTCGGCGAGTCCGACCGAGCGCAGCAGCTGCCGCTGCGTGCCCTCGCCGCAGTCGAAGAGGACGCGGTCGGCGCCGCGGCGCAGCAGGATCGACGGCAGGCCGCGACGGGCCGTCGGAACCGACCCGGCGGTGCCGGCGAAGAAGATCGAGAGGTCCATGCGAGGTCCGAGGTTAGAGGTCGAGCTCGATCAGCTCGAACGAGACGGCGCCGCCGGCGACGGTCGCCATGCCCATCGTGTGATGCGGGGCGCGGCGGCGCTCGGTCGGGCTGCCGGGGTTGAAGAGCTGGAAGCCGGTCAGCGCGTCGGTCTCGTGCAACGGCATGTGCGAGTGACCGAAGATCAGCGCGTGCGCCTCTGGGAAGCGCTGCTGGGCGCGCGCGAGCCGCCCGTCCGCCGGTCCGCCGTTGTGCGTGATCGCGATCCTGACCTGCTCCTCGCCGTCGCCGCCCCCGGGCAGCTCGAGGATCCGCTGGGCCGGCAGCTCGTCGCGCAGCGCGGGCTCGTCGACGTTGCCGTGGACGGCGACGACCTCGCCGTAGCCGCGCAGCTCCGCGAGCACCTCGCGACGCATGAAGTCGCCGGCGTGCACGATCAGATCCGCCTCGCGCAGGCGCGCGAGGCAGGCCGCCGGCAGGGCTCGCCCGGCCTTCGGCAGGTGCGTGTCGGAGATGATCGCGATGCGCACGACCCGCGTGACCCTACCGCGCCCGCGCTAAGCTGCCGAGGTCCGGGCCGTTCGCGGCCCGCCGGCGCCCGTAGCTCAGTGGATAGAGCGCTCGCCTCCGGAGCGAGAGGTCGCAAGTTCGAATCTTGCCGGGCGCGTCGAGGTTTCGTCCACCTCGCCGCCGTCGTTTTCGTCGTTAGTGCCCAATGGTGCCCATTCAGCACCGTCGATCAGGGCTCTGAGCCGGGCGCGCTCGTCGCCGTCGCGGCGCATCGCGTGCGTGTAGACGCGCAGCGTGAACTCGGGATCGGTGTGGCCGAGCTGGCCCATGACGTAGGTCGGGTCCTCGCCGCACGCGACGAGGATCGACCCGAACGTGTGGCGCAGCTTGTGGGCCGTCACGCCGCGCGGAAGTGGCTGCTGGCCACGCTCGTCGAGCAGCTCGTCGGCGCGCTTGACGACCGGCAGGATCACCCGCTGGCGGACGTTGTCCTTCGTACGAGCGTTGCCGGTTTGGCTGGTGAAGACGAGGTCGTTCATGCCGACCCATGGCCGCGCGGCTCTGTAGGCGAGCAGCTCGTCTCGGAGCGCCGGACGGATGTCGACCTCGCGCATCCCGGCGTCCGTCTTCGCTCTGCCGACGGTGATGCGCCCCGAGGCGAGGTCGACGTCACGCCAGCGCAGCTCGCAAGCCTCGGTGACGCGCAGGCCGCCGAAGACGAGTGTTGCGATCAGGGCACGCCGCCCCCGGGTCCGTGCGCTGCTCGCGTCGAGCGACGTCGCCGCGTCGAGCATCGCGACGATCTGGTCGACGCCGTCGAGGTGCACGGGACGAGGCCTCGATGCCTTGAGCCGGCGCCGCTCCCCTCGCGCCGGGTTGCGCGGCAGGAGGTCGTACTCGACGGCGACCTCGAGCACCTGGGCGAGGCGCTTGATCGTCGCGTTGATGTAGCTCGGCGAGAACGGTCTTAGCACGCGCCCACGATCGTCGATGAGCGGGCGTCTTGCCGCGATCGCTGCTCGCCGGCGCTCGGACTCGGCGACCTTCGACTGCCGGTAGCGGTCCACCTCGCGGATCGTGATCTCGCTCAGGCGGTGCCGCGCGAAGAACGGCAGCACGTGCAACGTCAGCTCCGCCTCATACGCCGCGACGGTGTTCTCCCCCAGCTCGAGCTTCTTCGCCGCCCACCACTCCGACGCGAACTCGTGGAAGGTCGGATCCGCTGTGACCTCGGGCTCGACGACGGGCTCGAGCTGCGGCGGCTGCCAGATGCCGCGCCGTACGTCGGCGAGCACGTTCTCAAGCTCGGTCTCGGCGCGCTGGCGGGTCCACCCCTCGGCACTGGTGCCGAGGGTCACGTAGCGGCGTCTGCCGTAGGCGCGGAAGCGCAGGGCGAACGTTGTTCCGCCGCGCGCGGACGGCTTCTCGACGACCTCGCCGGTCGCGGGACGGGGCATTAGCTCTTCTCCTCGGTACTGGTCATGACCCGCTCCGATGCGCGCCGCTCGAGTCGGCGAAGATAGGTAGGCAGGTCGCGTTCCGTCACCGCGAGCGCCTCGGCGTCGCCGAGCGGGTAGCCCTCGTCGAGGATCGCGCGATGGCCGCCCTCGAGGCAGGCCTCGACGATCTCGCGGATTTCGGATCCGCTGTGCGTGTCCATTGCCAGATCGACCGCGTGAGCGAGGGCACGGGAGACGCCGATGCGCTCTCCCTGGCTTCGCAGCTCGAAGCGTTGCTCGCAGTCGACGCAGTAGTCGTCCGCGTTGCTTTCGGCCGCGGGATGCTCGCCGCACATCGTGCAGATCATCGTGCCACCGGAGCGCACATCGAAGCCAGACGCGCCTCGCCGTCCCCTCTGAGAGCGTTCCCCCACCGAGCGAGTTCGCTTCGGATCGTGCTGGCTCCGGGGGACGGGTGCTCGGAGAGGTAGCGCGCGATGAACACGCCGATGTTGTGCTCGGCGCGTGCCTCCCATACGTGGACTTTGGCGGCGCCAGAGTGATCGTCGGCCAACGCAAGAGGACGTAGGCGCGGAAGACCCGCGAGCTCGCGGGCGTCGCACAGATTGTGCTCGAACGATTCGAGTCTCGGGTGACTCGTCGGAAGCGAATCGACGGCCGCTTGGTAGCCATACGCGACCGCGAGCCGGGCCGCGTAGAGGTACTGCTCGTCGCTCATGACCGCCTCGCGGCAGTCGATGACCGTCAGGTGCCGTGCTCCCTTCCGCGCGTGCGGGCCGGGGATCGGCGTTATACGCTTACGGTGCATGGGAGATTCATCCTCCTTTGCCGGGCCCGGGGTGTTCGTAGCACCGCCGGGCCGCTTCTTTCCAGTCCGCAGAGTGTAGCCAGCTTGACCGTCGGCCGTCAAGCCGATTACACTTCGCACATGGCCGAAGACATCCTCGCGAAGCTCCGACGGATCACGCAGCAACGCGCCAGACTGGACATTGCGCGCGACGCCGCGATCCACCAAGCGTTCGCCGAAGGGCACACCGGACCGGAGATCGCCGAGGCGACGGGTCTCACGAAAAGCCGCGTGCACCAGATCTCTCGAGCGGCGAAGCGCTAGATCGTGCATTGGCTCGACAATAGGCGGGATCGGCGCCGCTGTGGACTAGCGCGAAAGCTGTCGCGCCATGGCGTAAGCGACCTCGTCCGGACCGCCGGATGACCGACTGCCAGCCGCTCGAGCGCGCACGCCGCCGCCTCGCCCAACGTCGGCGAGAGGTGCACATCAACGTGCAGGTTCCGGGCTGGGGCGACGACCTGATCGCACGGTTCGAGCCGCGCGACGACCACGCGCGCGAGGCCATCGCTTCGTGGCACAGCGGCGCCGGAGTCGACGCGACGGCCGACATGGTCGCGGCGGCGGTCACGCGCCTGTACGCGCGCGACGCCGATGGAAAGCTCGTCGCCCTCGTCGACCCGGTGAGCGGCGTGCAGCTGTGCTTCGATGGCCGGCTCGGCCCCGCGCTCGGCGTCCCGTACTGCACGACGCCGCGCGCGGCCGTGATGCTTGTGTTCAGCGAAGGCGAGCCGGCGACGATCGACGTCGCCGGCCTGAACGAGTTCGCCGCGAGCATCCAACGGTGGCATCGCACGAATGCGCAGCCGTAGACGCCGCGAAGCCTGAGCGGGCAGCATCGTCAAGCGCCACCCACGACCACGCCCCGTGTTCGGGCTACGTCCGGGCTAGTTTTCGTTCTCCCGGCCTCCGCACGGGCAAGAAGCCGAATCCCCGTCTCGACCGCCGCGTGCGCCTCGGCGCCCGCCCGCGCGATCGCGCTCAGCTGACCAACGATCCCAACCCGGACCAACGGGTCTAGGTGTCCGCCGTCGAGCGCTTGCAGCGCGAGCGCCGACCACGCGCCGAGGTCGGCCGCCTCCTCCGCAAGCTCGGCGAGCAGCTGCGCGATCCCAGCGGTCGCCCAGCGCGCGCCGTACAACGCCTCCCCCATCTCAAGGCGGTCGCGAGCGTGCGCGACGAAGCCGTTCGGGACTGTCGCCGTCACCCCCTCGAGCCAGCGCCGTTCGCGGTAACGATCGCGCTCGGCCATCAGGCCGGGCGCACGCCGACGTGCACGTGGTTGTGGTGATTGCCGCCGGTGTAGGTCCGCCACAAGATGTTGATGTGGAGGCCGTTGTGGACCTTCGTGAAGACCAGCTCCCGACCGGCCATCTGGGTGGCCTGCTCGTTCGAGACGCCGGCGAGCATCAGCGCAGCCGTCGCGAGGCGATCGCCGACCGGGCTGTCGTCGCTGCCGCCGTTGGCGACCATGCCGAGGTCCGCGGCGTTCCCGGCGGGGTGGTCGGACACACGGGTAGTGCCCTCGACGAACTGGTTGTGGTTCGTGCCGGTCGTGATCACGATCGGCTTGCCGTAGATCCCGGCCATCGCCGCGACGTAGGCGAGGATCGACTTCTGCATCGGTCTGCCGGGCAGGTTGGCGTTGGGGTCGATGACGACCTTGCCCTTAGCCCCGCCGACGGTGCCCGGGATCGCCGCCAGGGTGACCTTTCTCGTGTAGTGCTCGAGCGTGACTCTCGGCTTCAGCAGCGACGTGCCGCGGATCAGCTCGACCGTGGCGTTGGGCTCGAACCGCGACTGGCGGTATGTCGAGACGAGCCACCGGCCGTTCGCAAGGTGGGTGTCCTCGACCAACACGACCGCACCAGCCGGCGTCTGCCACGACTCCGCGCGACAGAACACGGTCGTCGTGTTGACGGCCTTGCGCGGCGTCCACTCCCAGTCGATCGTGTCGACGCCCGCCGACGCTTCGCTGATCGTCACGTGCGGGCGGGACCGCATCAGCGCCTCGTCGGAGATGTAGTAGACGTCGTTGCCGATCGCGAAGCACCGGTAGCCGTAGTCAGCGGCGATCCGCCGCATCGCCGTCCACGAGTCCTCGTTGCGGTCCTGCTGCGTGCCGCGCACAAGCTGCGGGGTCCGCAACAGCGACTCGTTCCGGGTCGTGGCGGCCTTCCCGGCGGTCGCGGTCGCGTAGGGCACATCGCCGCCTCCGAACGTCTTGATCGTCTTCGCCGCCTCGGCCGCCCAGCTGTTGCACTTCGCCGCGTACTGCGGGTCGCCGCCACCGTTGATCGCTCTCGCCGCGACCTCGCCGGGCGTCCATTCGGGATGCTCGTTCGTCAGCTTGATCAGCCCGCCTTTCGACGTCGGCCCGGGAGGCAGCAGCGCGGACTTGACGGAATAGGCGA
>JAOPZA010000025.1 GCA_025964325.1 Conexibacter sp.
CCTCGTGACCGCCGCGCCCGGGCCCGCGCCCGGACGCCGGGGCGGGCGGCGGGCGCGGCCGCCCGCACACCCCCGTCGCGGCGGGCCGGCCGGGGCACCGCCACGCCGCGGCCGTCGGTGTCCAGCCCCACCCGCCGATGTGCGATCCTCGACCCGTGCACGGACACGCACGGTTGTCGTTCGCATGCGCGATCGCGGCCGCCTTCGTGCTCCTCTCGGCGTGCGGCGGCAGCGCCGAGCCGGCCGCCCGGGCCGCCGGCGGCGACGTCGAGCTCACGCGCATCGGACGCTTCGACAGCCCGCTCTACGTCGCGCAGCCGCCCGGCGACGCGCGCCGCCTGTTCGTCGTCGAGCAGGCCGGCCGCATCCGCGTCGTGCGCGACGGCCGCACCCTGCCGAGACCGTTTCTCGACATCTCCTCGCTCGTGCGCAGCGGCGGGGAGCAGGGACTGCTGTCGGTCGCCTTCGCCCCCGACTACGCCGACAGCGGCCGCTTCTACGTCGACTACACGGACGTCGACGGCGACACGCGAGTCGTCGAGTACCGGCGTGCCAGCGCCGATCGCGCGGACCCGCGGAGCGCCCGCCAGGTGCTGTTCCAGCCCCAGCCGGAGCCGAACCACAACGGCGGGCTGCTGCAGTTCGGCCCCGACGGGCTGCTCTACGTGGGGCTCGGGGACGGCGGCGGCGGGGGCGACCAGCACGGCAGCAGCGGCAACGGCCAGAACCTCGGGACGCTGCTGGGCAAGCTGCTGCGGATCGATCCGCGCGCGAGCGGCGGCCGCGCCTACAGCGTCCCGGCCGGCAACCCGTTCGTCGGTCGCAGCGGCGCCCGGCCCGAGATCTACGCCTACGGGCTGCGCAACCCGTGGCGCTTCTCGTTCGACCGCGCGACCGGCGACCTGACGATCGGCGACGTCGGTCAGGACCAGGTCGAGGAGGTCGACTTCGTCGCGCGCGGGCGCGGACGGGGCGCGAACTTCGGCTGGCGCGCCTTCGAGGGGCGACGGCGGGAGGACCCGGCGCTGCAGGTCATGGCGGACGTCAAGCCGGCCCTGACCTACCGCCATGCCGACGGCGGCTGCTCGGTGACGGGCGGCTACGTCGTGCGCGACCCGCGCCTGCCGCGGCTGCAGGGCCGCTACGTCTACGGCGACTACTGCGCCGGCGAGCTGCTCGGGGCTCGGCTCGCGCCGGAGCGGGCGACCGCGAGGGGCTCGCTCGGGCTGAGGGTCCCGGGTCTGACGTCGTTCGGCGAGGACGGCGCGGGACGTCTGTACGCCGTCTCGCAGAGCGGTCCCGTCTACCGCCTCGACCCGCGCTGAGCGCGATGTCCGAGCTGCTCGCGAACCACGACGTCGCCCTCGTACGCGCCGCGAACCCGGGCCCCTACACCCTCGACGGCACGAACAGCTGGATCGTCGGGCGCGCGCCGGCGTGGGTGATCGACCCCGGCCCCGCGCTCGACGCGCACCTCGACGCGGTCGCCGCGCAGGTGCGCGAGCGCGGCGGCCTCGGCGGCATCGCGCTGACCCACGACCATCCTGACCACGCCGACGGCGTCCCCGGGCTGCGCGCCCGCTTCGGCGGCGCCGCGCCGGTCGCGGCCGCCCGCGGCGACGTCGAGCTGCTGCTCGCCGGCGGCGACCGCGCCGGCCCGCTCGAGGCCGTCGCGACGCCTGGTCACGCGCCCGACCATCTCGCCTTCGTGGTGGGACGCATCGGCTTCAGCGGCGATGTCGTGCTCGGCCGCGGCAGCACGCTGCTGCTGCCCGACCCGGGTGCACTGGCGGGCTACATCGACGGGCTGCGGCGACTGCGCGCCCGGCGGCTGGAGCTGCTCTGTCCCGGGCACGGGCCGCTCGTGGAGGATCCGGCGGCGAAGCTCGACGACTACCTCGCCCACCGGCTCGAGCGCGAGCGGCGTGTCGTCGCCGCACTCGAGGCCGGCGCGCGCAGCGTCGACGAGCTGCTCGCGACGGCGTGGCCGGACGCGCCCGCCGAGCTGCGCAGGGCCGCGACCGTCACGCTCGCCGCGCACCTCGACAAGCTCGCCGACGAGGGCCGTCTGCCGGCCGGCGTCGAGCGGCCGCAGCTGTGGCCGCCGCCGAGGGGCGAGACGTAGCCCCGTCGGCTTCCTAGCCAGCCGCGGGTTTCGCCCCCTGGGCGAACACCCGCCGCGAAGCGAGCGCCCTGCGCGCGGCGCTGCCCGCGTCGGCTTCCTAGCCAGCCGCGGGTTTCGCCCCCTGGGCGAACACCCGCCGCGAAGCGAGCGCCCTGCGCGCGGCTTCGCCGGGTTCCGCCAGTCGGCGCTCCCCGAGCGCGCTGGCCGCCGCGAGCGGCGTGATCGCGGCCTCGGCGGCCGCCGCGAAGATGTCCGCGAGCGTCCTGCCGATCGCGCGGACGCGCCGGCGCGCGGTCGCGGCGTCGTAGCCCGAGGGCTCGAGCTCGACGGCGATGTTCACGATCCCGCCGGCGTTGACGACGAAGTCGGGCGCCCAGAGGATCCCGCGTGCCGCCAGCAGCTCGGCGACGTCGTCGGCCGCGAGCTGGTTGTTGGCGGCGCCCGCGATCGCGCGGCAGCGCAGGTCCACGACGCTCTCGGCGTCGAGCAGACCGCCGAGCGCGCACGGCGCGACGAGGTCGACCTCAGCGCGAAGCGCCTCGGCCGGCGTGCTCCAGCGGGCCCCGAGCCGCTCGGCGAGCGCGCGCTTGCCCTCGTCGACGTCGGCGACGACGAGCGTGGCGCCGGCGCGCGCGCAGCGCGTCGCGACGCGCGAGCCGACGTGGCCGAGGCCGATCACGGCGATCGAGCGTCCGCGCAGGTCGGGGCTGCCGAAGACCGCGGCGCAGGTAGCGGCGATCGCGGTCTCGACGCCGAGCGCCGTGAATGGGCTCGGATCGCCCGAGCCGCCGCGGCTGACCGCGAGCCCCGAGACATGCGTCGTCTCCTCCGCGATGACGGGCATGTCGCGGCTCGAGATGCCGACGTCCTCGGCCGTCACATAGGCGCCGCCGAGCTGCTCGACCGTCTCGCCGAAGTCGCGCAGCGCGTCGCGTCGCCGGCGTGCGGTGAGACGCATGCCGGGCTCGAGCATGATCACGCCCTTGCCGCCGCCGAGCGGCAGGCCGGCGACCGCGGCCTTGTAGGTCATCGCGCGCGACAGCAGCAGGGCGTCGCGGACGGCGTCGGCCGGCTCTGCGTAGGTCCACATGCGGCAGCCGCCGAGCGACGGTCCGCGCACGGTCGAGTGGACGGCGACGATCGTCAACAGGCCGGAGCGGGGACCGCGACGCACGAGCAGCTGCTCGTGGTCGAGCGGTGGCAGCGCCCTCGGCAGTGTCGCGACCGCGCTCACGCGCGCTCAGCGAACAGCTGGACCGGCAGAGCCCGGCGGTGTCGGCGGCGCGGTGTTCACACCCGGTGGGGTCGCGGGTGCCGCGCCCGTACCGTTCGGCGTGCCGCCGCTCGCCGGCGTCGCCGCGCCGGGCGCAGTGCCGCTGGGCGCCGTCGCCTGGCCGCTCACACCGCCGGCCGGAGCGGTCGTACCGGTCGCCGGGTCGCCACTGCCGTTCGTTCCGTTGCCGCCGGTCGTCGCGGTCCCGTTGCCGGCCGTTCCGCTCGTGCCGGAGCCGCTGCTCGCGCCGCTGCCGGGGGCGCCGCTGCCGGTTACGCCGCTGCCGCTCGTGCCGGAGCCGCCGGCCCCGCTGGTGTCACCGGCGCCGGGCGCGTTCGGGTCGAGGCTGCCGGTGTCCGGCGGGATCGGGGCGAGCGTCGAGACGTCGATCGTGGCGTCGGGCGGCGCGGCTGCGCCTCCCGTGCCGGTGCCCGTGCCGTTGTCGGCGACGGGCTGTGGGAACGGGACGGTCTTGATCGGCGTCGCATGCGCTGGTCTCAGCGTCACGACCAGGGCCTTGCTCCGGCCGGCTCTCGCGTGCGCCGCCGTGCCGGCCGGTGCCGTCCCGGGATGGAAGGCGGCGACCGTGGTCCCGACCGACGGCAGCGCGGCGGCGAAGGCGAGCGGCCGCTGCGAAGCGTGTCCGGTCGTCCGCGCGGCGGACGCGACGGCGTGGTGGGCGGGGCGGTGCGCCGGCGGGTTGAGCGTCTGCTGCACCTCGATCGCGCCGCCCGCGCTGACCGCTGCGGCCGCGACGATCGCGGCGACGTGCGTCGCGCTGATGGCGAGCGATCCGCCGGTCGCGGCGCCGACGCC
>JAOPZA010000034.1 GCA_025964325.1 Conexibacter sp.
GTGGCGGGCCGCCCGCGCGGCCGCCGTGCCCGGTGCCGGAGGCGCGGCGGCGCGCGGCTGCGGTGGCGGGAGCGGGTGGCGTCATTGAATCTCTCCGAGCTTGCGTGCCCCACGCAGGTGGGCGGACTTCGCGCGCGGGTTGTGCGCGACCTCGCCCGCCGTCGGCGCGACCGCGCGGCGCGTCAGCAGCTCCGCCTCCGGCGTGCGGCCGCAGGCGCAGATCGGCAGGTCGGGCGGGCAGATGCAGCCGCGGGCGCGCTCGACCAGGAAGCGCTTCACGCGCCGGTCCTCGAGCGAGTGGAAGGAGATCGCCGCGAGCCGGCCGCCGATCGCGAGCACGTCCCATGCGACCGGGAGCGCCTCGTCGAGCTGGTCCAGCTCCTCGTTGACCGCGATCCGGATCGCCTGGAAGGTGCGCTTGGCGGGGTGGCCGCCGCCGAACTGCGCCGGCACCGGGATCGCGCCCTTGATCACCTCGACCAGCTCGTGCGTCGTCGCGACCGGTGCGCGGCCGCGGGCGCGCACGATCGCGCGGGCGATCTTGGCGGCGTAGCGCTCCTCGCCGTACTCGCGCAGCAGGCGCGCGAGCTGCCGCTCGTCCCACGTGTTCACGAGGTCGTACGCCGTCAGCGGCTGGTCGGGATCCATCCGCATGTCGAGCGGAGCGTCGTACGCGTAGGAGAAGCCGCGCTCCCAGGTGTCGACCTGCATCGAGGACATGCCCAGATCCATGTAGATGAGGTCAGCCTGCAGCCGCTCCTCGCGCAGCTGCGCGAGACCCTGCGCGAAGTCAGCGCGGATGAAGCGCGTCGTGCAGGAGACCTCGGCGGCCAGCTCGAGGAAGCGCTCCTCGGCGAGCGGGTCGCGATCGATGCCGATCAGCGTGCCGGTCGAGCCGATCCGGTCGGCGACGAGGCGCGCGTGACCGCCACCGCCGATCGTGCAGTCGACCGCGATCTCGCCGGGCTGCGGGTCGAGCAGCTCGATCAGCTCACCGGCAAGGACCGGGATGTGGATGCCGCTCATGTCAAGGAGTGTGGCCATAGCGTGGTGTCAGACCGCCGACTGCAGGCCGGCGGCGATGTCGGAGACGTTTTCGAGGACCTCACCGTTGTACGAGGCCCAGTTGCTGCGATCCCAGATCTCGAGGCATTCGCCCGCCCCGACGACGCTGACGTCCTTCGCCAACTTGCCGGACTCGAGCAGGAACTTCGGCACCATCACGCGCCCCGCACCGTCCAGCTCGGTCGGATGGGAGTTCGCCGTGAAGTGCCGGTTGAGCTTGCGGAACTCGGGCGAGAGCGGGCTGTGCCCGGCGAGTGCGGATGTCGTCCACGCGTCGTAGTCCTCCGGCCGCCAGATCGCGACGCAGTCCTCGAGGCCGGCGGCGAGCACGACGCCGTCGGCGAAGGAGGCTCGGTAGCGCGTCGGAACCGTGAGCCGGTTCTTGGCGTCGAGGGTGAGATCGAAGGTGCCGCGGAACGTCAAGGGTCATCGCCTGGAAGGGGTTCGCGAACCGGGGTGGCTGGGTGGGAGGAGCCCTGCCACCCCGGTCCGTGTGAGGCGGCAAGCTATCCCACTCTCTCCCACTTTGCAACCCGACTCCCACCAGATCTCCCACCAGTCGTCGAACTCGGTTCGCCGACTGCCGCAATTCCCCTTCACGACGGGCAATCGCGGAGTGGGACGCGGTGGGAGGAAATTCGGGAAGCCGGCGCACGGATCCGTGCAAGCGCTCGAGCTGGGCGTGCGCTTGCAGCCAGCGGGGTCTACGGCGTCGGTTCCGTCCGCCGGGTGTGCCGAAGTGGGACGACGCCAGCTCCGCCGGCGGACAGGGCGCGGCGGGCGCCGACCGGGCGCCCGGACGGCGCCGAGCGGGATCAGGCTCTGAGCGTGGCGAGCAGCGCGGCGGCGACGAGCAGCAGCACCGACGGGACCAGCAGCAGCGCGACGACGAGCTGGATCTTCGGCGCGGCGCGCGCGGCCCGCTCCCCCAGCCGGCGCGCCCGTCCGGCGCGTGCCTCGCGCGCCTGGGCCGCGAGCGCGTCGCCAAGCGGCGCGCCGTGACGGCCCGCCCGCTCGAGGGCGGCGATCAGCGGCGTCATGCCGGGACAGGGACAGCGCGCGAGCAGCGCCGCGAGCGCCTCCCCGCGCGGGACGCCGAGCGCGATCTCGACGGCCGCGGTCCGCCACTCGTGCGCGAGCGCGCCGCGGTCGCGGCGAGCGACCTCGGCGAGCGCGCGGTCGAGCCCGAGGCCGGCCCCGAGCGCGACGCGCAGGAGGTCGAGCAGGTCCGGCAGCTCGCCTTCCATCGTGCGCCCGCGGGCACGCGCGCGCCGCCGCAGCCACCAATCGGGTGCCAGGAACGCCGCCGCCGGCAGCACGACCGGCGCCAGCAGCGGCAGGCGCCCCGGCAGCAGCGCCCCGAGCGGAAGCGCGAGCGCGACGCCGAGCGCCGCGGCCCCGGCCTTGATCGCCGTCACGTCGGCGACGTGCAGACCGAGCGGCCGACCGGCGGCGGCGAGGCGGCCGTCGAGGTCGATCGGCGCCGCCGGCGCGCCGAGCCGGCGGCCGACGCG
>JAOPZA010000049.1 GCA_025964325.1 Conexibacter sp.
GCGCCGGCGGCCGGACGGTGGTCGGCCCCCTGGCGCCCGGCCGCGCTGCGGACCCCCGCCCGCCCCCGCCGCAGCCGGCGGCGGCGAGCGCGAGCCCGGCGGCGACGATCGCGAGCACGACGGCGCCCGGCGCGAGCACACCGGTCCGGCGTGCGACCGCACCCCCTGCCAACCGCCGTCCGGCGCCGCCCACCGCCTGCCGTCCCGCCCGCGCGTCAGGCCGACGCGAGCGGCGCCGGCGGCGCCGGCAACGGCGGGTCGGCGTCCGTGACGCCGGCGCGCCGGCGCCACTCGGCCTCGATCTGCTCGAGCGCCTTGCCCGAGGTCTCGGGCACCAGGCGATAGGTGAAGACCAGCGCCGCGACGCCGAACAGCGCCAGCATCCCGAAGACCGGCGCGCCGCCCCACGAGGCGAGGAGGATCGGGAACAGCAGCGAGATCAGGAAGTTCGCCCCCCACTGGATCGTGTTGCCGATGCTGATCGCCTGCCCGCGGATGAAGAGCGGGTAGATCTCCGCCGCCAGCACCCAGAAGCCCCAGCCCCAGCTGATCGCGAAGCAGGTGATGAAGCCGAACAGCGAGGCGACCGCGACCCAGCGACCGGCGCCGCTGAAATCGTCGATCGCGAACGTGATCGAGAGCACCGCCATCGTCAGCGCCATCCCACTCATGCCGGCGAGCAGGATCGTGCGCCGCCCGACGCGGTCGACGACCATCAGCGCGACGACCGTCGCGAGGAAGTTGAGCGTGCCGATCCCAGCCGTCGTGAGTGTCGCGGAGCTCGTGCCGAAGCCCGCCTCCTTCAAGATCGTCGGGGCGTAGTAGATGATCGTGTTGATGCCGGTGATCTGCTGGAAGATCCCGAGCCCGATCCCGACCATCAGGATCGTGCGCGCGAGGGGGCTCGTGAGCGCCTGCGCGAGCGACTGCCGCGGACGCCGGCGATCCTCTTCGACGGCGGCGACGATCTGCTGCAGCTCCTCCTCGGTCGCGGGATCGTCCGGGTCGCGCACCTCGTCGAGCACCGTGCGCGCCTCGTCGACGCTCCCCCGCATCACGAGCCAGCGCGGGCTCATCGGGACCAGCAGCATGCCGACGAGGAGCATCAGCGCCGGCACCGTCGCGAGCGCGAAGACGGCGCGCCATTCGCCGCTGTGCGCGAAGACGGCGTTGACGAGGTAGGCGAGCAGGATCCCCGCCGTGATCGCGAGCTGGAAGAGCGCGACCATCGAGCCGCGGCTGCGGACCGGCACGATCTCGGCGATGTAGAGCGGGACGACCGTCGAGGAGAAGCCGATCGCGAGACCGATCACGAGGCGCGCGACGATCAGCACGCCGACCGACGGCGCGACCGCGGCGAGGACGGCGCCGACGATGAAGACGACGGCCGACAGCTTCACGATGCCGCGGCGCGAGACGCGCGAGGTCAGCCAGCCGGACAGCAGCGCGCCCACCAGCGCGCCGAAGGTGACGGCGCTCACGACCAGCCCGATGCCAGAGGCGGAGACGTGGAAGTCCTGCTCGATGAAGAGCTGGGCGCCCGAGATCATCCCGGTGTCGTAGCCGAACAGCATCCCGGCCATGCCGGCGATCGCGGCCGTCACCCAGACGTGCGTCCGGTACGAGTAGCGGTGACCGTGCTCCGGCGCGACCAGCGGCATCATCGGCCCTCATCTCCTCAGGCGGACCCCCGGCGGGTCGCGGACGGGCGCGAGCCTACTGTGCAGGAAGCTGGCGCGTCGGCACGATCCCGCTCAGGCGTACGCGCGCCACGCCGCGAGCACCTGCCGCTCGCGCTCCGGCGCGAGCCCGACGGGGTTGGTGCTCTCGGTCGGCGGCGGCAGCTCGTCGAAGCCCGCCATCCAGCCCCAGGTGTCGGCGACCGTCTGCTCGAACGGCCGCGTCCGCAGGCCGGCGGCGTGGACGCGCTCGACGCCGATCGCCAGCAGGCCGATGAAGGGATGGTCGGGCGGGATCCAGATCGGCAGCTCCGACCACGGCTCGATCGCCTGGTGCGCGAGGAAGCCGGGCGGCATCCAGACGAGCTCGGCGTCGCTCGCCGTCGCCGCCACGCAGGCGTCGAGCAGCGCCCCCATCGTCGCGTGGCCGCGCCGGCTGGCGACGTTGTACGGCCCCGACCGACCGGCGGCCGCGGCGTCGAGCAGCCACCGGGCGAGGTCGCGCGCGTCGACGAACTGCAGCGGCAGGTCGCGCGGCCCGGGCGCGAGCACGGCACCGCCGCGCGCGATCCGCGCCAGCCACCAGGGCAGCCGCCCGACGTTCTCGCGGGGACCGAGGATCGTCCCGGCGCGGGCGGCGAGCGCGCGCTCGCCGAAGGCGGCGTGCAGCGCCAGCTCGGCGCCGCGCTTGCGCTCGGGGTAGTCGCCCTCCTCGGCGTCGGGCGAGGCCGTCACCTTCGGCGCGTGCTCGTCGCCGTCGACCGGCGGCGGCGGCGCGTACACCGACGCGCTCGAGACGAGGGCGTAGCGCTCCGCCCGACGCGCCAGCACGGACGCGCTGTCACGGACCGCGCGCGGGATCCCCGACCAGGTGTCGACGACGACGTCCCAGTCGCGCGCCGCCAGCGGCCGCAGGTCGGCGGGCACGAGCCGGTCGCCGACGATCGCCTCGACGTCGGCATCGCCCGCCGGCCGGGTCCCGCGGTTGAACGTCGCGACCGCCCAGCCGCGCGCCAGACCCTCCTCGACGAGGGCACGACCGACGAACGACGAACCGCCGAGGACCAGCAGACGCATCGCCGTCGATCGTAGTGCGCCGAGATCGACCGCCGTCGCCGGCCGCTACCTTCGCGGCACGGAACGGACCACGGAGGAGACATGACGCAGCCGGATGCGGTGATGGCGAAGATCGGCGAGGGGATCGGGCGGCGCGAGCGCGGCGACCGCGAGAGCGCGCGCCTGCTGTTCGCGGAGCTGTGGGAGCAGGTCGGTCCCGACGGCGATCCCTTCCACCGCTGCGCGCTCGCCCACTCGATGGCGGACGTCCAGGACGACGTCCGCGACGAGCTGGCCTGGGACCTCCGCGCGCTGGAGGCGGCCGACGAGCTGACCGACGCGCGGGTGGAGGAGGCCGGCGTCGCCACCCCGGTCGCCGGCTTCTACCCGTCGCTGCACCTCAACCTCGGCGACGCCTACCGCCGTCTGGGGGAGCTCGAGCAGGCGCGCGAGCACCTCGTCCGCGGCCGCGCCGCGACCGCGGTGCTCGGCGACGACGGCTACGCGCAGATGATCCGCGAGGCGTTCGAGCGACTCGCCTCGCGGCTGGCGGGCGCCTGAGCAGCGGGCCGCGCGTGCATCACGCGAGCGGCGGCGGGGTAGCGAGACGACTGGGAAGACGGCGCCACCCCTCCACGACGACGGGAGCATGCGATGGGCTTCGACCAGTACCACGAGCCGCCAGACGAGCTGCCGGCCGCGACCCGCACGTTCGCGCGCATGTGCGCGTCGCTGACCGAGGAGGCGGAGGCGATCGGCTGGTACGAGCAGCGGCTCGCGGTCGAGCCGGACGCACAGGCACGCGCGATCATGAGCGATGCCCAGGGCGAGGAGTTCAAGCACTTCGCGATGGACTTCGAGTACCTGCTGCGGCGGACGCCGAAGTGGCGCGAGATCGCCCAGGGCGTCCTCTTCCAGCGCGGCGACATCGTCGAGCACGGCGAGTTCGCCGAGGCGGTCGCCGGCGAGGAGGACGGCGGCGCGCCCGGTCCCGCGAGCGGCGGCGACGGCTCGCTCGGGATCGGCAGCCTGCGGGGGGCCGAGCTGTGAGCGCCGACCATCTGCTGCGCGACCACGCGCCGATCACCGAGGCGGCCTGGGAGGAGATCGACACGGAGGCCCGCGGGCGACTCAAGACGGCGCTCGGCGCGCGCAAGCTGGTCGACTTCTCCGGTCCGTTCGGGTGGGACTACTCGGCCACCAACCTCGGCCGCGTGCAGCCGATCTCGAGCGAGCCGATCAGCGGCGTCGAGGCCGCGCAGCGGCTCGTGCTGCCGCTCGTCGAGCTGCGGGCGCCGTTCGCGCTCTCGCGCGCGGAGCTGCGCGACCTCGACCGCGGCGCCGACGACTTCGACCTCGAGGCGCTCGACGCCGCCGCCCTGAGAATCGCGGTGGCCGAGAACGTCGCCGTCTTCCACGGACTCGCGTCGGCTCGGATCGAGGGGATCGCCCCGAGCTCCGACCATCCTCCGGTCCCGGTCGGCGAGGGCGACTTCGACCAGTACCCGACGCACGTCGCGAGAGCCGTCGAGCTGCTGCTGTCGGTCGGCATCGACGGCCCCTACGGGCTGGCGCTCGGGCCCGACGCCTACCGCGGCGTGATCGAGACGACCGAGCGCGGCGGCTACCCGCTGCTCGACCACCTCCGCAAGATCCTCCGCGGCCCGCTCGTGTGGGCGCCCGGCGTGCACGGCGCCGTCGTCGTCAGCCTGCGCGGCGGCGACTTCCTGTTCGAGAGCGGGCAGGATCTCGCGGTCGGCTACTCGCACTACGACGCGGAGCACGTCCACCTCTACCTGGAGGAGTCCTTCAGCTTCCGCGTCGCCTCGCCCGACGCGGCCGTCGCGTTGACGTCCTAGCGATCCGCAGCCGCTCGTCGGCGACGCGGCGACGCGGCGACGACGACGAGCACGACGTTCCACGACGGGCGGCCACGTCTCGGGATCGTCGTGACGCTACTCCGCGCGTTGCCGCGCGTCATCGGCCGAGCGGACGGTTCTCGCCTACTGCTGGAGGACCACGGCTTGGCTCCCGGCGGTCGCGCCACATACGGCAAACGGGCGACGCGGGCGGCTCGCAAGTGCGTCCTGGAGGCCGACGACGCGACGGGCGGCGGTCCTTAGCTTCGTCGGCGAGGCCCTCGACCCGCGAGGACCACGAATCGAAAGGACCGGCCATGCGTCAGGTTGCCCGATGGTGTTACTCCCATCGCCGCGTCGTGCTAGCGGGATGGATCGCCCTGCTCGTGATTGCCGTGTTCGTCGGATCGAGCACGGGCAGCAACTACGGAAGCGGCAGCCGGCTGTCGGGAACCGAGAGCGCCACCGCGCAAGAACTGCTGCAAAAGGCAGCGCCCAGTGCCTCGGGTGACACGGAGCGCGTCGTGATCGCCACCAAGGGCGGCGCCGTGACCGCACCCGCCGTGCGTACCCGTGTTGAAGCCTCACTCGCGAAGGTGGCAAAGCTTCCACATGTCTCGGGTGTCACGTCGCCCTACAGCCCGGCGGGCGCCAAGCAGATCAGCCGCGACGGGCATGTCGCGTTCGCCACGGTCACCTTCAACAAGGACGCCAAGGACATCACCGCCGGCCAGGCGACGACGTTCGTCAACACCGCTCGCGCGCCCAACGGCGGCGGCGTGCAAGTCGACGTCCTCGGCGACGTCGCAGCGTCGACCAACGCGTCGTCGTCGAGCGCCACGATGCTCGGCATCGTCGGCGCGCTCGTCGTGCTGATCGTCGTCTTCGGCTCGCTGCTGTCCGCGCTGCTGCCGCTCGTCTCGACGGGCATCGCGCTCGTCGCCGCCCTGTCGGTGGTGGACGCGCTGTCCAACACGATCTCGATGGCCAGCTTCACCCAGCAGCTGTGCATCCTCATCGGGCTCGGCGTCGGGATCGACTACTCGCTGTTCATCCTCACGCGTGCCCGCACCGCGATGCGCCGCGGCGCGTCGACCGAGGAGGCCGTCACGACCGCCGCCGCCACGGCCGGACGCGCCGTGCTGTTCGCCGGGATCACGGTGTGCATCGCGCTGTGCGGCATGTTCACCGTGGGCGTCAGCGTGCTCTCCGGCGCTGCCGTTGCCGCGAGCGTCGCGGTCCTGTTCCCCATGGCGGCATCCCAGACGCTGCTGCCCGCGCTGATCGGCTTTCTCGGGACGCGCATCTTGACCCGCAAGCAGCGAGCGGCGCTCGAGGCCGGCGAGACGGACGTCCCGGAGGCCTCCGCACGCTGGGCGCGCTGGGCCGGCCGTGTCCAGACGCACCGCCTCGGCTTCGGGCTGGCCGCGCTGGCGGTCATGGTCGCGCTCGCGATCCCGGCGACGTCGCTGCGTCTCGGTGCCGCCGACTTCGGCACGGACCCGACAACGACGACGACGACGACGACGCACCGCGCCTACGAGCTGCTCGCGGCCGGCTTCGGCCCCGGCTTCAGCGGGCCGCTCGAGCTCGTCGCGCCGGTCGGGTCGACCGCCCAGCAGAACACGTTCAAGCAGGTCGTCACCGCCGCCGGCCGGACGGGCGGCGTCGCCGCCGTCACCGCTCCGCAGCTCCTGCAGACCATCCCGGGGCAACCGGGGGTGGCCGTCGCGCAGGTCTACCCGACCGGCAGCCCACAGGACGCGTCCACCTCTGACCTCATCACGACGCTGCGCACCCGGGTGATCCCGACCGCGCTGCAGGGGCAGCCGCTCCGCGTCTACGTCGGGGGCCAGACCGCGCTCGCCGACGACCAGGCGACGCAGCTCTCGTCCAAGCTGCCGCTGTTCGTCGGCATCGTCGTGGCGCTGTCGTTCGTGCTCCTCATGATCGTGTTCCGCAGCCTGCTGATCCCTGCCACGGCGGCCGTCATGAACCTCCTGTCCGCCGGCGCCGCGTTCGGCGTCATCACCGCGGTGTTCCAGAAGGGCTGGCTCGACTCGCTCGTCGGCGTCTCGCGGACCGGGCCGATCGCCCCGCTCGCGCCGATCCTGATGTTCGCCGTGCTGTTCGGGCTCTCGATGGACTACGAGGTGTTCCTCGTCAGCCGCATCCACGAGGAATGGCTGAAGAGACGCGACAACTCCTACGCGGTCGACCACGGCCAGGCCGTCACCGGCCGAACCATCACCGCGCTCGCCATCATCATGGTGGTCGTGTTCGCCGCCTTCACGCTGAGCACCGACCGCACCATCAAGATGATCGGCCTCGGCATGGCGACCGCCATCGCCGTCGACGCGCTGCTCGTGCGCACCGTCCTGGTGCCCGCGATCATGCACACCCTCGGCAATGCGAACTGGTACCTGCCCCGCCGGCTGGACCGCCGCCTCCCGCACCTCGACGTCGAGCCCGCCGTCGAGACCGAGCGGCCGGCGATGGCGAAGTGACCCGCGCCTCTGACGCCTCCGCGCAGGACGCGCTCGCCTACGACGAGCGCCCCGTGCAAACGGGGCGCTCGTCACGTCGTCGAGGTTGCTCGTTGCGCCTCGCGAGCGCGCCGCTCAGCGGCCGCGCGTCAGCAGTGCGCGAAGACGGCCTGCTCGTCGCGCGCGAGGTCGCGTCGCAGCGAGACGAAGGCGATCGCCCCGCCGACCAGCGGAAGCCAGAACAGGATGATGCGGTATGTCAGCACGGCGAGCGCGGTGATCGCGGCGGGGGCGCCGAAGACGATGAACGTGCCGATCAGTCCGCCGTCGATGCCGCCGATGCCGCCGGGGATCGGCAGCAGGCCGCCGAGCTGGCCGATCAGGTAGGCCATCAGGATCACCGTCAGCGGCGGCGAGGCGCCGAAGGCGTGGAAGGTCGCCCACAGCACGGCGTTGTCCCAGACCCAGTAGCCGAGCGCGCCGGCGATCGCGAGCGGATCGCCGCGGCGCAGGATCTGCCCCGCCTCGCGCGTTCCCTGGACGATGCTGCCGCGGGCGGCGGCGATGCCACGCCGCACCTTGCCGGCCTCGGGTCCGGGCGCGGTGCCCTCGCCGAGCTTCGGGAGCGCGACGACGGCCGCGATCACGAGCACCGACAGCGCGGCCGGGAAGGCCGTCAGCCAGAGCGAGCGGTGCGGTCCGACGCCGATCGCCATCAGCACGCCGACGACGGCGACCGCGACGAAGTTGACCGAGCCCTTGATCAGGAAGAAGGCGACCGAGCGGCGCGCGACGCGGTCGGCGGCCATGCCGCCCTGGATCAGCGCCCACGCCCCGAGCGCCAGTCCCGCGGCGCCGCTGGCCGGCACGATCGAGCCGACGCCGAGCTCGGCCCAGCCGATCTGCATGCTCGTCTTCCACGACATCTCGCGGCAGAAGACGGCACGGAAGAGCAGCACGTAGGAGAAGCACGAGAGCGCCTCGAGGGCGACGGCGACGACGAGCCAGCCGGGACGTGCGTCGCCGATGTGGTCGCGCACCTGGCCGAGGCCGGGCGCGAGCAGCGCGACCAGCACGACGACCGTCAGCAGCACGATCACCTGCAGCGCGCGCAGTGCCAGCTTGCGCGGCTCGAAGCCGGCGGGCAGCGGCGGGCTCGAGCCGCGCCCCTCGGGGTCGGAGGCGGCGGCCGATCGCTGTCTCGCTCTAAGCACAGCGTAAGTCTATGCACGAGCAATGATTTTCTCTCGCGGCCGCCGATGCGGGCGCGAACACACGCCTCCGCGGCGCTCGCGTTAGCGTGTGAGGCGCATGATCCTGGCGGGCGACATCGGCGGCACGCACACGCGGCTCGCCCTCTTCGACGCCGATCCGCACGTGCCGGTCGCCTCCGAGACCTACGCCAGCGGCGAGCACGCCGGCCTCGTCGAGGTGCTCCAGGCGTTCCTCGCTGATCGCGCGGCGTCGATCGACGGCGCCGGCTTCGCCGTCGCCGGTCCCGTCAGCGGCGGCCGCGCGAAGACGACGAACCTGGCCTGGCCGGTCGACGCGGCGCAGCTCGCGGACGTGCTCGGCCTCGCCTCGGTCGACCTCGTCAACGACCTCTACGCGAACGCCTACGGGATCGCGGAGCTGGCCCCGGAGGACCTCGTCACGCTCAACCCCGGCGACCCCTCCGTCGGCGGCAACGCGGCCGTGATCTCGGCCGGTACGGGGCTCGGCGAGGCCGGCCTCTACTGGGACGGCGAGCGCTACGACGCCTTCGCGAGCGAGGGCGGCCATTGCGACTTCGCGCCCCGCACCGAGCTCGAGATCGAGCTGCTGCGCTTCCTCGCCCGCGACGGCGCGCACGTCAGCTACGAGCACGTCTGCTCGGGCATCGGCCTCGTCAACGTCTACCGCTTCCTGCGCGCGCGCAGCGGCACCGGCGAGCCGACCTGGCTGACGGAGGCGCTCGCCCGCGGCGAGGGAGCCGCCGCGATCGGCGAGGCCGCGGTCGCCTGCCGCGACGAGGTCTGCCAGCAGGCGCTCGCGCTGATGGTCTCGATCTACGGCGCCGAGGCCGGCAACCTCGCGCTCAAGCTGCTGGCGACCGGCGGCGTCTACCTCGGCGGCGGGATCGCGCCGCGGATCCTGCCGCAGCTGCGCGAGGGCGGCTTCCTCGCCGCCTTCACCGACAAGGGACGCTTCGCCCCGCTGCTCGAGCGGATCCCGATCCACGTGATCGTCAACGACCGCACCGCGCTGCTCGGCGCCGCCCGCTACGCGCGGCACCAGCGCCCCAGCGTGCCGAGGCGATGAGCGGTCGGCGGTTCGGCGCCGCCCGGCATCAGCGCCCGCGATCGATGAGAGCAGGTTTGCGCGCCTCATAGGGGTGCAAACCTGTCCTCCTCAACCGGGCCGCAGATCGGGGGCGACGGTGATCGAGAAGCTCGCGGTGAACGACCGGCCCGGCGCGACGGAGGCGAGTCCGTCGCCGCTCACGAGCGCGTTGGCGGGCGCGGTCATCGGCTCGATCGCGATCAGCTCCTCGCCCGGCGGGGCGAACACCTGGGCCGCCGCGTAGCCGTGCTCGAAGCGAACGGTGAGGCGGCGACCGCCGCCCGCGAGCGAGAAGCGGGCGTCCGGCTCGACGCCGACGTAGCCGTCGTCGAAGGCGCGGGTGCCGAGCGTCAGCGCGGTCGCCGCGACCGGCTCGCGCTCGCCGGTCGGGATGCCGCGCGGATCCATCCGCAGGTGCTCCATCGCCGGCAGCTCGACGCGCCACGCCTCTCGCGGGACGCCGGGCAGCTGCAGATAGGGATGGAAGCCGAACGAGACGGGGACCGCGACGACGCCCGTCGCGGTCAGCGTCGTGCGCAGCGTCAGGGTGCGCTCGCGCAGCGCGATCGCGAGCCGCAGGCGATGGGGGAACGGGAACGAGGCGAGCAGCTCGGGGTGTGCGCCGAAGTCGAGCGTCGCGGCGAGGTCGACCGGCGCGCCGTCGGCGTCGGAGCCGTCGCCGGCCGGCTCGAGCGCCCAGAACGGCGAGGCGGCCAGCAGGCCGTGGATCGGCAGGCCCTGCGGGTCGCGTCGCAGGTACGGCGCGTCGGCCTTCAGCTCGACCAGCTCGCCGCCCGCGCCGCCCGCGCGATACGCGTCGCCGGCAAGGCGGTTGGCCCACGGGTGGAGCAGCGGGATGCCCATCGTCTTGCCGTCGCGGACGTAGGCGGCGAGGTGGCCGCGCTGGCCCAGCAGCTCGTCGTCGCCGTCGCGCAGCGAGACGCCGACCATCCCGGCGCCCGGGACGAAGGTCGCCGACAGCGGCGACGTGGCGGCCACGAGGCGCACGGCGACGACGCCGTCGACGTCCGTCCGCTCGACCTGCGCGCGCTCGCTCACTCCGAGAGCATCGCAGTCAGGCGAAGCGCGTCCCGGTCAGGCGTCCTCGAACGGCAGCAGCCGCTCGAGTCGCGTCACTTCGAAGATGCGCTGGACGGCCGGCCCGCCGCGGCGGATCGACAGCTCGATCCCGCGCTCCTCGCAGCGCGTGCGCGCGCCGATGACGAGCCGCAGACCGCTCGAGTCGATGAAGGAGAGGCCGGAGAGGTCGACCACGAGGCGCGGGCTGCCGCTCGCGAGCGCGGCCGCGAGCGCCGCCTGCGCGGCATCCATCCCGCCGATGTCGAACTCGCCGAGGAGCCGCAGCCGGTAGACGTCGCCGTCGCGCGCGGCGTCGATCGAGAACGGCGCAGCGCCGGCCGACGTGGGGCTTTCGTTCGCGGTCATGGCGGAGTTCCTGGCGCTCGCGGCTGACGCCGCGGGGACGAGGCGGAACTCTACGCGTTGGGCACGGTCCTGGCACGGCCGCCGTCAGCCCGTAAACTGAACCCTCAGGTGTGCCGGGAAGTCTGGTCGGCGACACTCGTCGTCCACCCCGGAGCGCGATGGCCCCCACCGACCAGCCTTCGCAGGACCCCGTCGCAGCCAGCGCGGGCCAGACGGCCTGGCCCGATCCGACCGCCCGCTCGCTGCGGCAGTTCCTCGCGACCGAGAGCGGGAGCGCCGGCCTGCTGCTGGCGGCGACGATCGTCGCGCTCGTGTGGGCGAACTCGCCGCTGAAGGGCGCCTACGCCGACGTCTGGTCGGCGCACCTGACGATCGACCTCGCCGGCGCGCGGATCGACGAGGATCTGCGCCACTGGATCGACGACGGGTTGATGGCGCTCTTCTTCTTCGTGATCGGGTTGGAGATCCGGCGCGAGCTGGGAATCGGCGAGCTGCGCGACCGGCGCGCGGCGGCGGTGCCCGCGATCGCCGCACTCGCCGGCATGGTCGTGCCCGCGCTGATCTACGCGTCCGTCAACGCCGGCGGCGCCGGCGCGCACGGCTGGGGGATCGTGATGGCGACCGACATCGCGTTCGTGCTCGGGGCGCTCGCGCTGCTCGGGCCGCGCATCCCGGCCGGCGTGCGGCTCTTCCTGCTGACGCTCGCGATCGTCGACGACATCGGCGCGATCGTCGTGATCGCCGTCGTCTACACGTCCGGCATCGACCTCGCCGCCCTCGCCGCGGCGGCCGGGATCCTCGCGGCGATCGCGCTCGCGCGCCGCCTGTGGGAGTGGAACGGACCGACGTATTTCGTCGCCGGCCTGGCGCTGTGGGTCGCGACGCTCGAGTCGGGCGTGCACCCCACGATCGCCGGCGTCGTGCTCGGCGCGATGGTCGCCGCGCACCCGCCGAGACGAACCGACATCGAGCGCGCGGCCAGCTTCGCGCGGGTCTTCCGGCGCGCGCCGACCGCCGCGCGCGGCCGCGCCGCGACGCTCGAGGTGAGCCGCACCGTCTCCCCCAACGAGCGCTTCCAGGAGGCGCTGCACCCGTTCACGAGCTATCTCGTGATCCCGCTCTTCGCGCTCGCGAACGCCGGCGTCCCGCTGACCGGCGACACGCTCTCCCACGCGCTGCGCTCGCCGATCACGCTCGGCGTGATCGCCGGGCTCGTGCTCGGCAAGGCGCTCGGCGTCTGGGTCGCGACGGCCGCCGCGGTGCGGCTGCGGGTCGGGCCGCTGCCCGCCGGCTTCGAGCGCCGCCACCTGCCGGGCGCCTCCGCACTCGCGGGGATCGGCTTCACCGTCTCGCTCTTCATCGCCGAGCTGGCGTTCGACGACGAGCGCCTCCGCGACGAGGCGAAGGTCGGGGTGCTGGTCGCCTCGGTGCTGGCCGCCTCCGTCGGCTGGGGGCTGCTGCGCCGCGCCCGGACGCGCTCGCCGGCGGCCGACGCGGCCCAGCCGCCGCGGTTGCGGCCGCCGGTCGACGCGCGCCTCGACCACATCCGCGGCCGGCGCGACGCCCCGCTCGCGCTGGTCGAGTACGGCGACTACGCCTGCCCCCACACGAGCGCCGCGGCGGCCGCCGTCGAGCGGGCGCGGGCGCGGCATGGCGAGCGGCTGCGCTACGTCTTCCGCCACCTGCCGCTCGAGGACGCGCACCCACACGCGCCGCTCGCCGCCGAGGCGGCCCAGGCAGCGGGCGCGCAGGGTCGCTTCTGGGAGCTGCACGACCGGCTGATGGCGGCCGACGGCGACCTCGACCCGGGCGAGCTGGTCGACCACGCGCGGGCGCTCGGGCTCGACCTCGAGCGCTTCGGCGAGGATCTGCGCCACCACGTCCACGCCCCCGCCGTCCAGGCCGACCTCGACAGCGCCCGGCGCAGCGGCGCGCGGGGGACCCCGACCTTCTACGTCGAGGGCGGAGCTCGTTCGCCGGCCGCGGGGCCGCTGACGCTCGAGCAGGCGCTCGCCGCGCTCGACGACGCCACGCGCGGCGCCGGCTCGACGAGCACGTCCTAGACCCGGTCGCGCCGGCGCGCCAGCCAGTCGTCGAACTCGACCGCGACGATCCGCTCGTCGTGTACGCCGGCGGCGGCCGGCGAAGCCAGCCAGACGGCCGGCGGCCCCATCACGTCCGCGTCGATGGCGTGGGCGCGCAGCTCGTCGGTCAGCTCCTGCTCGGGCACCATCCCGGTCAGCGCCAGGGCGCCCGGCAGCAGCAGGTTGACCGTCACCGACGTACCGGCGAGGTCCGCCGCCATGATGCGGGAGAGCGCCTCCGCGCCGGCGCGCGACGGCCCGTAGGGGACGAAGCCGCGGCGGCTCATCGTGGCGTGGTTCATCGTCACGTTCACGACCCGCCCACCGCCGGCCGCGAGCATCCGCGGGACGAGCTCCCGCGCGACGAGGAAATAGCCCGTCAGGTTCGTCTCGATGACGGCGCGGAAGCCGTCCGGAGAGACCTCCCAGAACGGCTGCGGCTCGGTCAGGAAGCGCGGGTTGACGGTCCGCATGCCGATGCCGGCGTTGTTGACGAGCACGTCGATCCGGCCGAGGCGCGTCCACGCCTCCGCGACGGCGTCGGCGATGTCGGCCTCGTCGCGCACGTCCATCCGCAGCCCGAGCGCGCCGCCCCCGAGCGACGCCGCCGCCTCCTCGGCGCGCTCGGCGTCGCGCCCGCTGACCGCGACGCG